>NZ_JCACKF010000001.1:0-222021 GCF_059505245.1 Stenotrophomonas sp.
CCTTACGACCAGTCGTACGAGAACAGCACGGTGCGGCTTTCCGGCTCGTACAGCACCTCGACCGCGTCGGCGCCGGTGGCGCAGAGGATCGTGTAGTACCGGCCGCTGGCCGGCACGATCAAAGGGCCTTACGACCAGTCGTACGAGAACAGCACGGTGCGGCTTTCCGGCTCGTACAGCATCACGATCGCATCGGCGCCTGTGGCGCACCAGTTGTAGCCGGCTACGCCGGCCACGGCGAAGAACTTGTTGCCGTTGCGGGTGATGATCACCGTTTCGGCATCGTCCGCAGCGTTTGGGTCATCGGCAGCGTCGGTGAAGCCCAGTTCGAAGGCCGCGGGAATCTCCGCGGTCTCGGTCCAGTTGCCGAAGCCTATCGGTCCGCCCAGCGTATCCAGGTAGTCGCGTTCGCTGGCCTCACCCTTGCCGTAGCGCGAGTAGCAGGCGAGACGGCCGTGCGCGGCATGGTAATCGCGGGCCTTGGCGTAGCTGTCGCGCATCTGCGCGATGTGCTCCTGCGCATCCTTGTCCTGCACCGCCTCGCCGATGAAATAGCCCTCATTGCCGAGGAAGCGCATCTGGTTGCCGGCGGTCAGTTCGAAGGCGATCCAGTTGGTGCCGGTGAAATCGTTGTGGTGTTCTTCGGTGGTCTCGCCGATGCAGCCGTCGTACGGCTCGATCGGGCACAGCATCGTCGCCACCTGGCCGGCCAGTTCCGGCCGCAGCACGCCCAGGTCGATCTTCAGCAGCGGCAGCAGGTGCTGGCCGAGCCAGGCCTGGTCGGCGGGAAAGACGTCGGTGGGGAAGGGGACCATGCCGGGCAGCGGGTCGCGCAGTTCAGTCTGGTGGATCATGTCAGTCCATTGAATGGGATCGGTAGTGCCGGCCGCTGGCCGGCAACCTCATTGCAGCCAAAGCGTGCCGACCAACGTCGGCACCTACCAGGGCGCGTCAGGTGGAGGCGCTGCGGATCGCCTCCGGCAGCGGCGCGCTCTTGCCGGTCTGCGTATCCATCCACACCACCACCACGTTGCCGTCCGAGTACAGCTTCGACGCGTCCTGCTGGTCGACGATGCGGTGGCCGATGGTCACGCTGCTGTTGCCCAGGCGCTCGACGAACAGTTCGACCAGGATGTCGTTGGGCCACACGATCGGCAGCCGGTAATTGACGTTGGTCGCGGCCACCACCGGTGCGATGCGGTCGGTCATCGATACGCCGTCCACGCCCAGCATCCAGCGCACGCGCGCTTCTTCCAGGTAGGAAATGTACTTGGCGTTGTTGACGTGGCCCATGCTGTCCATGTCACGCCAGCGCACGCTGATCGGGATGCGGGCCAGGATCTTGTGTTCGCTGCTCATCAGGCGTCCTTCTTCTTCGATGTGCTCTTGCTGGCCTTGCCGGTGCTCTTGGCGGCCGCGGCCTTCTTGGCAACCTTGGCCGGCTTCTCAGGCTTCACCTTGCGTGGCGGGCGGGCGTCGGGCTTGTTGGCCACGGCGGCCGGCTGTTCCGGGCGCGCGCTGGTGGACGGCAGCATGCGCGCCAGGAACTGGCCGGTATACGACTGCGGACAGGCCGCCACGTCTTCCGGCGTGCCGGTGACCAGGATGGTGCCACCGCGGTGGCCGCCTTCCGGACCCAGGTCGACGATCCAGTCGGCGGTCTTGATGACGTCCAGGTTGTGCTCGATCACCACCACCGTGTTGCCTTCGTCGCGCAGCTTGTGCAGCACGCCCAGCAGCGCTTCGATGTCGTGGAAGTGCAGGCCGGTGGTCGGTTCGTCGAGGATGTACAGGGTGCGGCCGGTATCGCGGCGCGACAGTTCCTTGGACAGCTTCACGCGCTGTGCTTCACCACCGGACAGCGTGGTCGCGCTCTGGCCCAGCTTGATGTAGCTCAGGCCGACGTCGACCAGGGTTTCCAGCTTGCGTGCGATCGACGGCACCGGTTCGAACAGCTTCAGTGCATCCTCGACGGTCATTTCCAGCACGTCGTTGATGTTGAAGCCCTTGTACAGGATCTCCAGCGTCTCGCGGTTGTAGCGCTTGCCATGGCAGACGTCGCAGGGCACGTATACGTCCGGCAGGAAGTGCATCTCCACCTTGATCAGGCCGTCGCCCTGGCAGGCTTCGCAGCGGCCACCGCGCACGTTGAAGCTGAAACGGCCCGGCGAATAGCCACGCGCACGCGCTTCGGGCACCTGTGCAAACAGTTCGCGCAGGGGAGTGAACAGGCCGGTGTAGGTGGCCGGGTTCGAACGCGGGGTGCGGCCGATCGGCGACTGGTCGATGTCCACCACCTTGTCGAACAGGTCCAGGCCATCGATCTCCTTGTACGGGGCGATCGGGTGCGAGGAACCGTTGATCTCGTTGGCGGCCAGCGAGAACAGGGTGTCGTTGATCAGGGTGGACTTGCCGGAGCCGGATACACCGGTCACGCAGGTCAGCAGGCCCGACGGAATCGCCAGGTCCACGCCCTTGAGGTTGTTGCCGCTGGCCCCGCGCAGGTGCAGGGTCATCTTCGGGTTCGGCTTGTGCCGGCGCGCGGGGATCTCGATCGCGCGCTTGCCCGACAGGTACTGGCCGGTCAGCGAGCGCGGTGCCTCCAGGATGTCCTGCAGGGTGCCCTGGCCGACGATCTCGCCGCCATGCACGCCCGCGCCCGGGCCGATGTCCAGCACGTAGTCGGCCAGGCGGATCGCATCCTCGTCATGCTCGACCACGATCACCGTGTTGCCCAGGTCGCGCAGGCGGGTGAGGGTGCCGAGCAGGCGTTCGTTGTCGCGCTGGTGCAGGCCGATGGACGGCTCGTCGAGCACGTACATCACGCCGACCAGGCCGGCGCCGATCTGGCTGGCCAGGCGGATGCGCTGTGCCTCACCACCGGACAGGGTGTCGGCCTTGCGCTCCAGGGTCAGGTAATCCAGGCCTACATCGACCAGGAAGCCGAGGCGTTCGCCGATTTCCTTGACGATCTTCGCGGCGATCTCGCCACGCCAGCCCGGCAGGCTCAGTTCGCTGAAGAACTTCAGCGCCTCGTCGATCGGCAGCACCACCAGCTCCGGCAGCGGGCGGTCGGCCACGAACACGTTGCGAGCCGCCTTGTTCAGGCGCGCGCCGTGGCATTCCGGGCACGGCTGCTCGCTGATGTACTTGGACAGTTCTTCGCGCACCGCCGGCGACTCGGTTTCCTTGTAGCGGCGTTCGAGGTTCGGAATGATGCCCTCGAAGCGGTGCTTGCGCTGGGTGCGGCCACCGGCTTCGGTGAAGTAGGTGAAGGTGATCGCCTCATCGCCGCTGCCGTACAGCACGGCCTGCTGCACCTTGGCCGGCAGCGAGTTCCACGCCGCGTCGACGTCGAACCGGTAGTGCTTGGCCAGCGAGGCGATCAGCTGGAAGTAATAGGCGTTGCGGCGGTCCCAGCCGCGCACCGCGCCGGCGGCCAGCGACAGCTCGGGATGCACCACCACGCGCGAAGGATCGAAGAATTCGGCCATGCCCAGGCCGTCGCAGCCGGGGCACGCGCCCATCGGTGCGTTGAACGAGAACAGGCGCGGTTCCAGCTCCGGCAGCGAGTAATCGCAGACCGGACAGGAGTACTTGGAGGAGAACAGCGTCGGCGAAGCGTCGGCACTGTCCAGGCTCTGCACCGAGGCCATGCCGTCGCCCAGCTTCAGCGCGGTCTCGAAGCTCTCGGCCAGGCGCTGCTTGATGTCCTCGCGCGGGCGGAAGCGGTCGATCACCGCCTCGATGGTGTGCTTCTGGCGCAGCGCCAGCGGCGGCACCGCATCGATTTCATGCAGCTCGCCGTCCACGCGCACGCGCACGAAACCCTGCGCGCGCAGCTGGTCGAACACCTGGGCATGCTCGCCCTTGCGGTCGCGGATGACCGGGGCCAGCAGCATGTAGCGCTGTTCCGGGTCCAGGGTCAGCACCTGGTCGACCATCTGGCTGACCGTCTGCGCCTCCAGCGGATAGCCGTGGTCCGGGCAGCGCGGGGTGCCGACGCGGGCGTACAGCAGGCGCAGGTAGTCGTAGATCTCGGTGATCGTGCCGACCGTCGAACGCGGGTTGTGCGAGGTCGACTTCTGCTCGATCGAGATCGCCGGGGACAGGCCCTCGATGTGGTCCAGGTCCGGCTTTTCCATCACGCTCAGGAACTGGCGCGCATAGGCCGACAGCGACTCGACATAGCGGCGCTGGCCTTCTGCATAGATGGTGTCGAACGCCAGCGAGGACTTGCCCGAGCCGGACAGGCCGGTGATCACGATCAGCTTGTCGCGGGGCAGGTCGAGGTCGAGGTTCTTCAGGTTGTGCGTCCGCGCGCCGCGGATGCGGATGAAATCCATCGCCATGGGGGATCCGGTTGTGGGGGCGTTGGCTGGGTGCCGGGCCAGCAGGGAACGGCAATCGGTCAGCCTACCGAGGTGACCAGATGGGGGCAATGGGCGACAATGCCAGCCCGATGTCTCATCTGGTGAGACAGGCCGTCAGGCAGGGGTCAGATCCCTTTTCACGGGGTGAAAAGGGATCTGACCCCGTTCCGGAGCCGTCCCCAGCGGCGTTCGGGGGTTGACTTGACCCGCGCCCGCTGATCTGCGTACAATTCCGCTCCTGTCCGCCCTCGATGGCGGCAGCTCAGACCACAATAACTACAGAGGAAGGCCTGGTCATGTACGCAGTACTGGTCACCGGCGGTAAGCAATACCGCGTGGCGCAGGGCGAAAAGCTCCGCATTGAAAAGCTCGAAGTCGAAGTCGGCAGCGAGATCAAGTTTGACAACATCCTGATGCTGGGTGACAGCGACGGCGTGAAGCTGGGCGATGCGCTGAAGGGCGCTGCCGTCACCGCCAAGGTCCTGTCCCAGGGTCGTGCTGACAAGGTCCGGATCATCAAGTTCCGTCGCCGCAAGCACCACATGAAGCGTCAGGGTCACCGTCAGTACTACACCGAAATCGAGATCACCGGCATCGCCGGCTAAGCATCAGGAGAAGCAGTCATGGCACATAAAAAGGGCGTAGGCTCCTCGCGCAACGGTCGCGACTCCAACCCGAAGTACCTGGGCGTCAAGATCTTCGGCGGCCAGGCCATCGAAGCCGGCAACATCATCGTGCGTCAGCGCGGCACCCAGTTCCACCCGGGCACCGGCGTTGGCCTGGGCCGTGACCACACCCTGTTCGCCCTCGTGGACGGCAAGGTGGAGTTCTCGGTCAAGGGCGCCAAGAAGCGTCGCACCGTCAGCATCGTCTCGGCCGACGCCTGATCCAGGCATCGCCGGCACCCGTGCCGCGGCATGGCCGTGCTGGATGAAGAGCACGCTGCATGGAGAGCCCCGCTTCGGCGGGGCTTTTCGTTAGAGTTGAAGCAAGACCGGCTGGGCCGGGTTGCCGGCCCGCGGCCGGCATGACATTCAAGGTGGCGGCCAACAGGTCGCGCCCATCGCAGGCATCGAAACAATGAAACTGGTAGACGAAGCAGAAATCGAAGTGTTCGCCGGCAACGGCGGCAACGGCTGCATTGGCTTCCGTCGCGAGAAGTTCATTCCGCTCGGCGGCCCGGACGGCGGCGACGGCGGTGCGGGCGGCAGCGTGTACATCCGCGCCGACGAAAACCTGAACACCCTGGTCGACTTCCGCCATGAGCGTATCTTCAAGGCGCAGCGCGGCGAGAACGGCATGGGCCGCCAGGCCTATGGCAAGGGCGGCGAAGATCTGACCATCACCGTGCCGGTCGGCACCGTGGTCATCAACGTTGCCACCGATGAAGTCATCGGCGACCTGACCCAGCACGGCGACCGCCTGCTGGTGGCCAAGGGCGGTCGCGGTGGCCTGGGCAACATGCACTTCAAGAGCTCGACCAACCGCTCGCCGCGCCAGGCGCTGCCGGGCGAGCCGGGCGAAGAGCGCACGCTGAAGCTGGAGCTGAAGCTGCTGGCCGATGTCGGCCTGCTGGGCTTCCCCAACGCCGGCAAGAGCACCCTGATCCGTGCCGTTTCGGCGGCAACGCCGAAGGTGGCCGATTACCCGTTCACCACGCTGTACCCGAACCTGGGTGTGGTGAAGGTGGAGAACCACCGCAGCTTCGTGATCGCCGACATTCCGGGCCTGATCGAAGGTGCTGCGGACGGCGCCGGCCTGGGTGCGCAGTTCCTGCGCCACCTGCAGCGCACCCGCCTGCTGCTGCACCTGGTGGACATCTCGCCGATGGAAGGCGGCGTGGAGGGCATTTCGCCGGTGGAGCAGGTGCGTGCGATTGAACGCGAGCTGGAGAAGCACGATCCGGAGCTGCTGAACAAGCCGCGCTGGCTGGTGCTGAACAAGGCTGACCTGATGTTCGAAGACGAGGCGCAGGCCGCGGCCGAGCAGATCGTCGCCGAGCTGGGCTGGAAGGAGCCGTGGTTCCTGGTTTCCGCGCTGGGCCGCGAAGGTACCTTCCCGATCATGAGCCGGATCATGGCCTTCTTCGATCGCCAGAAGGAAGACGAGCTGGAAGCCCGCAACGCGCAGTGAATGCCGTTGTGGTTCCATGCGGAAAACCCGGCTTCGGCCGGGTTTTTCATTTGGTAGTGCCGGCCGCTGGCCGGCAATCCCGGTGAACCGCAGACCAGCGGCCGGCACTACCGGTCGCGCGGGTCCCGTGGGATCGCCCGGACCGCAGGCAACAAAAAACCCGGCCGGGGCCGGGCTTTTGTCTGCTGCCCAACCCCGAGGGGCAGGGCGGCAACGCCGGATCAGGCGGCCTTGAGGGCCTTGATGCGGTCGTTCAGGCGGCTCTTGTGGCGAGCAGCCTTGTTCTTGTGGATCAGGCCACGCGCGCTGAAGCGATCCAGGATCGGCTGGGCAACGGCGAAGGCGGCTTCGGCGCCGGCGGCATCGTTGGCGTCCAGCGCCTTGATTACTTTCTTGACAGCGGTGCGCAGCATCGAGCGCTGAGCCACGTTGCGCGCGTTGCGCACGACGGTCTGCTTGGCGCGCTTCTTGGCGGACTTGATATTGGCCACGGTGGTGGTTTCCTGAAAAAATCGGTGTTATGGGAACAGCAAGCTAGCTAGTATGATGGCCCGAGAAATGCACGTCAAGTCGATTGTCAAGAGGGACGCTGAGTGAGTTCACCGAAGATGTTGCGGGGCCTGCTGTCGTTCAGCAGCATGACCATGGTCTCGCGGGTTCTCGGACTTGTCCGGGATCAGGTGATCACTACCACGTTCGGCACCAATGCGGTTACCGATGCGTTCTGGGTTGCCTTCAGGATACCCAATTTCCTGCGCCGGTTGTTCGCGGAGGGGTCCTTCTCCACCGCCTTCGTGCCGGTGTTCACCGAGGTGAAGGAGACCCGCAGCCACGCCGAACTGCGTGAGCTGATGTCCCGGACCGCCGGCACCCTGGGCGGGGTGCTGATGCTGGTCACCGCCCTGGCGCTGATCTTCGCGCCGCAGCTGGCGGTGGCATTCTCAAGTGGTGCTGACACCGACCCGGTCAAGCAGACCCTGCTGGTCGACCTGTTCCGCCTGACCTTCCCGTTCCTGCTGTTCGTGTCGCTGACCGCGCTGGCCGGCGGTGCGCTGAACAGCTTCCAGCGCTTCGCGATGCCGGCGCTGACCCCGGTCATCCTCAACCTGTGCATGATCGCCGGTGCGCTGTGGCTGGCGCCGCGGCTGGGCGGCACCCCGGAGAAGCAGATCCTGGCGCTGGGCTGGGCGGTGCTGGCGGCCGGCCTCCTGCAGTTGCTGTTCCAGCTGCCCTCGCTGAAGGGCATCAACCTGCTGACCCTGCCGCGCTGGGGCTGGAACCATCCGGGCGTGCGCAAGGTGCTGACGCTGATGGTGCCGACCCTGTTCGGTTCGTCGGTGGCGCAGATCAACCTGCTGCTGGATACCCTCATCGCGGCCAAGCTGACCGACGGCTCGCAGTCCTGGCTGTCGCTGGCCGATCGCTTCCTGGAGCTGCCGCTGGGTGTGTTCGGCGTGGCGCTGGGCACGGTGATCCTGCCGGCGCTGGCCCGCCACCACGTCAGCACCGACCGCGAGGGCTTCTCGCGCTCGCTGGACTGGGGCCTGCGCATGACCCTGCTGATCTCGGTGCCGGCGATGCTGGGCCTGGTGCTGCTGGCCGAGCCGCTGATCGCCACCCTGTTCCAGTACCGCCAGTTCACCGCGTTCGATACCCGCATGACCGCGCTGTCGGTGTACGGCCTGAGCTTCGGCCTGCCGGCGTTCGCCCTGCTCAAGGTGGTGTTGCCGGCCTTCTACGCCCGCCAGGACACCAAGACCCCGGTGCGCGCCGGTGTTGCCGCGCTGGTGGCCAACATGGTGTTCAACTTCGCCCTGCTGGCCGTGCTGTACCAGGTGATGGTGCCGGACGAGCTGAAGGCACAGGGCGTGATGGCGGCCATCGGCAAGCAGCCGGGCCTGCACCTGGCACTGGGCATCGCCAGTGCGCTGTCCAGTTACCTGAACCTGGGCCTGCTCTGGTACTGGCTGGGCAAGACCGATGTCTACCAGCGGCGGCCGGGCTGGGGCGGCTATCTGGTGCGGCTGGGGGTGGCCTGCGTGGCCATGGTCGGCGTGCTGCTGGCCCTGCTGCACTGGGTTCCCGACTTCACCGGCATGGACAAATGGCACCGTATCGGTGGCCTGATGCTGCTGGTCGGCGGCGGCGGCGCGACCTACGCGGTGGCCATGCTGGCGATGGGCTTCCGCCCGCGCGACCTGCGCGGGCATTGATCGCGGTCCGTGGCGGCTATACTTCAGGGTTACACCATTGAAGCGGCGGCCCCGGTCGGGCCGGAACGAGAGTTGATGAGCAGGCTGTTCAGAAGCGTCGAGGGCGGGGAGCTGTTCCCCAACGGAAGCGTGGTCTGTATCGGTGCATTCGATGGCCTCCACCTGGGCCATCGTGCGCTGGTCCGCCACGCAGTTGCCCGCGCGCGCGCCTTGGGCGTGGCCGCAGTGGCCGTGGCATTCGAGCCGCTGCCGCGTGAATTCTTCGCCCAGGGCACGCCGCCGCCGCGGCTGACCCTGGCGCGCAGCAAGGTCGAGATCCTGCGCGAGCTCGGCGTCGATGCGATCGGCCTGCTGCGTTTCGACGCGGCGATGGCGGCGATGCCGGCCGAGACCTTCGTGCGCCGGTTGCTGGTGCACCGGCTGGGCGCCCGCGAAGTCTGGATCGGGCCGGAGTTCTGCTTCGGCAACCGCCGCCGCGGTGATCTGGCACTGCTGCAGGAGATGGGCGCCGAACTCGGCTTCACCGCGGGCGAGATCGAAGCGGTGGACCTGCACGGCGAGCGCATCTCCAGCACCCGCATCCGCCAGCTGCTGCAGGAGGGCGATTTCGCCCGCGCCAACGACCTGCTCGGCCGCCCCTACGCGATCAGCGGGCGAGTGGTGCGCGGGCGCCAGCTCGGCCGTACGCTGGGCTTCCCCACCGCCAACCTGCGCTTCCCGAAGATCCCGGCACTGTCGGGCATCTACGCGACCTGGGTGCACGGCGTGTTCGACCAGCCCTGGCCTTCGGTGTCCAGCTTCGGTACGCGGCCGACGGTGGAGGGCGTGGAGCCGCTGCTGGAAGCCCACCTGTTCGATTTCCAGGGCGACCTGTACGGCCGCCACATCGACGTGGAGTTCGTCGCCAAGCTGCGCGACGAAGAGAAATTCAATGATCTGGCGGCGCTGACCGACCAGATGCACCGCGACGCCGAACAGGCGCGCGCCATCCTTTCCGAACATAGATTGCGAGCCACTGCGTGAGCCAGGACTACAAGACCACCCTGAACCTGCCAGCCACCGAATTCCCGATGCGCGGCGACCTGCCCAAGCGCGAGCCGGGCATTCTGGCGCGGTGGGAAGAGCAGGGGCTCTACCAGCAGCTGCGCGACAACGCCGCCGGCCGCCCGCTGTTCGTGCTGCATGACGGCCCGCCATACGCCAACGGCCGCATCCACCTGGGCCACGCGGTCAACAAGATCCTGAAGGACATCATCGTCAAGTCGCGCTACCTGGCCGGCTTCGATGCGCCCTACGTGCCGGGCTGGGACTGCCATGGCCTGCCGATCGAGATCGCGGTCGAGAAGAAGTGGGGCAAGGTCGGCACCAAGCTTGACGCCGTCGAATTCCGCCAGAAGTGCCGCGAGTTCGCCGAAGAGCAGATCAACATCCAGCGCGTGGACTTCAAGCGCCTGGGCGTGACCGGTGACTGGGACAACCCGTACAAGACCCTGAGCTTCGATTTCGAAGCCAACGAGATCCGCGCGCTGGCCAAGGTCGTGGCCAACGGCCACCTGGTCCGCGGCGCCAAGCCGGTGTACTGGTGCTTCGACTGTGGCTCGGCGCTGGCCGAGGCCGAGATCGAGTACCAGGAAAAGGAATCGCCGGCGATCGACGTGGCCTACGCCGCACGTGATGCGCAGGCCATCGGCCAGGCGTTCGGCGTGAGCGTGCCGGCCGACGTCGAAGTGGCCGTACCGATCTGGACCACCACCCCGTGGACGCTGCCGGCCTCGCTGGCGGTGTCGCTGGGCGCGGAGATCCGCTACGTGCTGGCCGAAGGCCCGGCCCACAACGGCAAGCGCCGCTGGCTGGTGCTGGCCGCGGCCCTGGCCGAGCGCGCGCTGCAGCGCTATGGCGTGGACGAAGTGGTGCTGCACGGTGAAACCGCCGGCGCTGCGCTGGAAAACCAGCTGCTGGCGCATCCGTTCTACCCGGAGCGCGAGATCCTGGTGCTCAATGGCGACCATGTCTCCGACGAGGACGGTACCGGTGCGGTGCACACCGCCCCCGGCCACGGCCAGGAAGACTTCGTGGTCAGCCAGAAGTACGGCCTGCTGGACAAGTACAACGCTGGCCAGGTCACTCCGATCGACGGCCGCGGCGTGTACCTGGAATCGACCCCGCCGGCCGGTGACGTGGTGCTGGCTGGCCAGCACCTGTGGAAGGCGCAGGAGGCCATCGTCGGCGTGCTGCGCGACAACGGTTCGCTGCTGGCGTTCCATCCGATCCGCCACAGCTACCCGCACTGCTGGCGCCACAAGACGCCGGTGGTGTTCCGCGCCACCCCGCAGTGGTTCATCTCGATGGACAAGGGCAACCTGCGCAACGATGCGCTGGCCGCCATCGACACCGTCGGCTGGTTCCCGACCTGGGGCAAGGCGCGCATCCAGAGCATGGTCGACGGTCGCCCGGACTGGACCATCTCGCGCCAGCGCACCTGGGGCGTGCCGATCGCACTGTTCACCCACCGCCAGACCGGCGAGATCCATCCGCGTTCGGTGGAGCTGATGCAGCAGGTCGCCGACCGCGTCGAAGCCGAGGGCATCGACGTGTGGTATTCGCTGGACGCCGCCGAACTGCTCGGTGCCGACGCGGCCGACTACGAGAAGGTCACCGACATCCTCGACGTCTGGTTCGATTCGGGCGTGACCCATGAAGGCGTTCTCGCCGCGCGTGGCTTCGGCAAGCCGGCCGACCTGTACCTGGAAGGGTCCGACCAGCACCGCGGCTGGTTCCAGTCCTCGCTGCTGACCGGCGTGGCGATCGACAAGCGCGCTCCGTACAAGCAGTGCCTGACCCACGGCTTCACCGTGGACGAGCACGGCCGCAAGATGTCCAAGTCGCTGGGCAACGGTATCGAGCCGCAGGACATCATGAACAAGCTGGGCGCGGACATCCTGCGCCTGTGGATCGCCTCGGCCGACTACAGCAACGAGATGTCGCTGTCGCAGGAGATCCTCAAGCGCAACGCCGACGCCTACCGCCGCCTGCGCAACACCGCGCGCTTCCTGCTCGGCAACCTGGACGGTTTCGACCCGGCGCTGCACCTGCAGCCGCTCGAGCAGATGGTCGCGCTGGACCGCTGGATCGTGCATCGCGCGTGGGAGCTGCAGGAGAAGATCAAGGCGGCCTACGACGGCTACAACATGGCCGAGATCGTGCAGCTGCTGCTGAACTTCTGCAGTGTGGACCTGGGCTCGCTGTACCTGGACGTGACCAAGGACCGGCTGTACACCATGCCGACCGATTCGCACGGTCGCCGTTCGGCCCAGAGCGCGATGTACCACATCGCCGAAGCATTCACCCGCTGGGTGGCGCCGATCCTGACCTTCACCGCCGACGAGCTGTGGGGCTACCTGCCGGGCGAACGCGCCGGCCACGTGCTGTTCACCACCTGGTATGACGGCCTGGCGCCGTTGCCGGCCGATGCCCAGCTCAATGCCGCCGACTTCGACCAGCTGCTGGCCGTGCGCGAGCAGGTGGCCAAGGTGCTCGAGCCGATGCGCGCCAACGGTGCGATCGGTGCGGCGCTGGAAGCGGAGATCACCATCGCCGCCAGCGAAGAACAGGCCGCGCGCTGGCAGCCGCTGGCCGATGAACTGCGTTTCCTGTTCATCAGTGGCGACGTGCAGGTGCGCCCGGCGACCACCGACGAGGTGTTCGTCAGCGCCCAGCCGACCACCAAGGCCAAGTGCGTGCGCTGCTGGCACCACCGCGCCGACGTCGGCAGCAACGCCGACCATCCCGAGCTGTGCGGCCGTTGCGTGAGCAACGTGACCGGCGCCGGCGAAGTGCGGAGCTGGTTCTGATGGCCGCGCCCCGTCCGCATCCGAACGCCCTGGTCTGGCTGCTGCTGTCGGTGGCCATCATCGGCCTGGACCAGTGGTCCAAGGCCTGGGTGCTGTCCAGCCTGCCGGAGTTCCAGCCGGTGGTGGTCATCGACGGCTTCTGGAACTGGTACCGCACCTACAACACCGGCGCGGCATTCAGTTTCCTGAGCGACGCCGGTGGCTGGCAGAAGTACTTCTTCACCGCGCTGGCGATCGCCATCAGCGGGCTGATGGCGTGGTGGCTGCGCGGCACCGCCCGCGGCAACTGGAAGGCCGCGGTGCCGTATGCGCTGATCATCGGTGGCGCCATCGGCAACGTGATCGACCGCCAGGTGCACGGCCACGTGGTCGACTTCATCCAGTGGTACGTGGGCAGCTACACCTGGCCCTCGTTCAACATCGCCGACTCGGCCATCGTGGTGGGTGCCATCGGCATCGCGCTGTTTGGCCTGTTCGACGGCAAGTCCGCCAAAAAGGCGGATAATGCCAACCCGAAACCGTAAGCCGGCTGCCGCCGGGAGACTGAACTGATGGATGTGCTGCTCGCCAACCCGCGTGGTTTCTGTGCCGGTGTCGATCGTGCGATCGAGATCGTCAAGCGCGCGATCGAAACGCTGGGCGCGCCCATCTATGTCCGCCATGAAGTGGTGCACAACCGCTTCGTGGTCGACGACCTGAAGCAGCGCGGCGCGATCTTCGTCGAAGAGCTCGACGAGGTTCCGGACAACAACACCGTGATCTTCAGCGCGCATGGCGTGTCCCAGGCCGTGCGCCAGGAAGCCGAGCGCCGTGGCCTGAAGGTGTTCGACGCCACCTGCCCGCTGGTGACCAAGGTCCACTTCGAGGTCGCGCGCCACTGCCGTGCCGGCCGTGACGTGGTGCTGATCGGCCACGCCGGTCACCCGGAAGTGGAGGGCACCATGGGCCAGTGGAACCGCGAAGCCGGGACCGGGCAGATCTACCTGGTCGAGGATGTCGAGCAGGTCGCGACGCTGCAGATCAACCAGCCGGAAAACTTCGCCTACACCACCCAGACCACGCTGTCGGTGGATGACACGCGCGGCATCATCGATGCGCTGCGCGAGCGGTTCCCTGCGATGCAGGGCCCGAAGAACGACGACATCTGCTACGCCACGCAGAACCGCCAGGATGCTGTGCGCGACCTGGCCAAGCGCTGCGACCTGGTGCTGGTGGTCGGTTCGCCGAACAGCTCCAACTCCAACCGTCTGAGCGAGCTGGCCCGCCGCGAAGGCGTGGAGTCGTACCTGATCGATGGTGCGCACGAGATCGACCCGGCATGGGTGGCAGGCAAGCAGCACATCGGCGTGACCGCCGGCGCCTCGGCGCCGCAGGTGCTGGTCGATGGCGTGCTGGCGCGCCTGGCCGAGCTGGGCGCCACCGGCGTGGGCGAGCTGGACGGCGAACCGGAATCGATGGTGTTCGCGCTGCCGAAGGAACTGCGCCTGCGCCTGGTCGACTGACCGCGGAAGGACGTTTGCAGGGTACGGCCCGCCACTACCCGGTGTGGGTGCGAACCGAAACTGATCTGGTGGGTGCGAACCTTGGTTCGCACGCCTTTGGCATGGCCGGGCGGGCGCACCGCCCATGACCTTTGGCCATGGGGCCGGCCATCGCACAGGCCTAGCATCGGAGGATTCCCCGTTGTTGGAAACTGCCTGATGAAGACCCGAGCCCTGGCGATGTCGTTGCTGTTTGCGCTGGTGGCCACGCCCGCGCTCGCACAGATTTCGCCGCCGGCCAACGCCGCAGCTCCCGGCCTGCTGCGCATCGATGTAGACGCGCGCGATCTGGCCCGGCGCATCTTCAAGGTGACCGCCACCGTGCCGGCCAAGCCCGGCCCGATGACCCTGCTGTACCCGCAGTGGATTCCCGGCAACCATTCGCCCACCGGCCCGATCGACAAGCTGGCCGGCCTGCGCGTGACCGCCAACGGCAAGCCCCTGGCCTGGCAGCGCGATCAGTACAACGTCTATGCGTTCAAGGTGAACGTGCCCGAGGGGGCCAGCGAGATCGTCGCCCACTTCGATTTCCTGTCCTCGCAGGGTGGCAGCCAGGGCCGGGTGGTGATGACCCCGGAAATGCTCAACCTGCAGTGGAACGCCAACTCGCTGTATCCGGCCGGCATCGACGCGCGCCAGCTGCAGGCGCAGGCCAGCGTGACCCTGCCCAAGGGCTGGTCGTTCGCCACTGCATTGGAGACCGCGCGCCGCGACGGTGACACCGTGGTGTTCAAGCCGATCTCGTATGACCATCTGGTCGATTCGCCCTTGTTCGCCGGCGAGCACTATCAGCGCATCGATCTCGATCCGGGCGCGAAGGTACCGGTGCACCTCAACGTGTTCGCCGACGACGCCAAATCGCTGAAGCCGAGCGAGGCGCAGATCACCCTGCATCGTGCGCTGGTGCAGCAGGCCGACAAGCTTTACGGCGCGCGGCACTACAACCACTATGAGTTCCTGCTGGCATTGACCGACCGCCTCGGTGGCATCGGCCTGGAGCATCACCGTTCCAGCGAGAACAGTGCCGACCCGGGCTACTTCACCAAGTGGGACAACAACGCGTGGATGCGCGATCTGCTGCCGCACGAGTACACCCATTCCTGGAATGGCAAGTACCGTCGCGGCGCCGATCTGGCCACCGCCAACTTCAACACGCCGATGGGCGATAGTCTGCTGTGGGTCTACGAAGGCCAGACCCAGTTCTGGGGCCAGGTGCTGGCGGCGCGTTCAGGGCTGTGGTCGGCCGCGCAGGCGCGCGACATGCTGGCCAATGTGGCCGCGACCTATGACCGTGGTCGGCCGGGCCTCGCCTGGCGCCCACTGCAGGACACCACCAATGACCCGACCATCGCGCAGCGCCGCACGCTGCCTTACCGCAACTATCAGATGAGCGAGGACTACTACTCCGGCGGCCAGATGCTGTGGCTGGAAGTGGAGGGCAAGCTGCGCGAACTGAGCGGAAACCGGCGTAGCCTGGATGACTTCGCACGTGCGTTCTTCGGGGTCGGCAACGGCGACTGGGACGTCAACCCGTACACCTTCGATGACGTGGTTGCGACCTTGAACGGCATCGCGCCGTACGACTGGGCGACGTTCCTGCGCGGACGCCTGGACGGCCACGGTTCGTTGACCGGCGGCCTGGAACTGGCGGGCTGGAAGCTGGTCTACCGCGATACGCCGAACGATGCCTACAAGGCGCAGGAGAAGCGCGCCAAGGCCGCATTGCTGGCGTACTCGCTGGGTGCGACGGTGCTCGACAACGGTACGGTCGGCGACGTGATCTGGGACAGCCCGGCCTTCAACGCCGGCCTGGCGCCTGGCATGAAGGTGATTGCCGTTGGCGGACGCGAGTACAGCAGCCAGCGCTTGAAGGATGCGGTAGCTGCGGCGGGGAAGGACAAGGCGCCGATCGTGCTGCTGGTGAAGCAGTTCGACCGCATCGAAACGATGAACATCGCCTACCACGGTGGCCTGCAGTACCCGGTGCTGGAGCGTATCGCCGGCAAGCCTGACCGCCTTGCGGACCTGTGGAAGGCACGATGAAACCGCGCGCCCGCGATGGCGTGATCCTGTTGATGGCGATCCTCGCCATCCTCGGTGCGTTCCTGCACGGTGACGGGCGCTGGCTGCATTGGTTGGCCAAGCCGACCACCACGCTGCTGATCGCTGCCATCGCCTGGCGGGTGCGCGATCCCGCGCAGCCGTTCTACCGCCGCGCGGTGCTGGCCGGCATGCTGCTGTCGTGCGTGGGGGATATCGCGCTGATGTTGCCGATGGATGCGTTCGTGCCGGGGCTGGTCGCGTTCCTGCTGGCGCACCTCTGCTACATCGTCGCCTTCCGCGATGGCCTGCGTGCCGGGCGTGGCCTGCTCGCCGCCAGCGTCCTGCTCGGTGCGTTCGCTGTACTCAATGTACTTGGCCTGTGGCCGCACCTGCCCGCACCGATGCGCATTCCGGTGCTGGCATACGTGCTGGTGCTGGCCTCGATGGCGGTCCTGGCGCTCGCACGCCAGTGGCGGCGACCGCACACCGATGCAATGGAAGCCAGCAGCTCCCGCTGGGCGGCCGCCGGTGCGCTGCTGTTCGTCGCCAGCGACTCGCTGCTGGCCTGGGACCGCTTCGCCGGCGGCCTGCCACTGGCCAGCCTGCTGGTGCTGTCCACCTACTACGGCGCGCAGTACGCCATCGCCCGCTCCGTGAAACAGCAAAAAGGGGACGGAGGGGATTAAGTCGCAGACGGCACCAAGGCACAAACGACTTAATCCCCTCCGTCCCCTTTTCGCGTTGACTATCGGAGGGTCGCGTTGCCGGAACGGCCCTGTGCGTCGAACGAGAGGCGTGCGGACTGGCGATCACCGGCGACCTCGTCCGGCAGCCAGACCAGAGTGCCACCCTTGCGCACGATCACATAGACGTGGCCGACTTCACCGGGAGTGCCCATCAATGCGTTGCGCTGTGCCTGCAGTGCCTGGGCCACGCGCGGCACCGCCTCGAAATCGATGTTGGCCAGCGCCGTGCTGCTGCGGCGCAGGGTGATGGTGGGCGCGAAGCGCTGCGGATTGACCGGGTCGCCCTTGCGCCACTGGCCGCGTTCGAAGTGGTAGCTGTCCACGCGTGACGGCTGCTGCGGATCCACCAGGTCCAGATTGATCCGGCCATCGTCGTAGAAGTGGATGCTGTGGAACACCGTCAGCCGGTGCCCGGCCAGCGCAGGCATCTGTTCCAGTGCCTGGCGGGCGGCCAGCAGGTAGTCCGCATCGAACAACCGGTTGTTGCGTTCGGGCACCGGCGGCAACCGCGGCTCGGTCATCGGCGCGAGCGAAGCGGGCCTCTCGCGCGCTGGCGGCATGGCGATCGGCGCGCTTGCGCTGTTGGCCTGCACCGAATGGCCCAGTGTTTCGCCCAGCGTCTGCAGGGCTCCGCCAGCCACGGCGACGCCGGCCAGCACCAGCAACACCACGGAGAACACCAGCCGGGTCGAGGGCGGCTGCTTCATACACCCTCCAGGCGAACGTTGCGGCGATCTTCCGGGTCGTACAACAGCGTGACCCGCTCGCGCGGAAGATTGGCCAGCTCGATCAACGGGATGAAGCGGCGCACGCTCACCTGCTGCACGCCACCTTCGCGGTCGATGTATTCCAGCTGGAACTCCACCTGCGGCTGCTCGTTGAGATAGGTGCCGGTCTGGCGCAGCTTCAGCACCTTCGCATCCACGCCGATGCCGCGATACTTCAGCGCGTCACCGCGGGCGTCGGCCTGCAGCAGCCGGCCGAGCAGGCGCAGGCCCAGCGCGTAGCCGCACAACACCAGCGGGCACACCAGCAGCGGATGACCGAGCGACAGGAAGGTCCAGCCCAGCCCCTCACTCTGCAGCCGATAGGCGGCCACATAGGCACTGGCCACCGCCACGATGCCGATCGCTGCGCCGACACCACGACGCCAGAGGCTGGCGACATCCAGTTCGGGCTGCGCCCCCTCCAGCACCACGTTGGGGAACGCGCCCGGCATCCGGCTCAGGCGTACCTCGATACGCTGGCCGGCAACGAAACGCTGCAGTTGCGGCTTGCTGTCCACCACCAGCATCTGTTCGTTGATGGGCGTGCCGGACAGGTTCTGGAAGCCCAGCTGCAGCTTCCACTGCGCGAAGCCGCGCACGTGCACGCCGGTCTGCTCGGCCTGTTCGATCAACGCGTCGCGCGGCTCACCGCCGGCCAGGATGGTGCGCACCCGATGCAGCGCGCGCGGCGGGCCCAGCAGCAGGTAGTGCAGGAAGGCGAGCAGCAGGGCCAGCCACAGGATCACCGACAGCGCGAGCAGCAGCAGGGCCAGCCAGGGCGCGCTGCGGTCGGCCAGTTGCACCGGCCACGACGTGCCGACATAGAGGATGCAGGGGAAGGGCAACGCGAAGAACAGCAGGAACGCGCCCCAGAACCAGAGATAGGCCTTCATGGGGTGGTGGGGAACCGATGGAACAGGGCGCGTAGGGTACTACGCTCAGCGGATCTGCAGGGTCAGCAGGAAGTAGCGGCCGAGCGGATCGTCCAGCCCCGGCATCTGGCCACCGTTGCCGACCAGATAGTTCACCGGTTGCGTGTCGAGCACGTTGTGCACGTCCAGCGCGGCGACCACGCGCGGCCCCAGGCGTCGTGCGAGATGCAGGTTCCAGCGCAGCTGCCGGGGGTTCATGCAGTGGTTCTGCTCGCGCTGTTCCTCCGGGCATTCCGCACCGGGCAGCCAGGCGCGCGTGCGCCCCACCTGGTTGCCGCGCAGGGCGATGTCCCAGTTGCTGTTCTGCCACTGCACGTTCAGCACGGCGGCCATCGTCGGCGTGACATGGCCGCGCAGGTCCACCGTTGCATCATGGCCACGTTCGCGGCGCAGTTCCTGCTGCTTCAGCGCATCGAGCGAGAACAGCCACTGGCCGGTGCTGCCGGTATCGATGTGGTACTCCCCGCGCAGTACAAAGTTGCGCGAGGTGGTGCGGCCGATGTTGTCGAAGGACAGGCGCAGGTTGCTCAGGTGGCCGTCCTCGTCCAGCTCCCAGGTGCCGGGGTTCCACACCGCGTCGGCCGGTTGCAGGGCCAGGATCTCGTTGCGCAGTTCGACGATGTTGTGGGTGAGTGACAGCGAGAACGTATCGGTCGGCGTCCAGGTCGCGGCCAGGGAATGGCTGCGCGACCGCTCGGCCTTCAACGCATCGTTCTCCACCACGTCCACGGTGACGCTGCAGCGCCCGTTGCCGCTGCTCTGCGCGCAGTCGGGCAGGGCGCTGGAGGCCGGCAGCTCGATCGCACCGAAATAGCCCGGGGGGCGCCGCTGCTCGAACAGGCTGGGCGCACGGTAGCCGCGCCCGCTGGCAAGCAGGAAGGACCACCGGGGCGTGGGGCTCCAGCGCAGGCCAACACGGGGTGAAAAGGCCTGGTAGTCGCCATCGCGGTCCCAGCGTGCTGCCAGGTCCATGCGCAGCGTGTGCGCCAGGGGCAGGCCGAGTTCGGCGTAGGCGCCGCCACTGCGGCGCGCCAGGTGGCGCTGCTCCTGCGGCAGGCCCAGCGCCAGGTCACCCTGGCTCAGCAGGGCGTCGGGATGCGAGGTCCAGCGCTCCTGGCGCAGGTCGATGCCGGTGGCCAGCTGTGCAGCACCGCCGGCCAATGGCATCAGCTCCCGCTGCATGCCCCACCAGCCCTGCCACTGCTCGGTGCGCCCGCGATTGCGGATCGACGGGAACAACTGCTCGGCCGCGCCCGCCGGCAACGAGGTGAAGCCGGGCAGGAAATCCAGTGTCTCGGCGACCCGCAGCAGGGGCTCGGCGCGCACGGTGCCCGACGTGGACAGGCTGACATCGCTGCGTTGTGCGCTGATGCCGGCATCCCAGCTGCGCCGGCCCTGGTCGCGGCCAATGCCGAAGGTGACGTCGGCGTCGGTGGCACGTACATGCGGACGCACGTTGCCGGCTTCGCGCAGCACGCTGTTGAAGGTGAACCCGTACAGGCCGATGGCAACGGCGGTTGGACCAAGGTCGAAGCGTTGCCGGTTGTGGCTGGCCCGCGCCTCGGCGTAGGCATAGCGACCTTCGCCGCGCTCATGCCGGTAGCGCAGGTAGGTCGAGGCGGTATCCGAGGCCGGTTGCAGCGAGCGTGGTCGGGCGCTGTCGAACCAGCAGGCACCATCGCGCCGCGTCAATGGGCCTTCGCAGCGTTCTGCCGGCCAGTAGCGTCCATCGCGGAACGCGCCGATCAGGTACTGCGAGGTTTCCGCATGCCATTGGCGGCGATCACCGGCCACGTGGTCGATGCGGTGCAGGTCGATGCCGGCGAACCAGCGGTCCCCTCCGTCGCGCACGCCGCCGGTGGCCGCCTGCACGCGATACTGGCCAGCGTCGCCGCGCCCGCTCAGGCCGGTCTGCAGCATGGCTTCCGGGCCGTCAGCCTGGTCGCGCAGGATGATGTTGACCACGCCGGACATCGCGTCGGCGCCATAGATGGCCGAGGCGCCGCCACGTACCAGCTCGATGCGTTCGACGAAGCTGAGCGGAATTCCCCCAAGATCGGTGAGCCCACCCTGTTCCAGCGACACCATGGGATAGCGTGGCAGGCGACGGCCATTGACCAGGAACAGGGTCGCACGCGGGCCCATGCCGTCCAGGCTGGTGGTGGTGGCCGCACCCACCGGCAGGTACTGCGAATCGCCACTGCGCGAGGTGCTCATCGCCGGGTGGCCGTTCATGCCCGGCAAGTGCCGCAGCAGGTCGAACAGGCTGCCGTAGCCGCTGCGCAGGATGTCATCGCGGTCGATGATGGTGACCGGCAGCGTGGTCTGCACGGAGGTGCGCGGCAGCCGGCTGCCGGTGACATGGATCGGCGCCAGTTCCACCTGCGGCGGCGCGTCGGCGGATTTGTGTGGCGAAGGTGCTGCGGGCGTGGCGCGTGCCGCGACCGAAGGTCGCGATGGGAGCGCGGGGTGGGTACGGCGTACGACGAATCCGCCAGCGGGCGTACGCAGGATGTTCACCGGCATGCCCGCGACCAGTTCCTTCAGGGCCGCGGCCGCATCGCGGTGGCCATGGGTGCCGGCCGTGCGCAGGCCATCCAGCTCACGCGCATCGAACAGCAGGGCAATGCCGCTCTGGCGCGCCCATTGCTGCAGGGCCGGCGCCAGCGGGCCTGAGCCAACATCGACCTCCAGGGTGCCCGCTTGCTCGGCCGCAGCGGCAGACGGCAGCGCGGGGATGCCCAACGCGAGGCAGAACAGGGTGCGGAGCAGCCCCCCCTGCAGCGCGCCCGGTACTGCCATCCCCGCAGGCCTCCTCAGTACGTGCGGCGCAGTTCCAGCGCGCCATCCGATCGCGTCTGGCCAGCCACCGACCAGCCCAGTTCCAGTGCCGACAGCAGTTCCTGCGCGTCGCCGGCACGGAAGGTGCCGCTTACCGCCAGGCTGGCGATCTCCGGATCGGCGATCACCAGCGGCGTGTGGCCGTAGCGGTTCATGCGTTCGACCACGATCGACAGCGGTGTGGCATCGAACACCAGCTGTCCCTGCAGCCAGCCTTCAGCGGCGGCATTGGACGACAGTGCCGGACCGGGCTGGATGCGGCCACTCGGCAGTACCTGCAGTTGCTGGCCAGGCGCCAGGGTGTGCTGGGTGCCCCCGCTGCTGACTTCCACCGCACCTTCCAGCAGTGCGACTTCGACCAGGCCATCATGCAGGCGTTCCACCTGGAAGGTGGTGCCGATGTCGCGGATGGTGCTGTCGCCGGCGCGCAGCTGCAGGGCCTTGCCCGACGGTGCGACCTGCAGCTGCAGGCGGCCACGTTCCAGCACCAGGTTGCGATGGCGCCAACCGAAACGGGCGTGCAGGGTGGTGCCCGCATCCAGCGTGGCCACGCTGCCATCGGCCAGCGTCTGCAGCCGGGGCTGGTGGGAATCGTTGGCGTAGCGCAGCGGCGTGGGGTTGCCGTCGACGGCAATCATCCAGCCGATCCCGATGGCCAGGCAGACGCCTGCGGCAGCGGCCACTGCCGGCAGCCAGCGACGCGGCGCCGGCCGTGCCGCACGTGCCGCGGCGGTGCGCAGCCACGGGTCGGCGGCCAGTTCCTCGCCCTGCTGGAACAGGGTCTCGGCCTGGATCCAGGCAGTAACATGGGCCGGGTCCTCGGCCAACCAGTCCTCGAACGTCTCGCGCTCGCCCGGCGTACAGTCCGGAGCCTCCAGCCGCGCCACCCAGGCGCTGGCGCGTTCGAACAGCTGCGTATCTTCCCTGGGCCTGGCGTGACTCATCCGTTGTCCCTGTCGTTGTGCAGCGGATCCGTTCCGAGTTCCTGGCGCAGGCCCTGCAGGGCGCGGGCGATGTGTTTTTCCACGGTCTTGGCAGTAATTCCACAGTGCCGCGCGATCTGCGTGTAGCTCATGCCGGTGATCCGGTTGAGCAGGTACACCTCGCGCGCGCGCTCGGGCAGCTTGAACAGGGCCTGCCGCAGCAGGGACAGCATCTGCCCGGACTCGGCCTGGCGCAATGGATCGGGCGACGTGCTGGAAGGCTCGTTCCCGCCATCATGTTCGGCGAGGGACAGATGCGGCCGCGACTGCGACGAACGGCCGCGGTCTGCCAGGCGGTTGCGGGCGATACGATACAGCAGCAGCCGCAGCTCGTCGGCACTGTGCGCGCGATAGCGGATCAGCCGCTCCATGCAGTCCTGCGCGATGTCCTCGGCATCCTCCGGCCCGACACCGCGCGTGCGCAGGAACGCACACAACGGCGCGCGTTCCTCCCGCACGAACGCAATGAACGCGTCCGCCGGCGCGGACAGGTCCGGCGCGCGATGGATCAGAGGAGAGGGGGCGGACAGGGCTGGCCTCGGACGTCGGTGGCGGGTACGTCTTCGAGTTTTACGCGACGATGACCGGATGGGGAAGAGTGTGCGTGGCCCACGAATCCATTGTGAATGCGTTCATGTTTCGAGGGGCGCTGCACTGGGGGAGGGCGCACCGTCCGGACGTTGAACTTTCGACCCGTGCGTTGCGGGTGGAGAGAGAGAACACATGAAGCATTCGAAGTTGAGCCTGGCCCTGGCAGCGTTGCTGGGCATCACCGCCATGGCGGCGGTTGATGACGTCATGGCAATGAATTATCACGTGCGGGACGATCGCGTCTTCCTCAGTGGCGGCGTAACCGTTGCCGATGTGGTGGCGCTGCCCGCGCTGCTGGCCAAGGCGCAGGCCGAAGGACGCCCGATCCACGAAGTCGTGCTGCGCACGTCCAACGGTGGCGCGCTGATCGCCGGCGAGTGGCTGCAGGCGGTAATCCGCACCCAGGGCCTGGACACGATCGTGTCCGGCCACTGCATTTCGTCCTGCTCGATCATGCAGTCCGGCGGCGTCAACCGTTATCTCGGCGGCGACCTGCCACTGGTCGATTCGGTGCAGATCCATGCCGCCAGCAGTGGTGGCAGGATCACCTACGCACCGTCGCCGCGCATGACCCAGATCTACACCGGCAACTATGGCGGCGGCATGGATGCCGGCCTGCTGCACAAGGCCATGTATGAGGTGGTGCGGCCCAATGGCCTGCTGGTGTTCCGCGACCCGGCGCGCACCACGGGTACCTCGGTCACCTTCGATCCGGATGGCAGCGGCAGCAAGCTGGAGTCCTTCCCTGGCCAGGACATCCGCGGCAACAACATCATCAACACGGCAGGCTATCGCGATCCGGGCGACACCCTGCGTGTCACCAGCAACGTCAGCGGCGACATCAATCCGGGCTACCTGCGCACCGCGCGCCAGTTGCAGGCCTTCGTCGACGACGATTTCGCGCGCTGGAACACCGACTGGGCCAGCACCTACATCAACTACGCGGTGAGCCTGTACAACGTCTCCACGCGGGGGCCGAACGGCATCGGCACGCAGTCGCTGCAGCAGCTGCTTGCCGACCCCGACCTCCAGGATGAGCTGCGCGGCCAGTTGCGGCTGGCCGATCTGGATGCGTCCACCCTGGCAAGTTCGGCGGGCGTGATCCGTGTCAGCAACGGCGCCACCTGGCGCACCGCCGAAACCACCGGCGCCGATTTCATGCTGGTCGACAACGGCACCATCGCGCTGGAGGGCGGCGCGCTGCGTACCCCCGAGCTGCGGGTGATGCCGGGCAGCGTGGTGGTTGGCCATGGCGATATCGCATCGGTCGGCACCGACAGTGATGCGTTGCTGGATGGCACCGGCCCGTCCTACCGCGAAGACGGCTTCAACCGACTGCGCGTGTTCGGCACGCTGATGCCGCGTGGCGGTGATCTGGTGACCCACGGCTACGTCAACATCATGCCCGGCGGGCAGGTGCTGTTCGATGTTACCGAGGCCGGGGGCACCGGCAGTGGCCGCCTGCGCGTCGGCAGCTTCTACGATGGCGGGGCCGAAGAGGGGGCGCTGGTGATCGCGCAGGGCGCACACCTGGCGTTGAACGTCGCCCAGGGCTTCTATGCCGGCGGCTACCGCCGCGATCTGGTGGAAGGGCCGATCTACCAGGGCGGTTTCCAGGATGCCGTGCGACTGGGCGACACCGGCTACAGCGCCAGCATCACCGCGGGCGAAGTATTCCGCCCGCGCCACAATTCGCTGCTCAGCTTCAACGTCAACCAGACGGCCGACGGGCTGTGGCTGACCGCCAACCCGGGCTTCGATCAGCTGGGCCTGTTTGCCAACGGCACCTCCGGCGATGGACTGGGGCGCGCGCTGGCAGCCGCATCGGATCGCCAGGACAGCGGCCTGAAGTCGCTGCTCGGCGCACTGCAGTTCGCCGACCGCGATGTGATCGCACAGCAGGCCGGCGCCCTGCGCGGTGACGCGCATGCCAGCCTGCGCCTGGCCGACAATGCACTGCTGGGCAGCATCGGCAACGTGGTGCAGCAGCACCAGGCGGCGATGCGCAGTGGCGGCGATGCCGATGGCCTGGCCTCGCAGGCGGCGCAGTCGGTCTCGGCGCAGCCGGGCATGCGCCATGGCAGCCTGTTCAACCAGTTGGCCATGCATCTGGTCGAGCCGGCCGGCGAGGCTGCTGGCGACAGCCGCGCGGCGGGTGACCGCCGTGGCCTGTGGGCGCGCGGTTTTGCCAGCCATGGCCGCATCGATGCCGACGGTGGCGTGGCCGGCCTGAGCCATAACATCGGCGGCATCGTGGTCGGTGCCGACACGCGCGTGGCCGATGACCGCGTCACCCTCGGCGTCAGCGTGGCCGCCGCGGACATGTCGACCAAGGCCAGCGATGGCTCCGGTTTCAGTGGCGACGTGCGCGCGCTGGATGTGGGCGGCTACCTGGATGCGATCTATTCGCGTGGCTACCTGTCGGCGGCCGTGCGCTACACCGACCTGCGCCACGATACCCGCCGCAGCCTTTCGGCCATCGATGGCCTGCAACAGCCACTGCGCGCCCGATACAGCAACGACGCGATCTCGGCGCGGGTGGAGCATGCGTTCTCCTTCACCACCGGCAAGGGACTGGTGATCCAGCCGCTGCTGCCGGTGGTGGATTACGCGCGGACCTCGGCCACCCGCTTCAACGAAGGGCAGGGCGCTGGTGCGCTGGCAGGACGCAGCGGCAGCCTGGAGAGCATCCGCGTGGGTGCCGGCCTGCAGCTGTTCAAGACCTTCGAGGGCAACAACGGCGAGCGCATCACCCCGCGTGCCCGCGTGGTCTGGCAGAAGGAGCTGGGCGACTCGCAGGCGCGCTATAGCACCGGTTTCGCTGCGGCCCCGGACCTGGTGTTTGGTGCCAGCAGCCAGGCCGTGGGCGAGCAGGTACTGGCCTGGAACGTGGGCGTGACCAGTCGCGCCAGCGAGCGCCTGTCGATCATGGCCGACTACGTGGGTGAGCGCCGCGACGGGCAGATCCAGAACGGCGTGATGCTGGGCCTGGGCTACCGGTTCTAAGGGGTACGCGGCCCCGGCGATATGCGTATCGCCGGGGCCATCCCATCAGGGCAGGTGCTGCGGTATGGTCGGCAGGGAAATCCAGCCAGGCCCCGTCATGCAGATCGCCGTTTTCAGTGCCCGCCCCTACGATCGTCGTTTCCTGGACGAGGCCAACCAGCGCGATGCGGCCGGGCAGGGCTTTGCGTTCGTGTATTTCGATGCCGCGCTGGACGTGCATACCGCTGCGTTGGCACAGGACTGCGCCGTCGTCTGCGTGTTCGTCAATGACCGCCTCGACGCGCCGGTACTGCACGCGCTGCATGCGCTGGGCGTACGCGCCGTACTGCTGCGCTGTGCCGGTTTCAACAATGTGGACCTGGCCGCCGCGCAAGCGCTGGACCTGTTCGTCGCACGGGTGCCGGCCTATTCCCCCGAAGCCGTGGCCGAGCACGCGCTGGCGCTGGTGATGACGCTCAACCGGCAGACCCATCGCGCCTACAACCGCGTGCGCGAGGGCAACTTCATGCTCGATGGCCTGCTCGGGCGCACCCTGCATGGGCGCACGGTCGGCATCGTCGGCACCGGCAAGATCGGCCTGGCCACCGCGCGCATCTTCAAGGGCATGGGCTGCACCGTGCTGGGGCATGATCCGTATCCGTCGCCGGCCTTTGCCGGCGTGGGCGACAGGGTTGGTCTGTATGAACTGCTGGCGCGGGCCGACATCGTATCGCTGCATTGCCCGCTGACGCCCGATACCCAGCACCTGATCAATGACGCCTCGCTGGCGCGGATGAAGGCCGGCGCGATGCTGGTCAACACGTCACGCGGCGCGCTTGTGGATACCCATGCGGTGATCCGCGCGCTGAAGTCGCGGCGGCTCGGCCACCTGGCCATCGACGTCTATGAGCAGGAAAGCGCGCTGTTCTTCCAGGACCTTTCCGGCGAGATCATCGACGACGAGGCCTTCCAGCGCCTGATGACCTTCCCCAACGTGCTGGTGACCGGCCACCAGGGCTTCTTCACCGTGGAGGCGCTGCAGGAGATCTCGGCGATCACGTTGGGGAACCTGCGCGATTTTGCGGAGGGGCGGGTGTGTGCGAATCGGGTGGAGGTGAGCTGAGCGGGGTGGATTGACCGCCGGGGCGCCCAGCCCGTAAAATCGCGGGCTACGCCGGAATAGCTCAGTTGGTAGAGCGGCGCATTCGTAATGCGTAGGTCGCAGGTTCGACTCCTGTTTCCGGCACCAGTTGCAATGAAAAGCCCCGGCCTTTGGTCGGGGCTTTTTGTTTGGGCTGTGCTGGCGCCGGCCCAGGGCCCGCGCCAGCGTCCGATGGAACCGCGGGCATGTACCTGCTTGGTCGGGGTTAACATTGCCAAGGTGTATTGCTTGCGGCGCTGGACCGGGCAACACAGTTTCAATAAACGGGGGATCTCATGAAGAAGATCGTGGTGAGTCTGATTGCGTGCGTCGTTCTTGCCGGCTGTGCAACCCGCCAGATCAGCTCCGAACAGGCGCAACCGGTGCCCGCCGAGCGGGTTTTCGCCTTCAATGGGATCAGTGACACTGCTTCCGGACAGGTAATTGTTAAGCGCGACGTTGGCGCGGTTGGTGGGGCGTGCCCGCTTGCACTGTATATCGACGGCACCCTGGCAGCCCATCTGCAGCGGGGAGAGTCTGTCTCGCTGTCTGTTCCCGCCGGGAATCGCATTGTCAGCGCAAGTTTCGCAGGCAAAGGTCTCTGTTCGTGGGGGGATGAATCGGCGCATAGGCGAGAGATTTCCCAAATGGTCACGGCGGGTGGCAGAACCAAGATCCGTCTCGCGTTGGCCCATGATGGCGTGATTCAGATCGGTCCGACCGCGTTCTAGGCGCGCTCCACGCAAGGCGAGCAGGTCCATCAACAGAACGCCCCGGCCCTCGCGGGGGCTTTCTGTTTTTGCCCAAGGAAAAGGGGGGGCGGCAACGTAACCGATGGAAACACGCCTTCATTTACCTCCAGCGATCAACGGACCCCGTGCCAGCCACCACGCCAGCTGCCGGAGATAACCACCTGCAGCTCCCGCCAACGCGCCGATCAGCAGGGGTGCAAGCACCGTGGTCCCACGCGCGGCCCGCTCCCGCACCCAAGGCAGGACCGCCACCACCTGCGCAGTCAGCAACAGCATCAGCACGTCCAGCCCCAGCGCATCCACCACCGGCAACAACGGCAGCAGATCCGGATTGCAGGCCAGCACGATCACCAGCGCGGCACCCAGCACGGCCATCAGGCGGCGCCCGGCGGGCAGGGTGGTCCAGTGCAGCAGTCGGTTGATCAGGTGCATGGCATTCCTTGTCTCATATGCGGGAATCCTCATCAGGCCCGATCGGCCGCACCGGCTGCCGCAGCACGGTTTTCAACCGCGCCGCGTCGGTCCTGCGCGGGTCGCTCAGGTAGATCTCATGATGGGGGCCGGCGAAGGTGTAACCCAGTGCGGGCATCACTTCGTCATGCAGATGCGCCAGGACGGGGCCTTCGTCGTCGTAGGCGCCCACGTGCAAGGTCTGCAGGCTGGGGCCCTCGGCAAGGATTTCATGGCGGAGGCTGGGCGGCGCATCCCCCAGCTTCGTGCGCGCCTTGCTGATCGCGGCCTGCCACTGCGTAGGGCCGATGCCCTCGGGCGTGCGGATCATTACGGTCCAGGCCCACTCATCCTTGCGTCGCGCGATGAAGCTGGCCGGGTCCTCGGCGCTCCACAGCGCCTCCAGCGGTGGCACCACGTAGTCGCGCCCTTCGGCCTTCAGCGCGAACTTCAATGCATAGCTCACCGAATACAGCCACTGCACGGCCTGCAGGTAGGCGGGGGCCGTGTTCGGGTCGCCGCGACCATCGACCATCACGTAGGGCAGGGGCGGCACATCGACCGGTACGAACCTGCCGGCGGGCGGTTGATAGAGCGCCCGGTCGCGCTTCTTGAAGTCGATCTTGTCCATCGGGGGCTTCCTCCTGTGCAGAGCATCCCACGCCAGGCACCCGCCAGTACGCTGAACCGGTTCAGGTGACTTTGCCGAACGAGGGCGAATGGCCCCACGAGCGCGCGGGGCCGGCACGCAGTCCTGGGTCATGGGCCCGTCACACCTGCGCGGTGCGACAACGTGTCGCAGCCAGAATCGGGCCTTTCCTGCGCTCGATCAATGTCAATGCCTTTCTTAAATGGTGGGTGACGGCCTAAAATTGAAAGGCTGACTCGACCCCACCTCCCTGCCTGTCTTCCGGACCGGTGGGACCGGCTTTTGGCCGGAACAGGCAGGGACGGGGAACGGCATTCCCTCGCAATTGGATCGACCGATGATTCCGTTGAAAACCCTTGGGCGCTGGTTGCGCCCGGGCCTGCTGCTGTCGTTGCTGGTGATGCTCACCGGTTGCGATGCGGTGGCCATCCTCAGTCCGAAGGGCCAGATCGGCCAGGATGAGAAGACCCTGCTGATCACGGCCACCGTGCTCATGCTGCTGGTCGTCATCCCGGTCATCATCATGACCCTGACGTTCGCGTGGAAGTATCGCGCCTCCAACACCAAGGCCCGTTACGAGCCGAAGTGGTCCCACTCGACGGCGATCGAGGTGGTGGTGTGGTCCATTCCCTGCATGATCGTGCTGGTGCTGGCGGTCCTGACCTGGCGTTCGTCGCACGCACTGGACCCGTATCGTCCGCTGGATTCGGACGTCAAGCCGGTCACCATCGAGGCGATCTCGCTGGACTGGAAGTGGCTGTTCATCTATCCGGAAGAGAAGGTGGCGGTCGTCAACGAAATCAAGTTCCCGGTCAACACGCCGCTGAACTTCAAGATCACGTCCGATTCGGTGATGAATGCGTTCTTCATCCCGCACCTGGGCAGCATGATCTACTCGATGGCTGCGATGGAGACCAAGCTCCACCTGATCGCCAACGAGACCGGCGAATTCCCGGGCATGTCCTCGCACTACAGCGGCGCGGGCTTCGCCAAGATGCACTTCACCGCCTACTCGGTCACCGATGCCGAATACCGCCAGTGGCTGGACCAGGTCCGCGCCGGCGAGCAGACCCTGGACAAGGCCTCGTTCAAGGCGCTGGGTGAAGCACGCAACGCCGAGTGGTATCCGGTCACCTACTTCGGCAAGACCGAAGAAGGCCTGTTCGACTGGGTCATCGCCAAGCACATGGGCGACAACAAGCATTACGGCATGAAGCACTCGCATGCCGGTGCCGCCGCTGCCGATGCCGCCACGCATGAAGCGCACGAGGGCCATGCCCCCAGTGACGCGCATGATTCCAAGGAATCGGGTGAAAACCTGGATGCCAACGAACACGAACACGCAGGCCATGCCGGCCACGCGGGTTCGGGAGAATGAACATGTTGGGAAAACTCTCTCTTGAGTCGATCCCCCACGATCCGATCGTCCTGACGACGTTGATCGGCGCGGTTCTTGGTGGCCTGGGCGTCGTCGCCCTGATCACCAAGTTCAAGCTGTGGGGCTATCTGTGGAAGGAGTGGTTCACCTCGGTGGATCACAAGAAGATCGGCGTGATGTACCTCATCGTCGCCTTCGTCATGCTGCTGCGCGGTTTCTCCGACGCCATCATGATGCGTACCCAGCAGGCCATCGCCGTCGGTGGCTCCGAGGGCTACCTGCCGCCGCACCACTACGACCAGATCTTCACCGCCCACGGCGTGATCATGATCTTCTTCGTGGCGATGCCGCTGATCACCGGCCTGATGAACCTGGCCGTGCCGCTGCAGATCGGTGCGCGCGACGTCGCGTTCCCGTTCGTCAACTCGCTCAGCTTCTGGCTGTTCGTGTCCGGTGCGGTGCTGATCATGCTGTCGCTGTGGATCGGTGAGTTCGCTGCCACCGGCTGGCTGGCATTCCCGCCACTGTCGGGCATCGAATACAGTCCAAGCGTCGGCATGGACTACTACATCTGGGGTCTACAGGTCGCAGGCCTGGGTACCACGCTGAGCGGTATCAACTTCTTCATCACCATCCTGAAGATGCGTACCCCCAGCATGAAGCTGATGCAGATGCCGGTGTTCACCTGGACCGCCCTGGTGACCAACGTGCTGATCGTCGCTGCCTTCCCGGTGCTGACCATCACCTTGGTGCTGCTGACCCTGGACCGTTACCTGGGTACGCACTTCTTCACCAATGACGGTGGCGGCAACGCCATGCTGTACATCAACCTGATCTGGATCTGGGGTCACCCGGAGGTGTACATCCTGGTCCTGCCGGCGTTCGGTGTGTTCTCCGAAGTCATCGCGACCTTCTCGCGCAAGGCGCTGTTCGGCTACAAGGGCATGGTCTACGCCACCGCCTGCATCGGCGTGCTGTCGTTCATCGTGTGGCTGCACCACTTCTTCACCATGGGCTCCGGTGCCAACGTCAATGCCTTCTTCGGCATTACGACGATGATCATCTCGATCCCGACCGGCGTGAAGATCTTCAACTGGCTGTTCACCATGTTCCGCGGCCGCGTGCACTTCACCACCCCGGTGCTGTGGACCATCGGCTTCATGGTCACCTTCGTCATCGGCGGCATGACCGGCGTGATGCTGGCGATCCCGGCCATCGACTTCGTGCTGCACAACAGCCTGTTCCTGATCGCCCACTTCCACAACGTCATCATCGGCGGCGTGGTGTTCGGCATGTTCGCCGGCATCACCTACTGGTGGCCGAAGATGTTCGGCTTCCGCCTCAATGAGTTCTGGGGCAAGTGCGCGTTCTGGTGCTGGTTCATCGGCTTCTACGTGACCTTCATGCCGATGTACGTGCTGGGCTTCATGGGCATGACCCGTCGCCTGCAGAGCACGGTCAACCCGGCCTATGAGCCGCTGCTGCTGATCGCCGCCGCAGGTGCCTTCATCGTTGGCGCCGGCATCCTGTGCCAGATCATCCAGGTGGCCGTCTCGATCCGCGACCGCAAGAAGACCGTCGACCTGACCGGCGACCCGTGGGATGCCCGTACGCTGGAGTGGGAAACCTCTTCGCCGCCGGCCTTCTACAACTTCGGCACGCTGCCGGAAGTCACCGAGCTGGACGATTTCTGGGAGCGCAAGCAGCGTGGTGAAGCCTGGCCGAAGCCGGCCAAGTACACCGACATCCACATGCCGCGCAACACCGGCACGGGCGTTGTCATCGGTGCTTTCAGCCTGGTGTTCGGCTTCGCGATGATCTGGCACATCTGGTGGCTGGCCATCGTCGGCTTCGTCGGCATGATCGCCACGTTCATCTACCGCACCTTCGACCAGGACGTGGACTACTGGGTCCCGGCCGCCGAGGTGGAACGCATCGAGAACGAACACCGCAAGCACCTGGAAGCCCAGGGCCTGGTGAAGTCGGAGCTGAAGGCATGAGCACCAATACCTCGACCCTGAGCCACGGGCACGCCGCGCACGCGGCGGCCCATGGCCATGACGACCACGAGCACCACGACACCGGCGGCAACACCGTCTTCGGTTTCTGGGTGTACCTGATGAGCGACTGCCTCATCTTCGCCTCGCTGTTCGCCACCTACGTGGTGCTGGCAGGCGGTACCGATGGTGGCCCGACCGCGAAGGACCTGTTCGAACTGCCGTTCGTGGCGTGGGAAACCGCGCTGCTGCTGACCTCGTCGCTGACCTTCGGCCTGGGCATGATCGCCATGCACCGCAAGCAGGTTGGCCAGATGTTCCTGTGGCTGGCGGTTACCTGGCTGCTGGGCTTCGGCTTCATGTGCATGGAAGTCTATGAGTTCCAGCACCTGATCCATCAGGGCTACGGTCCGGACCGCAGTGCCTTCCTGTCGGCGTTCTTCGCCCTGGTCGGCACCCACGGCCTGCACGTCAGCGCCGGCCTGCTGTGGCTGCTGGTGATGTTCGTGCAGCTGAAGAAGTACGGCCTGACCCCGACCAACAAGACCCGCATGGCGTGCCTGAGCCTGTTCTGGCACTTCCTGGACCTGATCTGGATCGGCGTGTTCTCCGTCGTCTACCTCAATGGAGCGCTGTAATGGCACATGACAACCACGCACACGACCACGGCACCGGCGGCGAAAGCCACGGCAGCGTGAAGTCGTACCTGATCGGCTTCGTGCTGGCGGTTGTGCTGACCGTCATCCCGTTCTGGATGGTGATGTCGGGTGATTTCTCGCGCACCGTCAACGGTGTGGTGATCGCGGTCACCGCGGTGCTGCAGATGCTGGTCCACCTGGTGTTCTTCCTGCACCTGGACCGCTCTTCGGAAAGCCGCTGGAACGTCAACGCTGCGGCCTTCACCGTTGTGGTGATCGGCATCATCGTGATCGGCACCCTGTGGGTCATGCACAACATGAACGTGCACATGATGCACTGACGTCCTCGCGACGTTGCCACGCAGAAAGGCCGCCCTCGGGCGGCCTTTCTGTTTGCTGTGGTTGCGCGTTTCGTGCACCCACCAGGCTGGTAGTGCCGGCCGCTGGCCGGCAATTACGCGAAGCCGGCCAGCGGCCGGCTCTACCAGGAGATCCACGCCATGCGTGGATGGGGTCAGAGCCCTTGCCTGCGGCAAGGGATCCGACCCCCGGACCTGGCGCCTCACCCCACCCGGCGCAGGAATTCCTCGGCGTCCATCGGTCGGCCCAGGTGGTAACCCTGCAACTGATCACACCCCAGTTCGCTCAGGTACTCGCGCTGCGCCTGCGTCTCCACGCCCTCGGCCACCACCTGCAGCTGCAGGGTGCGGCCCAGCGCGATGATCGACGAGACGATGGCGGCGTCCTCGTCATTACGCTCCAGGTCGTGCACGAACGCACGGTCGATCTTCAGTTCGGTGGCCGGCATGCGCTTGAGGTACAGCAGGCTGGAATAGCCAGTGCCGAAATCATCGATGGCGATGTGCACGCCCATCGCGGTCAGGTCGTTGAGAATCGCGAGGCTGGCATCGACGTCCTTCATCGCCGTGGTCTCGGTGATCTCCAGGGTCAGCCGCGCCGGTTCGATCCGGTGCCGGTGCAGCACCTCGCGCACGCTGTCCAGCAGTGCCGGCGAGGCGAACTGCAGCGGCGAGAGGTTCACCGCCATTGTCCATTCCGTATGCCCGGCCTGGTGCCATGCCCGCAGCTGCGCACAGGCGCGGTCCAATACCCAGTCACCGATCGGCAGGATCAGGCCGCTGCGCTCGGCAATGGGGATGAACACGTCCGGCGCCAGCAGTCCCAGCTCCGGGTGCTGCCAGCGCAGCAGCGCTTCGGCCCCGGTGGCCGGTGCGCCGGCGGCAGGGAACTTGGGCTGGTAATGCAGGATCAGTTCGTCGCGGGCGATGGCCTTGCGCAGGTCCTGCAGCAGGCGCAGCTGGCGGTTGGCACTGAGCTGCATCGAGGGGGTGAAGAAGGTGTAGCCGTTCCGCCCGGTTTCCTTGGTGTGGTACATCGCCGCATCGGCGTGGGCCATCAGCTCGCGCTCGTTGCCGGCGTCATCCGGGTACAGGGCAATGCCCAGGCTGGCGCTGACCTGCAGTTCGGCCGCATCCAGCAGGAACGGTTCGCCGGCCGCGGCGATGATGCGCTCGGCCACCACCACCGCATCGTCGGGAATGTCGATGGCCAGCACGATCACGAACTCATCGCCGCCGAGGCGGGCCAACGTATCCTGCGGTCGCAGCTGGCCGCCGATGCGCTGTGCCACCGCCACCAGCAGGCGGTCGCCGAGCTGGTGGCCGTACGCATCATTGACCGCCTTGAAGCCGTCCAGGTCGCAGAACATCACCGCCACTGCATGGTTGCGGCGCCGCGCCTTCTCGATGGCCTGCTCGATGCGGTCCTGCAGCAGCATGCGGTTGGGCAGCTGGGTCAACGGGTCGTGCAGCGCGGCCTGGATCAGCTTGTCGTTGGCGTGCGCCAGCGAATCGGCCAGCAGCCCGGTGCGCACGCGCATCTGCCGGTCGAACAGCGAGGCGACCAGGGCGATGCCCAGCGTGGCCACGGTGGTGACGATCACCAGCACTGCCAGCCAGCGCGTGTCGATGCCGCCACTGCCGACGGCGCCACAGATGCTGCCTTCGGGGAAGCGCGCCGCCGCCATGCCGGTGTAATGCATGCCGACGATGGCCAGCCCCATCACCAGCGAAGCGAGCGCGCGCAGCAGCAGGGTGTTGCGCCGCTCGGCGCGCAGGCGGAAGGCGATCCACAGTGCGGCGCCGGCGGCACCGATGGCCACCGCGATGGAGGCGGCAAACCAGCCCGGGTGGTAGTCGATGCCGGGCTGCATGCGCATCGCCGCCATGCCCAGGTAATGCATGGTGGCGATGCCCAGGCCCATCAGCACGGCACCGGCCAGCAGCCGGCGCCACGGCAGGCTGGGCCGCGACACCAGCCACAGCGCATAGGCCGAGGCGCCGATCGAGACCGCCAGCGAGTACAGGGTGATGCCAAGGTCGTAACCCACCGGAATCGGCAGGTCGAAGGCGAGCATGCCGATGAAGTGCATCGACCAGATGCCCAGGCCCATGGCCGCCGCCCCCCCGGCCAGCCACCAGCGGGCCACGCGACCCTCGGCCGTGGCCAGGCGCCCGGCCATGTCCAGTGCCGTGTACGAAGCAAGAATGGCCACCAGCAGGGAGATGATGACCAGGCTCTGACTGTAGCTGCCAGTCATGATGAATCCAGTGGGGGAGGGAGGGGCGCCCGCAAGGCGCACGCCCGCGACCCCTATCGGCGCAGGTGGGCAGGACTTGAGTGGTCGCAGCACCTGCGACCCGGCTCGGCTATCCTGCCACGCCTGTTCCCGTTGCTGGAAATCATCCGATGGCAAAAGCCCGCACCGCCTACGTCTGCAATGAATGCGGCGCCGAATTCAGCAAGTGGCAGGGCCAGTGCACCGAGTGCAACGCCTGGAACTCGCTGTCGGAAATCGTGCTGGAAAGCGCGGCGGCGGCCAAGGCGCCGGCTTCGCGCCGGGCCGGCTGGGCCGGCAAGATCGACCCGCCGAAGATCACCGCCCTGAAGGACGTGGAGCAGACCGAGCATCGCCGGGTCTCCACCGGCATCGGCGAGTTCGACCGGGTGCTGGGCGGTGGCCTGGTCGAGGGCGCGGTGGTGCTGGTCGGTGGCGATCCGGGCATCGGCAAGTCGACCCTGCTGCTGCAGGCGGTGGCGAAGATGGCGGCCGAACTGCCGGTGCTGTACGTCACCGGCGAGGAATCGCTGGCGCAGGTCGCCGGCCGCGCGCACCGCCTGGAGCTGCCGCTGGACGGGGTCAACGCACTGGCCGAGACCGGGGTCGAATCGATCCTGCAGCATGCGTCCAAGGCCGGCCCGCGGCTGATCGTGGCCGACTCCGTGCAGACCCTGTGGACCGAGAGCCTGACCGCCGCGCCCGGTTCGGTCAGCCAGGTGCGCGAGAGCGCGGCGCGGCTGGTCCGGTTTGCCAAGGAGACCGGCACGGCCGTATTCCTGGTCGGCCATGTGACCAAGGAAGGCGGCATCGCCGGCCCGCGCGTGCTCGAGCACATGGTCGATGCAGTGCTGTATTTCGAGGGCGAGAGCGGCAGCCGCTTCCGCCTGCTGCGCGCGTTCAAGAACCGCTTCGGTGCGGTCAACGAACTGGGCGTGTTCGCGATGGGCGACAAGGGCCTGAAGGAGGTCTCCAACCCATCGGCGATCTTCCTGTCCGGCGGCAGCACCCATCAGCCGGGCAGCTGCGTGATGGTCACCCGCGAGGGCACCCGGCCGCTGCTGGTGGAGGTGCAGGCGCTGGTCGACGCGTCGCCGCTGTCGAATCCGCGCCGTGTCGCGGTCGGCCTGGAGCAGAACCGCCTGGCCATGCTGCTGGCGGTACTGCATCGCCACGGCGGCGTGCTGGTCGGCGACCAGGACGTGTTCGTCAACGTGGTCGGTGGCATCCGCGTGCAGGAAACCGCCGCCGACCTGCCGGTGCTGCTGGCCGTATTGTCCTCGCTGCAGGACCGGCCGCTGGCGGAAAAGACGATTGCGTTCGGCGAGGTGGGCCTGTCCGGTGAGATCCGACCGGTGCCCAATGGCGAAGACCGCCTGCGCGAGGCCGCCACCCATGGCTTCAAGCGCGCCATCGTGCCCAAGGCCAATGCGCCCAAGGGCGGATCGGTGAAAGGCATGGAAGTGATCGCGGTGGAGCGCCTGTCCGAGGCCATCGACGCGGCGTGAGGCATGGGGGGCTGCTGCGGGGCCTGCCTCTACATACGTCATATACGGCAACGGTCAGGCTGGCTGTGCTAGTTTTTCCCGCTCGACGAAGGCGCCCTCTGGCGCCTTTCCGTGCCCAGGAGTAAACGATTACATGCAGGACACCGCGCTCACCGCCCCCAACGCCGAGATCCGTCGTGCCGGGGTCGATCTCAATGGACTGATGACGGTGCTGGGCAAGCACCTGTATTCCACCCCGGTGGTGGCGCTGCGTGAGCTGGTGCAGAACGCGCACGACTCGATCATCCGCCGCCGCATCGAGCAGCCCGGCGTCGAGGTGCCTTCGCGCATTTCGGTGCAGGTCGATGCCGGTGCCGGCGTGCTGCGCATCACCGATACCGGTGCCGGCCTGACCCGCCAGGAGATCCACGACTACCTGGCCACCGTCGGCGTCGGCTATACCCGTGGCCTGCGCCAGGGCGGCGAGGATGATGAAGGCCTGATCGGCATGTTCGGCCTCGGCTTCCTGTCGGCCTTCGTGCTGGCGCGCCGGGTCAGCGTGCGTACCACCTCGTACCAGACGCCGGAGCTGGGCCATCTGTACGTGTCCAGCAATGCCGAGCAGTACACCGTCAGCGAAGTGCCGGCACGCGCGGTCGGCACCGAGGTGGAACTGGAACTGCATCCGGATTTCCTGCCACTGGCCAACGAGGCGCGCCTGCATGAGGTGCTGGGCCGCTACTGCGCGCTGCTGTCCGAACCGATCTTCATCGGTGCTGCGACCGAAGCGCTCAACCCCGAGCCGCCGCCGTGGCGGGGGCAGGGTGACGTGGCCGTGCACCCGGTGCAGGCACGCCGCCAGGCACTGCAGTTCGCCGCGCGCTTCGAGCACGATTTCGAGCCGATCGTCACCGTGCCGCTGCGGGCCGACGGCAACAGCGATGCCACCGGCCTGCTGTGGGTGCAGGATGGTGCCACCTATGGCACCAGCGACAACCGCAACCTGTCGGTGTTCGTGCGCGGCATGCTGCTGGATGACGATGCCCGTGACCTGCTGCCGCCGTGGGCTGGCTTCATCGGCGGGGTGATCGAATCCTCGCGGCTGACTCCCACCGCCAGCCGCGAAGACCTGCAGCGCGATGACCAGTACCGCGCTGTGCAACATGCCTTGCTGGAGGCGCTGATCGATGGTCTGGCCGACGTTGCGCGGCAGCAGCCGGAGGCGTGGCGACGCGTATTGAGCCGCCACAACGAGGCGCTGCTGGGCGCGGCGCTGTGCGATGACCGCCTGTTCGACCTGCTGATGGAGCATGTGCGCGTGCCGACCTCGCAGGGCGACCTGCCGGCCAGTGCCCTGCCGGCGCGCGGTGCCGTGCATGTCATCCTCGACAATGGCGGTGGCTTCGAAGAGATGCTGTTCCGCGCGATGGGAGTGCCGGTCGCGCATGGCCATCGCTACGCGGTGGTCCCGTTCCTGCGGCGCTGGGCCCAGGCCAAGGGCCTGCGCCTGGTTGAACTCGGCACCGAGCAGGGCAATCGCGCACTGTTCCGCAGCGATGACAGCCTCGACGACGCGCAGCTCGCATGGCTGCGCGAACAGCTGGGTGATGGCGAGCAGCTGCTGCCGGCGCGTTTCAGCCCGGAAGCACTGCCGGTGGTGGTGGTGCCCGACCGCGAGGCCGAACTGAAGCAGCGTCTGGAAGACGACGAGAACGACAAGCGCGTTTCGATGGCGGCGCTGCGCCTGGCGCGCCAGTTCACCGCACGCATCGAATCGCGTGCACCCTCGCGGCTGTACCTCAACCTCGACAACCCGGCGGTGCAGGCGCTGCTGCGCGCCCAGCGCGAGGGCCACCCGCAGGCCGAAGCGGCGGCACGCCTGCTGCGCTCGCTGAAGATCATCGTCGCTGCGCAGGGCCGTCCCTTGGCCCGGGCAACGACCGCCACGCAGGGCCCGGATCTCAACGGCGCCTTTACCGATATCGCCGGTGCCCTGCAGCAGATGCTGCGCTGAGCACCGCGCCCTCTCATCCAGCCTTCGCTAGACAGGAGTACTTACCCCATGGACATCTGGAACTGGGTCGAAAAACTGCAGGGCGACCTGCGCCAGGCCGGCCAGGCGCAGAACGCGCACCTGCTGAACCGCCTCGCCGACGAGGTCAGTGAACTGCAGATCGACCGTGTCGATGCACTGCTGCCCGAAGCACGCGCACTGGGCAAGGCGCTCGACAACCCCTGGGTCGACGTCTACGTCGGCCACTGGGCGCTGCGCAACCGCGTCGGCAACCGTGTTGAAGGCGAGAGCGCACTTGGCGAAGCCGTTGCGCTGTTCGAGCGGGCACACCGCGAAGACACCCTGGAATGCCCGCAGTCGATCTGCGTGACCCAGGACCTGGCCGCCTGCTACGGCAACATCGATGGCCCGGGCTGGGTGCCCGAACGCATCGAGGTGTGCGACGAGACCCTCGGCCGCATCGATCCCAGCTGGGCCTGCTTCCAGTGCCTGAGCTGCGAGAAAGCCGATGCGCTGCTCGACGATGGCCGTGGCCAGGAGGCGCTGGATTACCTGCAGGCGCAGGCCGACGCCGTGGAGGCCTGTGGCAAGGAAGTGTTCGACAGCTTCCCGGAGATGCAGATCAAGATCCTGCTCGCTGTCGGCCGCGCCGACGAGGCACTGGCGCTGATCGAGAAGCGCGAAGCCGAAGTGGCCGCCTCCGGGGAGTACGAGCCGGCCAACTGCACGGTGCCGCGCCGCTTGTCCAAGGCATGGGCGTTGGCCCAGCTGGGCCGCGACGAAGAAGCGCTGCAGCAGCTGGTGCCGTGGAGCGAGCTGACCCCGAACTACTGGCGGCTGTGGGCGAACACCGCCGCAGCGCTGTGCCAGCGTGACCCTGCGCGCAATACGTGGGACCTGGGCACGCGCTTCAACACGATCATCGAGCACTTCGCCCGGGTCGGATCGCATCGCCTGCTGATCGAAGTGGCAGCGTTGAGCCTGGAGCTTGCCCTGCAGCGTGGTGCGCGCTGGGTGGCACTGCGCCAGCTGGAACTGGCGCGTACCCATCTGGCGCAGCTGCGCCAGGACCGGGGGGCGGCAGCGCTGGTGGCCGGCCTGGCGGCACGCATTGATGCATTGCCGGATGTCGCACCGCTGCCGGTGCCGGCCGGCGAGCTGCTGGCATGGCTGGACGCGCAGGGCGAACAGAACCAGGCGCGCGACCCCGAGCGCGAGGCGCAGTGGTTGCTGCAGGCGCAGGCGCAGCTGCCCGATGACGAGGCCTTGGCCGAGATGGCCGCCTCGGCGCTGAGCGCCTGCGGCGCGCAGGCCGAGGCGCGAGCGCTGTTGTGGCGGTTCGTACGCAGCCATGCGCAGAACGATGGTCCCGCAGCCTACACGCTGATGCGCTGGCTGGCCGAGCAGGGGGACGACGACGGCCTGCGCCAGCTGGCCGAGGTCTACCGCAGCAGCGTGCCGGTGTTCGCGCACTGGTGCGACGTGCAGCGCGCACGCCGGGTGTCCGACTGGCCGGCGCTGGAGCAGGCGGCCCGATCGCTTCTGGAGCTGTCTCCGGGCTCGCACGGCGCGCGCGGCACGCTGGCGCGCATGTACATGGAAACCGGCCGCTTCAGCGAGGCCCAGGCCTGCTATGCGCAGTTGGTGGAGCTGCTGGACGAGCCGAACGCCGCGCATTGGGACCACATGAGTGCGGCCAGCGCGGCGCGCGACTGGGACGCGGTGCGCCGCTCGGCCGCGGCGATCGGCATGGAGCTGTCCAGCCAGGAAGGTGTGGTCGAGGAGCCATGGGGCTGGGTGATCATCCGCAGCGAAGAGAACGGCGAGCCGATGGAGTACTACGCCCGTCGCAGCGGCCCGGTGACCGCGCGCATCGTCGAGAATGCGCCGTCCAACCGCGCCCAGCAGGTGGGCGACTGGGTGGTGTTCGATGCCGCACTGGTGCATCCGGCACCTGAGGAGGAGGAAGCGCGCGAGCATTTCATCCCGACCTATGCGCAGGTGCATGTGCTGGAGCGCGGCGGCTTCGCCCGCAGCTGGATGATCGATGGCGCGCACCCGGGCGAAGAGGCGTGGAATGCCTTCGTCGAGGCGGCCGAAGCACAGGGTTGGAAGGTGTGGTCGCACAGCCGCCCGGACTACACCGTCACCGACCCCGGTAGGGAGGAGGGCACGCTGCCCGGCCTGCTGTTCACCGTCGCCCAGCCGCAGGACCATGCGCCGCTGGCGCTGCACCGCTTCCTCCAGCAGCACACCGCGACGTGGCCGCATCCGCATTGCTGGCTGCGCCTGGCTGAAGCCTGTGACCAGGATCGCCAGCCGCACCTGGACGTGATCGAGCGTTACGGGCTGTAAGCCGGGTATCGGGTAGTGCCGGCCGCTGGCCGGCAGCACCGGGATATCCTGTAGTGCCGGCCAGCGGCCGGCACTACCTCAGGGACAGATACATGCGAAAGACAGGGATGTTCGTGATCGCCGGGCTGCTGCTGGCCCCCACCGTGCAGGCCGCACCGGCCTGCCAGGAACCCATGGCCGTTGCCCGTGCCTTCTTCGAAGCCACGACCGGCAATGGTTACCTGCTGGAGCCACCGCCCGCGCTGGTCAGCCCGGCGTTCGGCAAGGCACTGCGTGGCGAGCGTGCCTGCCAGCAGCGCGAAGAGGGCATCTGCACGATCGATTCCGACCCGTGGCTGGATGCGCAGGACGGCGACATTGAAACCCCGGTGCGTTATCGCTGGAAAGAGGCCTCGGCCACTGCCGGCCAGGTCGAGATGCGCTATGCGGTATGGAAGAAGGCCTACGTGACCCGTCTGCCGATGGTGCGCCAGGGCCAGGGCTGCTGGCAGGTCGATGACATCCTCACCAACAGCGGTCGCTCGGTGCGGAAGATCCTGGCGCAGTCGATTCCCTGATCGGCGGCAGCATCCGCGCAGGGTGCGGTCCAGTTGCCGGCCAGCGGCCGGCACTACCCGGTGATGTTGGGGTGGGTGCCGACCGTTGGTCGGCATGCCTTTATCGCGAATGCCCGAACACCAGTTCGATCACGAACTGGCTGCCGAAGAACGCCAGCAGCAGCAACAGCATTGCCGCCAGCGTCCAGTGCACCGCCTTCATGCCGCGCCAGCCGTAGCGGCGACGGCCGATCATCAGCACGCCGAACACGATCCACGACAGCACGCTCAGCACGGTCTTGTGCACCAGCTTCTGCGCCAGCAGGTCATCGACGAACAGCACGCCGGTGACCAGGGTCAGGGTCAGCAGCGCGAAGCCGACCGTGATCACCCGGAACAGCAGCGATTCCAGGTCGGCCAGCGGTGGCAGCGCGCGCAGCCACGGGCGGAACTCGCGGCGGCGCAGGGCGCGTTCCTGCAGCCACAGCATGATCGCCAGCAGCGCGGCGATGCTCAGCGTGGCGTAGGCCAGCAGCGCCAGCCAGGCATGGCTGGCCAGGCGCCAGCCCAGCACCTTGCTCGGCTCGTGGCCGTAGCCGTGATAGGCCAGAAGCAGTACCGCGGCCAGTGGGAACACCACCACGCCCAGCGCCGACATGCGGCCGCGCGCGCCCACCAGCGAGGTCAGCCAGGCCATGCCCAGGCCGACCAGCGACAGCGCGGCGAAGAAGTGCATGTCCGGCCCGCCGTTGGTGCGCATCGCCACCATCACGTGGTAACCGCCATGCAGCAGCATCGCTGGCAGGGCCGGCCACAGCCAGGTGGGGGAGCCGGTGCTTTCATCGCGGCCGAGCGCACGCACCAGCAGGGCACTGGCAGCCAGGTAGAGCAGGACGGCGATGAGAACGATTGTCATCGTTGCAGTTTCGCATACCCCTGTGATGCTGGCGACGGCCCGGTGGTCGCAGTCCGGGCGGACAGCCGGACCCGTTATACTGTCTGCCTTATTGTCCCCCGCTTTCAGACAGGTTGCGCCGCATGTTCGAGTCCCTGACCCAGCGCCTTTCCGGCACCATCGAGCGCCTGCGTGGCCGCGGCCGCCTGACCGAGGAGAACATCCGCGAGGCGACCCGCGAAGTGCGCATCGCGCTGCTCGAAGCCGACGTCGCGCTGCCGGTGGTGCAGGCCCTGATCGAGCGCATCAAGGTGCGCGCGGTCGGCCAGGAAGTGCTGAAGTCGCTGACCCCGGGCCAGGCCCTGATCAAGGTCGTGCGCGACGAGCTGACCGCGGTGATGGGTGCCGAGGCCAGCGACCTGAACCTCAATGTGCCCGCTCCGGCGATCATCCTGATGGCGGGCCTGCAGGGCGCCGGCAAGACCACCACGGTGGGCAAGCTGGCCAAGCACCTGAAGGAAAAGCGCAAGAAGAAGGTGATGGTGGTCTCGGCCGACGTCTACCGTCCGGCCGCGATCGAGCAGCTGAAGACCCTGGCCGAGCAGGTCGGCGTGCTGTTCTTCCCGTCCAGCGCCGACCAGAAGCCGGAAGCCATCGTCCGCGCCGCCATCGACGATGCCCGCAAGTCGTTCGTCGACGTACTGCTGGTCGATACCGCCGGCCGCCTGGCCATCGACGAAGCGATGATGGCCGAGATCAAGGCCCTGCACGCTGCGGTGAACCCGGCCGAAACCCTGTTCGTGGTCGACGCCATGACCGGCCAGGACGCGGCCAATACCGCCAAGGCCTTCGGCGACGCCCTGCCGCTGACCGGCGTGGTGCTGACCAAGACCGACGGTGACGCCCGTGGCGGCGCCGCACTGAGCGTCCGCTACATCACCGGCAAGCCGATCAAGTTCGTCGGTGTCAGCGAAAAGCCGGAAGGCCTGGACGTGTTCCATCCGGACCGCATCGCCAGCCGCATCCTCGACATGGGCGACGTGCTGTCGCTGGTCGAGCAGGTGGAGCAGCAGGTCGACAAGGACAAAGCCGCCAAGCTGGCCGAGAAGGTCGCGAAGGGAAAGAAGTTCGACCTGAACGACATGCGCGACCAGCTCGAGCAGATGCAGAACATGGGCGGCATCGGCGGCCTGATGGACAAGCTGCCGGGCCTGGGCAACATCCCCGACCACCTGAAGCAGCAGGTCAGCCAGGGCAAGGAAGTGCCGCGCATGATCGCCATCATCGGCTCGATGACCAAGAAGGAACGGCGCAACCCGAACCTGCTCAACGGCTCGCGCCGCGCGCGCATCGCCAAGGGTTCGGGCGTGACCCCGGCCGACGTCAACAAGCTGATGAAGCAGTACATGCAGATGGAAAAGATGATGAGCAAGATGGCCGGCGGCGGCATGAAGGGCATGCTGCGCAGCATGAAGGGCATGATGGGTGCCATGGGCGGCCGTGGCATGCCGTTCCGTTGATGACGGCCCCGTCCGCAGTGTGATGTAGCGCCCGAGCCCACGCTCGGGCGGCGGCGCGCAAGCGCCGCAGCAGGTGGTCGGGCAGCAGGCTCGACTCTTCCCCTGTCCCGCGCGCACCATGGGGGCCTGTCCGAAACGATGGGCCATCATGCAGAGTTCCGCTGTAACTTCCCGCGTCGAGGCGTTCTGCCAGCGCTTTGGCATTTCCGTTCCGATCCTGCTGGCACCGATGGCCGGTGCCTGCCCCGTACCGTTGTCCGCCGCGCTGGCCAATGCCGGCAGCATGGGGGCGATGGGCGCGGTGCTGTCGTCGTCGGCCGACATCGGTCGCTGGATGGAGGACTTCCGCGCGACCTCCACCGGCCCGGCGCAGGTGAACCTGTGGGTGCCGGACCCCGCACCGAGCCGTGATGTCGCTGCCGAGGCCGCCAGCCGCGCTTTCCTCGCGCAGTGGGGCCCGGACGTGCCGGCCAGCGCCGCCGACGCCACGCCTGCCGATTTCGAAGAACAGTTCGCTGCGTTGCTTGCGGCACGCCCGGCGGTGGCCTCGACCATCATGGGCGTGCTGCTGCCGCGCCACGTGCAGCAGCTGAAGGACGCCGGCATTGCCTGGATCGCCTGCGCGACCACCTTGTCCGAAGCGCGTGCCGCACAGGACGCCGGTGCCGACGCCGTGGTGGCGCAGGGCATGGAGGCCGGTGGCCATCGCGGTGCGTTTGATCCGGCAATGGCCGAACGCCAGCTGGTCGGGCTGTTCGCGCTGTTGCCGCGCCTGGCCGATCACCTGCAGATTCCGGTGATCGCTGCCGGTGGCATCGCCGATGGCCGTGGCATTGCTGCCGCACTCACCCTGGGGGCCAGCGCCGTCCAGATTGGCACCGCCTTCCTGCGCACGCCCGAGGCGGCGATCGCGTCGGCGTGGGCCGATGGGCTGGCCGCCAGCGAACCGGAAGATACCTGGCCGACGCGCGCGTTCAGCGGCCGCCTTGGCCGTGGCCTGGCGACCGCGTATGTGCGCGCCGCTGCTGCCGAAGGCGCCCCTGCGCCGCGCCCGTACCCGGTGCAGCGTGGCCTGACCGCGCCGATGCGCAAGCAGGCCGTGCAGGAAAATCGCCTGGCGGCGATGCAGGCCTGGGCCGGGCAGTCGGCGTGGATGGCGCCTGCACAGCCGGCCGCCGACGTGCTGCGCGGCATGTGGGAACAGGCGCAGGCGCTGCTGCGATGAGGGTCACCTGCAATGGCCAGCCGGCGCAGGTGGCGGACCTGCTGCCGGCGCTGGTGAACTACGGCCACTTCACCTCGCTGCAGGTGCGTGGTGGTGCAGTGCAGGGGCTGGACCTGCATCTGGCGCGGCTGTCGCAGGCCACGCGCGAACTGTTCGGCAGCGAACTGGACACGGTGCAGGTGCAGGCGTGGATGTCGCAGGCGCTGCGGCAGGCCGGCCTGGCCGATGCCTCGCTGCGGGTGACGGTGTACTCGCGCCGCTTCGATTTCCGCAATCCGCTGGCGGCCGTGCCGGTGGACGTGCTGGTGGCAGTTTCAGCGCCGGTGGCCCTGGCCGCGCCCAAGCGCGTGCGCAGCGTGGCCTGGCAGCGCGAAATGCCGCAGATCAAGCATGTGGGCACATTTGGCCTGTTTGCCGAGCGTCGCGCGGCGATGGCGCAAGGATTCGACGATGTGCTGTTCGTGACCGCCGATGGCGACGTGAGTGAAGGCAGCACCTGGAATCTGGCCGTGCACGATGGTGAACGGCTGCTCTGGCCGCAGGCGCCGGCCCTGCGCGGGACCGCTGAAACGTTGCTGAAGGAGCATTGGTCCGGCGCACAGTTGACGCGGCCGTTGGCGCTGGCAGAACTGGACAGTGTGAAGGCCGCTTTTGCCTGCAACGCCAGCGGCCTATGGGCGCTGGACGCCATCGACGGGCATGCCCTGCCAAGCTCGCAGACGCTGGCTGAACAGGGCAGGGCGGTGCTGGCGGCGGTGGCTTGGCAGGGGCTGGGGTCAGATCCCTTTTGCGCCGCAAAAGGGATCTGACCCCAAGCGGCCCCCCCGGGGTTGGCTCGGCCGGGCTCTGCCGCTATAATCGCCCGCTTACCTCGCCATCCTGGCGACTGGGCAATAGGAAAAACACCATGGTCAAGATTCGACTGACCCGCGGCGGCGCCAAGAAGCGTCCGTTCTACCACATCATCGTCACCGACGTGCGCAGCGCGCGCGACGGCCGCAACATCGAGCGCGTTGGCTTCTACAACCCGGTTGCCCAGGGCGCCGAGAAGCGCATCGAGCTGGACCTGGCCCGCGTTGACCATTGGGTCAAGAACGGCGCCCAGCCGACCGACAAGGTCCGCAACCTGATCAAGGAAGCGACCAAGTCCCAGGCCGCTGCGGCCTGATCCTGACGGGCCACGCTTCGGCGTGGCCCTCTTGGTTGAAGCAGATGAAAGATATCGAGCGCCGCATCCTGCTGGGCAGGGTTGTCGGCGCTTTTGGTGTGCGCGGCGAAATCAAGCTCGAGTCCTGGACCGAGCCACGTTCCGCCATTTTCCGTTACCAGCCGTGGATCGTGCGCAGCCCGTCCGGCGTGGAAACCACGATTGAAGGTGTGCGTGGCCGCGACAGCGGCAAGCACCTGGTCGCCCGTTTCCCCGGCGTCGAGGACCGCGATACCGTCGAAGCGATGCACGGCACCGAGATCTACGTGGCCCGCAGTGCATTGCCGCCACCGAAGCCCGATGAGTACTACTGGGTGGACCTGGAAGGCCTGGACGTGAAGACCACCGAGGGCGTTGCCCTGGGCCAGGTCTCGCACCTGTTCAGCACCGGCGCCAACGACGTGGTGGTGGTCCGCGGTGATCGCGAGCGGATGATTCCGTTCGTGCAGCCGGACTTCGTCAAGTCGGTCGACTTCGAGGCCAACCTGGTCGTGGTCGACTGGGATCCCGAGTTCTGAGCGTGAGCATGCGTTTCGACGTCATCACCCTGTTCCCCGAGTTCCTCGCCCAGTCCGCCGGACTGGGCGTGGTCGGGCGCGCGCAGGAGAAGGGGCTGTTCAGCCTGCACGGCTGGAACCCCCGTGATTACGCCGAAGGCAACTACCGCCGCGTGGACGACCGTCCGTTCGGTGGTGGCCCGGGCATGGTGATGCTGATCGAGCCGTTGCAGGCCTGCCTGCAGGCGATCCGTGAGGCCGATCCGACCCCGGCGCGGGTGATCTACCTCAGCCCGCAGGGGGCGCCGCTGACCCAGGCCAAGGTGCGGGAACTGGCGGCGCTGCCGCGCGTGGTCCTGCTCTGCGGCCGCTACGAGGGCATCGACGAGCGTTTCCTGGAGGCCAATGTCGACGAGGAGATCTCCCTCGGCGACTACGTGCTGTCCGGGGGTGAACTGGGCGCGGCGGTGATCATCGACGCCGTGGCCCGCCTGCAGGACGGTGCCCTGAACGACGCCGAATCGGCGGCGCAGGACAGCTTCGAGGGCGACCTCGGCCTGCTCGACTGCCCGCATTACAGCCAGCCGGCCCAGCACCCGCTGGGTGACGTGCCGGACGTGCTGCGCTCGGGCAACCACGCGGCCATCGCCGCCTGGCGTCGCCAGCAGTCGCTGCTCCGGACCGCCGAGCGGCGCCCGGACCTGCTGGATGAACAGGCACTGGGCAAGGCCGACCGCAAACTGCTGGAGCAGGGCCGTCAGGCCCGGAACCAGAAGGCCAGCCCCTAGCGCAGGGTCGGCTTTATCGGCTATCATGGCCAATTCCCGTCGGCCCTGGTCGGCGCGCGCAGTACCCAAAACAAACGTGCAGCACAGTCCGGTGACTGCATGAGCCTACGTTGTCGATACGACACGCCCACCCGAACAAGAATCGGTGTAACCCATGAGCAAGCTGAACAAGTCCATCGTCGCGGAATTCGAATCCGCCCAGATCACCCGTGAACTGCCGAAGTTCAGCCAGGGCGACACCGTTGTCGTCAACGTGAAGGTGAAGGAAGGCAGCCGCGAGCGCGTGCAGGCCTACGAAGGCGTCGTCATCGCCACCAAGAACGCCGGCCTGAACTCCTCGTTCACCGTCCGCAAGATCTCGCACGGCTACGGCGTCGAGCGCGTTTTCCAGACCCACAGCGCCATCATCGACTCGGTCGAAGTGAAGCGTCGTGGTAAGGTCCGCGCCGGCAAGCTGTACTACCTGCGTGGCCTGGAAGGCAAGGCTGCCCGCATCAAGGAAGACCTGGCTGCCGCTGCTGCCGCCAAGGCTGCCCGTCTGGCCGACAAGGCCTGATAAACAACTTCGGTTGTTGCCGCGACGGCCACCTTCGGGTGGCCGTTTGCGTTTCCGGCATCGCGTCGGCCACGATCAGGTGATGAACGACATCAACCTTCGCTATCCGGCCGTGATCCAGTCGGCGTTGCGCTTTCTCGACGACAAGGGGCTGGCACGCGTGCAATCGGCGCCGTTGCTGCATCGCCTGTTGTGGCGCCTGGGCATCGCACTGCCGCCACCGATCCTGGCCGGCTTTGGCACCAACGCGTTGGTGCAGGGCCTGCTGTTCGGGCTGTTCTGGACCGCGCTGATGTGGCTGATGCTGTGGCAGGGCAGCGAACGTCCGCTGGTGCTGTTGCTGGTGGCCGGTCTGGTGGCCGGTCTGGTGGCCGGCGCGCTGTTCGGCCTTGTGATGGCGGCGCTGATGCGCTCGCTGCGCCGCCACCGCAAGCTGCCGGATTGGCGCCAGTTCCGGGCGCGGCAGGCGGACTGAGCCGATGGCGCACTGCGCCGTGACCGCTGGCTACGGGCCGCGCTAGGCTGCGGTTTCATCCCGATGGACGTGCCGTGCGATGCCTGCCAAGCGAACCGCACCTTCCACCGCGCCCACGCTGTTGTCCGGCGGCAACCCCCGGATCGCCAAGGGCGAGGGCGATGCTCCGGTGCAGGCATACATCGCCGCCATGCCGGACTGGAAACGCCCGGTCGGCGCACAGCTGGATGCGTTGATCGAACGGGCCGTACCCGGCGTGCACAAGGCGGTGAAGTGGAACTCGCCGATGTATGCGGTGGCGCCGGGCGAAGGCTGGTTTCTCAGCTTCCATTGCTTCACCCGCTACATCAAGGTGGCGTTCTTTCGTGGCGCGGTGCTGAAGCCGATGCCGCCCGAGCCGTCCAGGAGTGCCGATACGCGCTACCTGCATATCGCACAGGATGGCGCGCTGGATGAGGCACAGTTCCTCGACTGGGTGCGCCAGGCCGCTGCGTTGCCCGGCGAGCGCATGTAAGCCCACCGTTCTGATTCCTTTCCCGACGAGAACCGCTGATGGCCACGCACGCGCCGAACCCTGACGATGCCGGAACACCGGCGGCCGAACTGATCGATGCACGCATCGCCGAGCTGGGAGACTGGCGCGGCGAAACGCTGGCACGCGTGCGTGCATTGATCCATGAAGCGCTGCCGGACGTGCAGGAAGCCTGGAAGTGGCGGGGTACACCGGTGTGGGAGCACAACGGCATCCTGTGCACCGGCGAAACCTACAAGCAGGCAGTGAAACTGACCTTCGCCAACGGTGCGGCGCTGGCGGACCCGAAGGGCCTGTTCAACGCCAGCCTGGAGGGCAACACGCGGCGTGCGATCGACATCCATGAAGGTGCGATGCCGGATGCCGCTGCGTTCAAGGCGCTGCTGCGCGCAGCGGCGGCGTTCAATGCGGCGAAGAAGAAACGGTAGAGCCGGCCGCTGGCCGGCTGTTGCGCGATGCTGCTGGAGAGGTGTGAGGTTGCCGGCCAGCGGCCGGCACTACCTTGTCATTGGCCGGTCCATGAGGTTGCCGGCCGGCGGCCGGCACTACCGTGGTGGTGCGGCATCCGGGTCGGCCACCGGCGACGGCGGACTGGCCGGAATCTCCGACGGCGTCGCCAGTTCTTCGGCATGCGAGGGCTTGCCCATCATCTTCGCCTTGCGCCAGCCGCCCCAGCGGTAATACGCCAGCGACAGCAGCATCGACACCAGCGAGCTGACCGGGAAGCTCCACCAGATTGCATCGGCGCCCCAGTACGGCTGCAGCAGTTCGGCGAACGGCACGCGCACGCCCCACAGCGAGCCGGCCAGGATCAGCAGTGGCGGAATCACCGCGCCGGTGGAGCGCACCACGCCGGAGATCACGAAGCTGACGCCGAAGAACAGGAACGAGCCGATCACCACATGGTTGAGGTGGCGGGCGATGTCCAGCGCCTGGCTGGCCGGCGGCAGGAACAGCGCCAGCAGCTGGCGATCGAACACAACCAACGGCAGGATCAGCGCGCCGGTCAGCAGGAAGTTGAACAGCACGCCCTGGCGTGCGGTACCGCGCACGCGGTCCCAACGCTGAGCGCCGACGTTCTGTGCGGCCATCGAGGAGCACGCCGCGCCGATCGCCATCGCCGGCATCTGCAGGTAGTTCCACAGCTGCAGGGACGCGCCGTAGCCCGCGGCGGTGTCGGTGCCGTACTGGTTGACCATGGTCATCAGCAGGATCACCGACAGCGAGATCAGCACCATCTGCAGGCCCATCGGCACACCCTTGACCACCAGCGCCTTGAGGATGGTCATGTCGAGCTTGAACAGGCGCAGGTCGGCGCGGCCCAGCCACAGGGTGTGGCGCTTGTGCCGCATGTACAGCAGCAGGCCGGCCAGCGACAGCGTCTGCGCGACCAGCGTGGCCCAGGCCGAGCCGGCGATGCCCAGCGCGGGGAAGGGCCCCATGCCGAAGATCAGTACAGGGTTCAGCACGATGTCCAGTGCCACCGATACCATCAGGAAGCGGAACGGCGTGCGCGAATCACCGGCACCGCGCAGGGCGGCGGTGAGGAAGGCGAACGCGTACAGCGTCGGCATCGCCAGGAAGATGATCTGCAGGTAGGCCTCGGCCAATGGCAGCGAGGCGGCCGGCGTGCCCATCGCCGCCAGCAGCGGATGGGCCATGAACCAACCGGCGATGGCGATGATCACCGACAGGCCGATGAAGAAGGTGGCACTGGTGCCGACCACGCGCCGCGCCTGCGCGATGTCGCGCGCGCCGATCGCCTGTCCGATCAGGATGGTCGAAGCCATGCCGAAGCCGAACACCGAGCCGATCAGGAAGAACATGATGTTGTTGGCGTTCGCGGTGGCGGTCAGTGCCGCCTCACCGAGGAAGCGCCCGACCCAGACCGCATTCACCGAACCGTTCAGCGACTGCGCGATGTTGCCTGCCAGGATCGGCAGGGAAAACAGCAGGAGATTGCGGCCGATCGGGCCGGAGGTCAGGTCAAGCGGCGCTTTGGCCATGGAGTGGTGATCGAATCCCGGGAGGCGCACACTAGCACCAAGCCGGTTTGCGGGATGTGGCAATGCATCAACGACTGCAGGTGAAGTGGAGCCTGGCGCTGGCCTTGATCAGCGTCGTACTGGCCGCATGTTCGACAGGTGACCGGCTGGGCGATACCCAGGTGCGGCCCACCGACCGGCCCGAGTGCCTGGTCGGCAGCCAGCGCCAGGATCTTTCTGCCGGCGTACCCACCCTGATCGGGGGCAGCGGCTGCCGCACCGACCCCGACAACCCGCGTCCCCTGAACAAGCGAACGGAGTAGTCCCTGCCGATGACCGAGCTTTCCCCGCTGCCGCCCAGTGTCCGCCTGGACATCTGGCTGTGGGCGGCCCGTTTCTTCAAGACCCGCAGCCTGGCCAAGCAGGCCATCGAGACCGGCAAGGTCAGCGTGGCTGGGCAGCGCCCGAAATCCTCACGCGCGGTGCGCGTCGGCGAGCAGCTGCAGGTGGATCGCGGCGAGGAGCATTTCGAGATCCAGGTGCTGGGGCTGAGCGATCAGCGCGGGCCGGCGCCGGCGGCGCAGCAGCTGTATGCCGAGAGTGAGGCCTCCAGGGCCCGCCGCGCCGAGCAGCGTGCGCTGCGCATCGCCGCACGCGATGGTTTCCAGCCGCCGGAGCACAAGCCGGACAAACGCGCACGGCGGTTGATCCGCGCGCTCGGCGATATCGACGCGTTGTAAGTTGCAGGGCGCCAGACCGGGTCCGGCGCCCCCTTGGCTCAGCGCTTGCCGCCCAGCAGGCTGCCGCCGATCTTCAGCAGATCGCCCACGCCGAGCTGGCCGTCACCGTCCTGGTCCAGCACGCTGCCAAGCAGGCCGCCGGCAAGACCACCCTGTTGCTGCACCTGCTGCTTTTCCTGGCCGAGGGCCTGGCTGAGCGAGCCGGCATCGGCCTGGCCACCACCGAGGCGCTGGGCGAGGAAGGCCATCACGATCGGTGCGAGGATCTGCAGCAACTGGCTGGTACGGCCGCTGTCGAGCTGGGTGGCCTGGGCCAGGCCGGTTTCCACCTTCTGCTGGCTGCCGCCGAAGATGTGGCCGAGGATGCCGGCACCGTCGCTGGCGGCGCCACCGCCACCGCCGCCCAGTACCGAGCCGAGCACGCTGCCCAGGTCCAGGCCGCTGTGGTTGTTCTGCAGTGCACCGAGCAGCGCCTGTGCGCCCTGCGGCTGCGAGGCGTTGTTGCCCAGCGCGCCCATCAGCACCGGCAGCGCGGCACTGATCGCACCGGAGGCCTGGGTATCGCTGATGCCGAGCTGCTGCGATACCTGCTGCAGCGGGGCGCCCTGCAATTTGGCGAGAAGTTCGTCGGTCAGGCTCATCTGCGGAATCCTTGATTGGGGTTGGGCGTGCAGAAGGTACGACGCAGACCGTTAAAACGGCGACGCCGCCTCACGGGGAGGCGGCGTGGCGTTCACGGGGCAGGGCGATCAGAGCTCGATGTCTTCGGCACCCGGGGTCGCGGTGGGGAAGTCCGCTTCCGGCTGGGCCGGCTTGAACGGATCCGTTGGCTGGCTGGCCAGCGCCTTCAGCGCCGCGGCAACACCAGCGCCATAGGCCGGGTCGGCCTTGCTGCAGTTGTCGATGTGGCGCTGCTTGATGAAGTCCGGCGCATCGCCCAGGGCACGGGCGGTGTTGGCGAACAGTCGCTCCTTCTGTGCCTGGTTGTAGCTGCGGAACAACGCACCGGGCTGGCTGAAGTAGTCGGCGTCGTCCTCACGGAAGTTCCAGAAGTCGGCGTCGCCCCGGATCTTCATCGGCGGTTCGCGGTACTGCGGCTGTTCCTGCCACTGGCCGTAGCTGTTGGGTTCGTAGTGCGGCAGGCCGCCGTAGTTGCCGTCCACGCGCATCGCACCGTCGCGGTGGTTGCTGTGCACCGGGCAGCGCGCCGCGTTCACCGGAATCTGGTGGTGGTTGACGCCCAGGCGGTAGCGCTGCGCATCGGAGTAGGCGAACAGGCGCGCCTGCAGCATCTTGTCCGGCGACGGGCCGATGCCCGGCACCAGGTTGCTCGGCGCGAACGCCGACTGCTCCACGTCCTGGTACCAGTTGACCGGGTTGCGGTTCAGTTCGAACTGGCCCACTTCGATCAGCGGGTAGTCGCTCTTCGGCCACACCTTGGTCAGGTCGAACGGATGGATGCGGTAGGTTTCCGCCTCCAGTTCCGGCATGACCTGGATGAACAGTTTCCACTTCGGGAAGTCGCCCTTCTCGATCGCGGCGAACAGGTCGCGGCCGTGGCTTTCGCGGTCATGGCCGACCAGGATCTGCGCCTGCGCGTCGGTCAGCGATTCGATGCCCTGCTGGCTGACGAAGTGGAACTTCACCCAGAAGCGCTCGCTGTCGGCGTTGGTGAAGCTGTAGGTGTGCGAGCCGAAACCGTGCATGTGGCGGAAGCTGCGCGGAATGCCGCGGTCGCTCATCACCACGGTCACCTGCAGCAGGGCTTCGGGCAGCAGCGTCCAGAAATCCCAGTTGTTGCGTGCGCTGCGCAGGTTGGTATGCGGGTCGCGCTTGACGGCCTTGTTGAGGTCGGCGAACTTGCGCGGGTCGCGCAGGAAGAACACCGGCGTGTTGTTGCCGACCAGGTCCCAATTGCCTTCTTCGGTGTAGAACTTCAGGGCGAAGCCGCGGATGTCACGCTCGGCGTCGGCGGCGCCACGCTCGCCGGCCACCGTGGTGAAGCGGGCGAACATCTCGGTCTGCTTGCCGACCTTCTCGAACAGCTTGGCGCGGGTGTACTTGCTGATGTCGTGAGTGACGGTGAAGGTGCCGAATGCGCCCGAGCCCTTGGCGTGCATGCGGCGCTCGGGAATGATCTCGCGGTTGAGGTTGGCCAGCTTTTCCAGCAGCCACACGTCTTCCATCAGCAGCGGGCCACGCGGGCCGGCGGTCTTGCTGTTCTGGTTGTCCACCACCGGTGCGCCGAAGGCCGTGGTCATCGGCGTGACCGGTTCATCGCCGTGCTTCTGCTTCGGGGTAGTGCTCAGCTCGCGCTGCTGCTGGGCGCCTTCCGCAGGCGACGGCGCGGTGTGATACGGACATTTCGGGCTGTTGTTATCGGACTGGCTCATGGCTGGCTCCTGCGGGTGAAGACGGGATGGAACATCTTCACTCGACTTTAGCTAGGGCCAGATGAAATGAATAATCGAATGATCCGTTCAGTTTGATAGTTTCTGTCAATTGAAACGAAGAATCAGATTTGCCGGATCTTTCGATAGGCCTCCCGCATGGCGGCGGGAAGCCAGGGGTGCGCGCTGCGGTTACAGCAGTGCTTTCAGTCGGTACAGCGCTTCCAGTGCCTGCTTCGGCGTCAGTTCGTCCGGATCGATGGCGGCCAGTGCTTCCTGTGCCTTGTTCGACGGCGCCGCGAACAGGCCGAACTGCTGCGGTGCATCCAATGCCTGCGGCGCCAGCTCGGCGGCATGGCTCTCACCGCCGCGCTGTTCCAGCTCGGCCAGTCGACGGCGCGCCTGCGCCACGGTGGCGCGCGGCAGGCCGGCCAGTGCGGCCACCTGCAGGCCGAAGCTGCGGTTGGCCGGGCCGTCCTTCACCGCGTGCATGAACACCAGCGCTTCACCGTGCTCGACGGCATCCAGGTGCACGTTGGCGATGCCGCTGCGGCCGCCCTCGTGCTGCTCGTCGGCCAGCGCGGTCAGCTCGAAGTAGTGGGTGGCGAACAGCGTGTAGCAGCGGTTCTGGTAGGCCAGGTGGCGGGCCACCGCGTCGGCCAGCGCCAGGCCGTCGTAGGTGGACGTGCCACGGCCGATTTCGTCCATCAGCACCAGCGAATGCGCGGTGGCGTGGTGCAGGATGTAGCTGGTCTCGGCCATCTCGACCATGAAGGTCGACTGCCCGCGGGCGAGGTCGTCACCGGCGCCGATGCGGGTCAGGATGCGGTCGATCGGGCCGATCAGCGCCCGGCTGGCCGGCACGAAGCTGCCGATGTGGGCCAGCAGCACGATCAGCGCGTTCTGCCGCATGTAGGTCGATTTACCACCCATGTTCGGACCGGTGATGACCAGCATGCGGCGGTCCGGATGCAGATCCAGATCGTTGGGTTCGAACGGCTGCTCGCGCACCGCCTCGACCACCGGATGGCGGCCACGCTCGATCTTCAGGCACGGTGCCGTTTCAAGTTCCGGTCGCGACCAGTCCAGCGCCTGCGCGCGTTCGGCGAAGGCGGCCAGCACGTCCAGTTCGCTCAGCGCAGCGGCGCACTGCTTCAGCGGTTCCAGCTGCGCGCCGAGGGTATCCAGCAGCTGCTCGTACAGGTACTTCTCGCGCGACAGCGAACGGTCGCGCGCGGACAGCACCTTGTCCTCGAATGCCTTCAGTTCTTCGGTGATGTAACGCTCGGCATTGGTCAGCGTCTGGCGGCGGGTGTAGTGCACCGGCGCGCGATCGGACTGGCCCTTGCTGATTTCGATGTAGTAGCCGTGCACGCGGTTGTAGCCCACCTTCAGGGTGGGAATGCCGCTGCTCTCGCGCTCGCGCAGTTCCAGGTCAACCAGGAACTGGTCGGCATGGGTGGACAGGCGGCGCAGCTCGTCCAGCTCTTCATCGAAGCCATCGGCCAGCACGCCGCCGTCGCTCAGCTTCAGTGGCGGCATTTCGGCGATGGCGCTGGCCAGCAGCTGTGCGCACGCGTCGTGCTCGCCCAAGGCGGCATGCAGTGCCTGCAGGCGCGGTGAATCCAGCGGCGCCAGCACTTCGCGCACCGCCGGCAGCAGGCCCAGGCCATCGCGCAGGGTGGAGAAATCACGCGGGCGCGCCGAACGCAGTGCGACGCGGGTCAGGATGCGTTCCAGGTCGCCGAGGCGGCGGAACTGTTCGCGGATGTCGGCATCGCTGCCGCGATCGATCAGGGTTTCCACCGCATGGTGGCGCTGTACCAGTACCTCGCGCAGGCGCAGCGGGCGGTGCAGCCACCGGCGCAGCAGGCGCCCGCCCATCGGCGTCACCGTGCTGTCGAGCACGCCCAGCAGGGTATTGCGGGTATCGCCGTCGACGCGCGTATCCAGTTCCAGGTGGCGGCGGGTGGCGGCGTTCATCGCGATCGCCTCGCCGGCGGTTTCCATCGCGATCGAGGTCAGGTGCGGCAGGCGCTGCTTCTGGGTTTCCTCGACATAACCGAGCAGGGCGCCGGCGGCGGCGGTGGCACGTGGCTTGTCATCGATACCGAAGCCGCTCAGATCGTGCAGCTTGAAGAAGTTCAGCAGCTGGCGGCGGCCGCTGTCCGCGTCGAACAGCCACGGCGCACGGCGGCGCACGCCGGTGCGCTGGCGCAGGAAGTCGGGCCAGTTCTCCTCGTCGGGCACCAGCAGCTCGGCCGGTTCCAGTCGGGCCAGTTCGGCTTCCAGCGCGTCGTCGGTCTCGACTTCATTGACCAGGAAGCGGCCACCGGCCAGGTCGGCCCAGGCCAGGCCGTAGCCCTGCTTCGTGCGCGACAGCGCCATCAGCAGGGTGTCACGGCGCTCATCCAGCAGCGCTTCGTCGGTGACGGTGCCGGGGGTGACGATGCGCACCACCTTGCGTTCGACCAGGCCCTTGGCCAGCGCCGGGTCGCCGATCTGCTCGCAGATCGCCACCGACTCGCCCAGCGCCACCAACCTCGCCAGGTAGCCTTCATAGGCATGTACCGGCACGCCGGCCATCGGAATCGGCGCGCCGCCGGAGCTGCCACGCTGGGTCAGGGTGATGTCGAGCAGGCGCGCGGCCTTGCGCGCGTCGTCGTAGAACAGCTCGTAGAAGTCGCCCATGCGGAAGAACAGCAGCAGGTCCGGATACTCGGACTTGGCTGCGAAGAACTGCTTCATCAGCGGGGTGTGTTCGGCGGACTTTTCTTTGGACATGGGGCTCGTGAATCCGGGGCGTCCGTTCGCGCCGGAGGGCAGCGGCAACGGAGCGGGTACAGGGCCGTCCATGGTAACTGCTGGGGCACAGGGCTGCGGCTACCGGTGGCAGGCGGGTACCGCACAGCAACGGGGTCAGGCCGGGACCAGGGTGATCTGCCGGTGGCTGGCGAAGATATCCATCACGATCTCGAAGTAGGTTGGGCCCTCGCCCCGTTGCAGGGCGTCCAGCTGGCGCGCAATGGTCCGCGTGTTGAAGGTGCCCGGGGCTTCCAGCTTGGACTGCAGCCACTGGCATGTGGTAGTTCGTCCCAGTGCGGCGCGGCTGTGCTCGATATCACTCCAGATCACCGTGGCCCGCTCATGGCCGGCCAACACGCCATGGACGCCATGCAGCAGATCATCCAGGGCGTCCAGGCTTGGCGCGAGCTGCCAGTCCTCGCCGGCCATGAACACGCGGTTGATCTCCGCATACAGGCTGGGGATGTCGTGAATGGCACAGCCTTCGATCTGCAGGATGAGCGACATATGTCGACTGTAGCGTTGTTCCCTGTGCGTTGGACATGGCTGAGCGCCGGATGCTTTGCGGACCCATGCTGGGGTTTGGCAAACTACTTTGCTGAGTCAAAGTGCTCGGCACTCCCGTCGTGGCGCGCGCCGGTTTGCAGGGAAGAAAACGACGTGACCCATCGCCAATAGCAGGGCCATCAGCTGGTAGAGAGTTCGCCCGAAGTCTTCTTCTTCATTGATTGGTGCCATCGGCAGCAGGACCCCCTCGGGCGCGTTCAACTTCCACTGTCAATGATGACTGGCTGGGTGATGGAAATAGATTCTCCTCCTGTATCATCGGCAAGAAAGGTCTGGGAAATTGTTCCTGGGATGGTCAGTAACGTTGTATCTGCGTCTCCGGTGCGGTGGGGGTAGTTTGATCTGTCCCCGTTGTGAGCAGGGTGAGGTGTTGAAAGCTCAAGTAAAGGAGCGCGGCGTTCAGATATTTGTCTGCGACGAGTGCGATGCCGGGTGGTTCTCCTTCGCTGCTATAGGGGTCTCTCCGTTCAGAGACCTTGAGCGGTATCTTGAGGAAATTTCCGTCGCCCCGTCCTGGGAGTCAATTTTCGTGGACAGGCATGAGTAGAAAGTACGCAGTTTCCATGCACTCCTCGATCGTATTGCCTCAGCGCAGCGCGTGGGTCCGTGCAGCATGGGGTGACCTTCCCGTCTCCTACTTCCAGAGCGACGAGAATCTCAATGACTGCGGTTTTATTGACTTGAAGGTCAATAAGTGGGAGATCAGTGGCAGTCGATTGTAATGGGGTCTGGACCCCTTCATCAGGGTTGAAATACTCAAGGGTCGGGGCCCTGCGATGGCAGATGCCAGATTGCAGCCCTGACGGTAGTCGCGAAGCAGCGCGTTGTTCCTCTGGACAGAAGGGTGCCAGGATCGATGGGCTTCATCCTCCCCCTCCGTGCATCAGGTGACGGTTTCTGCGGTCACGACTCGCGAGCGCTGCGTGATGACTGCGATTGATGTGCTCGTGCATTGATATGCCCGGCAGGAATAACCACCTCCATTAAGTGTGTCCTTCACACCTTTCTGCATAGTTCCAGAGATTTGGATCGATACAATAATATCGACCCATAAAGTTTCCGTGCGCTGCGCCGCCATCGATCGTACGGCCATGATCAAGGGAATTGAGATGCTCGCCTTACGCAACCTCCGAGTGGGATCCCGGCTGGGTGCCGGGTTTGGATTGCTGCTGCTGTTCATCGTGGCCATCGTTGGCCTGGCGCTGTACGGAAATCACCTGAAGTCCGCCCAGTTCGAGAAAGTGGTGGACGTCAACATGGTGAAGATGCGGCTGTTGAACGACATGCTGGATACCAACAACGCGGTGTTGATGCACCGCCGCCTGATGGTGATCAAGCGCGGCGAGGATTTTGACAGGGATTATCAGAAGGCGCAGGAGCTGTCGCAGACCTACGACGGTATCTGGGCCAGGTACATCAGGATTCCGCGCGACGCGACCGGCGATACCCTGGTGGCGAAAATCGACGCGGCACGCAAGGCCACCGACGCCTCCACCCGGCATCTTCACGAGCGCATGAAGGCCGGGGATTTCGACGGCGCGGCCAAGGAACTGCTTGCCGAGCAGGGGCTGGCAACCGCGTGGAACGAAGCGATCTCGACCCTGCTGCGGCATCAGGAGACACTGACCGAGCGCAGCCGCGAGGAATACCGTTCAACCGAATCCTGGACCGGCACGCTGTCGATCGTGTTCGGCGTGTTGAGCCTGGTACTGGGCTCGCTGGCCGCGTGGGCCATCACCCGCAGCCTGACCCGCCCGCTGGAAGGCGCGGTGAAGCTGGCCGACGGCATCGCCAATGGGCGGCTGGACAACAGCATTGACGCCTCCGGCAACGATGAGGTCACGCAGCTGCTCAGGTCGATGCAGCGCATGCAGGCGCAGTTGCAGTCGGTGATGGCGGCGCAGGGCGAGTTGGCGCGCCAGCACGATGCGGGCAGCCTCAGCTATCGCATGGACGAGAGTGCCTTCCCTGGTGACTACGGGCGCATGGTGCACGAGACCAACGCGCTGGTCGGCTCACACGTGCAGGTACAGAACCGGCTGATCGAAGTGATGAAGCATTACGCCCGTGGCGACCTGTCGGTGGACATGGATCCGCTGCCGGGCGAGAAGGCGGCGATCACCCAGGCAATGGACGAGACCAAGACCAGCCTGTCGGCGATCAACAGCGAGATCCGCCGGCTGGCGACGGCCGCGGCGGCGGGCGACTTCAGCCTGCGCGGCGATGAAGATCGCTTCGCCTACGATTTCCGCGACATGGTGGCCGGGCTCAATCGCCTGATGCAGACCACCGACGAGAACCTGGTGCAGGTGTCGACCCTGCTGCAGGCGATCTCGCGCGGTGACCTCACTGTGCGCATGCAGGGTGACTTCCACGGCGTGTTCGCCCGCATGCGCGATGACTGCAATGCGACCGTCGATCAGCTCAAGCAGATCGTCGGCCGCATCCAGGCCAGTGCGTCCAGCATCAACCTGGCGGCAGGCGAAATCGCCTCGGGCAACACCGATCTGTCGCGGCGCACCGAGCAGCAGGCGGCGAACCTGGAAGAGACGGCGGCGTCGATGGAGGAGCTGACCTCCACCGTGAAGCAGAACGCCGAGCACGCCCGCCAGGCCAACCAGCTCGCCATCGGTGCGCACGGTGTCGCCTCGCAGGGCGGCGAGGTGGTCGGCCAGGTGGTCACCACGATGTCGGCCATCGAGGCCTCGTCGAAGAAGATCGCCGAGATCATCTCGGTCATCGATGGCATTGCCTTCCAGACCAACATCCTGGCGTTGAACGCGGCGGTGGAAGCCGCGCGTGCCGGCGAGCAGGGCAGGGGCTTTGCGGTGGTGGCCAGTGAGGTGCGCACGCTGGCACAGCGCTCGGCCGGTGCGGCCAAGGAGATCAAGGGCCTGATCGAAGATTCGGTTGGCAAGGTCGCCGATGGATCGGCGCTGGTCCGACAGGCAGGCACCACGATGGGCGAGATCGTTGCTTCCGTGCAGCGCGTGACCGACATCATGGCCGATATCTCTGCTGCCTCGCAGGAGCAGAGTTCGGGCATCGAACAGGTGAACCAGGCGGTGGTGCAGATGGACGAGACCACGCAGCAGAATGCGGCACTGGTGGAAGAGGCCAGTGCTGCGGCGCGTTCCATGGAGGAGCAGGCGAACCTGCTGGCCGAGGCGGTTTCGGTGTTCCGCACCGGCGCGGTAACGGCGGCTGCAGCCGTGCGTCCGGCCCTGGCTGCGGTGGCCGCGAAGGTCACCCCGGTGCGCAGGGCGGCAACGCTGTCGCCGCGCATCGAGCCGACACTGGCAGCCAATGCCGGGGGGTGGGAAGAGTTCTAGCAGAGGGCAATGCCGGCAGGGAGACGGCGCCCATCACGATGGCTGATCGTGATGGGCGCGGATTTTCTTCCTGAACGCGCGATGGCCGATGAGGCCGCGGACACGCGCATTTCACTTCCGGTTGCCAGCCGCGGGAGGACACTTGCGCCATACCGGAACCTAGGAGATGGCCATGAAGACCTCGACCCGATTGCTTGTGCTGGGCACCCTGCTGGCGGCTTCGTCGGTGGCCGGCGCGCAGACCTATGGCCCGCGCGATGAAGGACGCCGATTCAACGATGGCAGCCGCGTGGTCTGCAAGAACGTGGAAGTGCAGCGCAACTCGCGCGATCCGAACCGCATCGCCGGTACGGCCACTGGCGCGGTGATCGGCGGCCTGCTGGGCAACCAGGTGGGCGGCGGCAATGGCAAGAAGCTCGCTACCGTGGCCGGTGCTGTTGCCGGTGGTGCGGCGGGCCGCCAGATCCAGGGCAACAGCCAGCAGAAGAACGGCGACCGCGTGGTCGAGCGCCGCTGCGAACGCGTCTATCGCTGATCGATCGCCGACGGCCCCCGTTTTTCCCCTTCCACATCGCAGTACTCGAACGCCGGCCTCGCGCCGGCGTTCTTCATTGCAGGAAAAGGGGACGGAGGGGATTAAGTCGCAATCCCCCCAACCGGCCGCTTACGACTTAATCCCCTCCGTCCCCTTTTTTGCGAGGAGGCGCCAGGTGGCGAGGCTGCCGTAGAGCAGCAGCAGGACGGTGAGGGTGATCAGTTCGTGGCTGACTTCGGCCAGGCTGGCGTCCATCTGGTTCAGGCGCACCATCAGGTTGATGCCGGAGGTGGTCGGCAGCAGCTGCGCCAGCCAGACCAGCGGTTGTGGCGTCATCACCGAGGGCCACGACAGGTTGGCGAGGAAGAACAGCGGGATCGAGGTGGCGATGATGTACTGGAAGGCGCGTTCGCGGGTGCGGAAGAAGCTGCCGACGAACAGGCCGAAGGCCACCGTCGCCGCGATGAACAGCGTGCCACCCAGCAGCTGGCCCAGCGGGTTGCCTCCGCGTGGATAGTCCTGCACCCAGGCAGTGAACCCGGCATACCAGAACAGACCGAACAGGCCGATCAGGCCGAAGCCCAGTGCCATGCCGGCCAGGGTCGGCAGGTCGAAGCGCAGGCGCCGGCCGAGCGCGAGGCGGCGGCCGCCGAGCAGGACGCCGATGCCCATCAGCAGCGTCTGGTGCACGATCAGCTCGGCCACGCCGGGGACGATGGCGCTGCCATAACCTTCCTGCGTGTTGTACAGGGGGCGCTGCACAAGCGTGACCGGCGGTGCCTGCGGTGCGCCCATGAAGGCGGCCTGGCCGACCACGGCATCACGCCCGAACGCACCCAGCGCGTCAGCCACGCTGCCCAGCACCCAGCTGGCGCGGCCCAGGTAGGCACCGTTGCCAAGCAGTACCAGCTTGGCCGGGTGGCCGCGCAGGATGTCGCGCTCCAGATTGGCCGGGATCACGACGATGCCTTCGGCATGGCCGGCTTCCAGCTGCCGGCGTGCGCTGTCGACGTCCGCGGGTTGACCGACCACGCGCGCAACGCGCAGTGCGTCGAGCTTGCGCAGCAGCTCGCGGCTGGTCGCGCTGTGGTCTTCGTCCACCACCAGCACCGGCAGGTTGCCGGCCACCTGGTGCCGGTAGGCGGCTGGATAGAAGAACGAGTACAGGATCACCGCCCCGACCATCACCACGATCGCGTAGCGGTCGCAGAGCACTGCCATCAGGGTCTGCCGCAGGCTGCGCCAGAGTGCGCTCATGCGTCGGCCCCTGCGGGCTGTGCGGCGGCAGGTGTGCGCGCAAAGGCGATCAGGCGCAGGCCGCCGACGCCTCCTGCCACCACCGCCATCAACAACAGCGTGGCCAGCGGCCACACCGAAACCTGCAGCGGCGAACCGATGAACTGCTGCTGGGTCTGCAGCTTGATGTAGGCGCTGAGGGGCAGCAGCTGATGCCAGGCGCGGGTGAACAAGGGACCGTCGAGGACCGGGAAGGTGGCACTGGAGAAGGCCAGCGCGGTGCCGATGCTGAGGCCGACCGCCGACAGCGCGGTGCCCATGTCGCGGGTCACGCCGACGAAGAACAATGCGTAGGCGGCCGTGGCCAGGTAGAACAGCGGCTGTGCGAGCAGCAGCAGGAATACGCTGCCCGCCACGCCATCGCCACGCAGCCAGGCCAGGTAGCCGATGCCGAGCGCGCCATACACCGAGAACAGCAGGATGTACGGCGCGACCTTGCCGGCAATCGCCGCCCACGGCGCGCGGCCCAGCCAGGCGGGCAGGGTGCCGTCGCGGATCTCGCGGCCAAGACTGCCGGCCACTGCAAGTGCCAGCACCAGCGACAATACCGCCGGGAAGATCAACGGCAGCAGGAACAGCTCGTAGCTGCGTGCCGGGTTGTACAGAATGTCCGACTGCACCGCGATGGGTGCCGCGCGCAGCTTGCCCGGGCCGACCTGCAGGCCGATGCGCTCGCGCAGCAGGCGCGCGTTCCATGCGGAAACCGCGTCGCCGATGTCGCGCGACGCCGACTGGCCGGTGGTCATGTAGGTGGCGTTGTAATAGGCAAACACCGTGCCCTGGCGCCCACGCAGCGCCTGCCGGGTGACATCGCGCGGCACCAGTACGATGGCGAACACATCCAGCCGACGCAGCTGCGAACGTGCGTCTTCCAGGTCCACCGGCTGGCTGGCGACGCGCACGCCGGGGCTGGCATCGAGCATGCGCAGCAGCAGGCGGCTGTCACTGCTGTGGTCGAGGTCGACCACGGCGATCGGGATGTCGCGCATCACCGAAGGCGTGAACATCCACGCCATCACCACCAGCATCAGCAGCGGCAGCACGGTGACCAGCAGCAGGTCGGCGCGGTTGCCGCGCAGCGACTGCAGCTCGCGCCGCCAGCTGGCGGCGAAGCCGCCGCGGCCGGGGCTCAGTGCTGGGGCCATGCGAACAGCACGCTCATGCCGGGGCGGAAGCCCTCGATGCGGCGTACCGGGCGCACCCGCACCTCGAAGCTGCGGACGTCGTAGCCGGACGACTGGCGGGTGGTACGCCAGGTTGCATAGTCGCCGGCCGGATTGATGAAGTAGACCTCGAATTCGCCGTCCAGGCCGAGCGCCGGCACGCTGCCCTGCAGCTTGCTGCCGACCTTCAGGCCCTGCATCTGCGATTCGCGCAGGTTCATGGCGACCCACATGCGGTCGATGTCGACCAGGGTGAACACCGGGTAGCCGGCCGGCACCAGTTCGCCCGGGTCGGCCATGCGCTTGTTGATTTCGCCGGCCACCGGCGCGCGCCCTTCCACTTCGACACGCGCGGCGTTGACTTCGGCCACCGCGCCCTGTGCCTGTTGCACCTGGCCCTGCGCGGCACGCTTGTCCTGCTCGCGCGCGCCGGCCAGGGCCATGTCGTACTGCGCGCGCGCGGCACGGGCCAGTTCACGCGAACTGGTGGCCTGGGCATGCGCTTCATCACGCTTCTGCCGGGTCATCACCCCTTCGTTGAACAGGTTCTGCACGCGCTGGTAAGTGGCTTCAGCCAGCGCCGCACCGGCTTCGGCCCGCTTCCAGTTCGCTTCGGCGGCGCGGATGTCTTCGCTGCGCGCGCCTTCGTCGGCCTTGTCGGCCACTGCCTGTGCGGCGGCCAAAGCGCCGTGCGCCTGCTGTTCCTTGGCGGCCACTTCGGGGCTGTCGAGCAGGAACAGCACCTGCCCGGCCTGCACGCGGTCGCCCTCGCGCACCTTCAGTTCGGCCACGCGCGCGGTGATCTTGGCGGCCACGTTGATCGTGTCCGCATCGGCCATGCCCTGGATCTGGTCGGCCGGGCTGCGCCAGGCCAGCCACAGGCCGAGCACCACCACGACCAGCAGCACCACTACCAGGATCGGTCCGAACCGGCGCTTGCCCGGGGGCGTCGTCGCATCGTCGTGCAGCACATCACTCATGGTCGATCACCTCGTCCGCCCGCCGCCGGAACTCTTCGAAACGGTCCATCTGTCCACTGATCTCCAGCAACTGTGCCAGCGCAATATCGTATTGGTAGGCGGCCTGTGCGCGCTCGACGCGGGCGCCACCCAGGCCGAGCCGCGCGTCGATCACATCCAGCGAAGTCGCCTGGCCTTCGCGGAACGCCAGCTCCTGCAGGCGCAGGTTTTCCTGTGCCTGGGCGATGCTGCTGTCGAGCAGCACGTACTGCTGGCGTGCGGTTTCCAGCTCGTTCCAGGCCTTGCGCACACCCAGCGCGACCTGGTTCTCGGCCTCGCGCAGGCCCGCTTCGGCCTGGTCCTGCTGCGCACGCGCGGCGCTGATCTGCGCCGGCCGCGAGTTCGGCGACAGGAAGGTGTACTTCAGGCCGATGCCGAACGCCCAGTCCGGATCGGTCAGCATCTCGTCGCGGCGACGGAAGTCGTACTGGCCGAAAGCGAAGATCTGTGGCTTCAGCTTGGCCTGCTGCACGCGCACGCCCTGTTCGGCCTGCGCCACCATCGCCCGCAGGCGCGCGATCTGCGGCTGCCGCGCCTGCGCGGTGCGTTCGAAGCTGGCCACCGGTTCCAGTGGCACGCGCTGCACGAACAGCGGCGACACCGGCTGCACCTCGCCGCCACTGCGCAGCAGCGTGGCCAGTGCGGCCTTCAGCGTGGCCAGGTCGTTCACTGTCTTCTGGTATTCGCGCTCGGCCTTGTCGCGGGCCACGGTGGCCTGCAGGCGCTGCGCGCGGGTGGCGAAGCCCTCGCGCTCCAGCTTCTTTGCGTCGGACAGGTGGCGGTTGAGGCCATCGCGCACATCGCGGCGCACGTCCACCGCCTGCTCGGCCAGGCGCTGGCCGAAATAGGCCTGGGCCAGCTGTACGGTCAGCGATTGGCGTTGTGCTTCGCGCTCGGCACTGGCCTGTTCGTGGGCGGCACTGGCGGCACGTTGCGCGGCCGGAATCACGCCGCCGGTGTACAGCGGCAGCACTGCAGTCACCACCGGGCGGGTACGCCAGTCGCGTTCGGTGAACGACAGCGGCGAGTCGATGCCAAAGGCCTCGGCCACCGGAGCCAGCGAACCCAGGGGCAGGGTGAGCGTCTTCTGGAACTGCAGCCGGCGCACTTCGCCGGTGATCTCCGGCAGGCGCAGCAGGCGGGTCGCGTCCTGCAGGTCCTGCTTGTTGCGCACGGCGGCGTCGGCAGCGGCCAACGCATCGGAGACCTGCTCCAGACGTTGCCGTGCCTGTTCCCAGTCCAATGCCGGTGCGTTGCTGGTGGGCTGCGCGGCGGCAGCGAATGGCAGGCAGGCTGCCAGCGCCAGCGCGGCCTTCGCGCGGTGCATCCTTGTACGTCGGCCGATCACGCCCATGCCGTCCCAGTAGTGAAGAAGTGCGCAAACGGTAGTGCGTGCAGCGTGAAGCCCGGGTCTGCGATCATCGGTTTGTCCTCAACGAAGGGTGCCTCTGGCCGCAGTGCGCAGCGCCTGGGTGATGTGCTGCAGCGTGCTTGAGCGCACGGCGGCATGCTGCCAGTACAGCGGCACATCGAGCCAGCGGCGGGGTTCCATTACCACCACGCGGCCGGCGCGCACGGCGGGCGCGACCAGGGTTTCCGGGGCCATGCCCCAGCCGAGTCCGCACGCGGCGGCTTCGACGAAACCGGTGGAGGAGGGCAGGTAGTGTAGCGGCGGCTGCAGCCGCGCGCGGGTCAGGCGCCGCACGAAGCGCCACTGCAGTTCATCTTTGCGGTTGAACACCAGCATCGGTGCGTGCGCCAGGGTTGCGGCCTGCATGCCATCGCGGAAGTACTGGCGGGCGAAGCCGGGCGAGGCGATGGCGTGGTAGCGCATCGCGCCGAGCGGGTGCGCGTTGCATCCCTTCACCGGTTGGCTTTCGGCGGTGACCGCGCCGAGCACGCTGCCATCGCGCAGCAGCTGCAGGGTGTGGTCCTGGTCGTCCATGCGCAGGTCGAACAGATAGCCGTGGCGCTGGTGCAGGTCGGCGATGGCCGGCACGAACCAGGTATCAAGCGAGTCATCGTTGACCGCCAGCGGGATCGGCCTGTGCGCAGCGTCGCTGCCACGCTCGGGTAGCAGCTCGGCCAATGCCTCGGCCTCCAGCGCCTGCATCGGTCGCACCCGGCGCAGCAGCGCTTCACCCGCGGCAGTCGGCCGGCAGGGTGCCTGGCGCACCACCAGTACCTGCCCGAGCCTGTCCTCCAGGGCCCTGATCCGCTGCGACAGTGCTGACGGGCTGATCGACAGGCGGCGTGCCGCAGCCTCGAAGCTGCCTTCCTCCAAAACCGCGGCAAACGCGGCCAGTTGCGGGTGTACCAGGTCCATGCCGGTGCCTCTTCAGTTTTCCTGCACAGGATAAAGAAAAATCAGTTTGTCTAATCAAGGCGGTTGGCGGCACCCTGCGCGTCCCCTCGCTGCCTGGCCTGTCCCGATGTGGATTGCCGCTACCGCCGCCGGCCTGTTCGCAGGTGCCGGCCTGATCATCGCCATCGGCGCGCAGAATGCCTTCGTGCTGCGCCAGGGCCTGCAGCAGCGCAATGTGGGGACGGTAGTGCTGGCCTGCGCCGGCGCGGATATCGCGCTGATCCTTGCTGGCGTTGGCGGCATGGGCGCGCTGGTGCTGCAGTGGCCGCTGCTGCTGCAGGTGCTGCGCTTCGGTGGTGCGGCCTTCCTGTTCTGGTATGGCCTGCGGGCGGGGCTGCGCGCGTGGCGCGGTGGCAGTGCCCTGGCCGCCGCCGAGGCGCAGGGCGGCAGCGGACGGCAGGTACTGCTGACCTGCCTGGCGTTCACGCTGCTCAACCCGCACGTCTATCTGGATACGGTGGTGCTGCTGGGCAGTCTGTCCACGCGCTACCCCGGTGACCTGCGCTGGGCGTTCGCCGCCGGTGCCTGCGCCGCCAGCGTGGCCTGGTTCTGCACGCTGGGCTATGGCGCGCGCCTGTTGCAGCCGGTGTTCCGCAGGCCGGGCGCCTGGCGGGTGCTGGATGCCGCCGTGGCGGTCTTCATGTCCTGCCTCGCCACGCTGCTGCTGTTGCGCCCGCTCTAGGCCGCGTCCACCGCGCACTGCGGGGTTTCGCCGGGGCGCAGGGTCAGCACGCGCACGCCGCTGCGGGTGACCGCCACGGTGTGCTCGAACTGCGCCGACAGCTTGCCGTCGCGGGTGTAGACCGGCCATTGGTCCGGCTGCTGACGGATGGCCGGCTTGCCCTGGTTGAGCATCGGCTCGATGGTGAACACCATGCCTTCTTCCAGCACCATGCCGGTGTTGGGATGGCCGTAATGCAGGATCTGCGGTTCCTCATGCATCTGCTGGCCGATGCCATGGCCGCAGTATTCCTTCACCACGCTGTAGCCGTGGCTGCGCGCGTGGCGGGCGATGGCGTGGCCGATATCGCCCAGGCGCGCTCCCGGGCGCACCGCAGCGATGCCTTTCCACATCGCCTGGTAGGTGGCCTGCACCAGCCTGCGCGCGGCGTAGTCGACCTCACCGACCAGGTAGGTGGTGCTGGAGTCGGCGATGTAGCCGTTCTTCTCCAGGGTGATGTCGAGGTTGACGATCTGGCCGTTGCGCAGCACGTCGGTGGTGCTGGGAACGCCGTGGCAGACCACGTTGTCGATCGAGGTGTTGAGCACATACGGGAAGCCGTACTGGCCCTTGCTGGCCGGCCGCGCCTGCAGCTCATCGACGATCATGCGCTCGACGAAGTCGTTGATCTCCATCGTGCTGCGTCCCTGCAGCGGCAGCTGGTCGAGCGCGGCGAACACCTGCGCCAGCAGGCGCCCGGATTCGGCCAGCAACGCGATTTCGTGCGGCTGCTTGATCATCGCCATGTCAGGCCCGCCCGGGCGCCAGCGCCTGCGGCTGCACCCCGGCTGCCCGCAGTTCGCTGGCGACGATGTCCTGGAAGCTCAGCGTGGGGTTCATCTCGCACAGCATGCCGACCCGGATCCAGAAGGTGGCCTGGGCGTTGATCGAACGGCTGGAGACGGTGCAGGCACGGCGCAGCTGGTCGTGCAGGGTGTCATCGATGTTGACGATGCCCATGGGCGGTCCTGGCGGAATGGATATACGAAGCATATATGTTCCGTATATCCGCCTCAAGCCCGCGTCGTTCAGTCCACGTGGGTGGCAAAGCGCAGTCGGTTGCCGTCCGGGTCACGCAGGAGCATCTCGCGGCTGCCCCATCCGGTGTCGTGCGGTGGCTGCTCGATCGGTACGTTGGCGGCACTGAAGGCGCGGTGCAGGGCGTCGACGTCTTCAACGATGAAGTACACCGCGCCGCCGACCTCGCAGTCGCCGCTGTGTTCGGTGAGGAAGATCGTCTGGCCGTCGCGGGTGAGCTGGGCGAACAGCGGGAAGCCGGGTTCGAAGCGGTGTTCCCAGTCGACCACGAAACCCAGCCCCTGCACGTAGAACGGCAGGGTGGTGTCGGCATGGCGCATGCGCAGTTGCGGGATGACGGTCTGGGGCATCGCGAGGCTCCGGGGCGGGAGTCCAGTGTAGTGCCGGCCGCGGGCCGGCATCCCGGCGAGCCTGGGAACGATGAGGTTGCCGGCCAGCGGCCGGCACTACCGAAGCCACGCCGGCCAGCGGCCGGCACGACCGGCGCGGTCAGCAGGCGGTCGGCACGGCGGCCATCGCCGCCAGCAGTTCGCGATTCACCTGCTGGTGCCGTGCCTGCCACACCGGCAGATCCTCGGCGCTGACGTCAGGTTGGCCGTCCAGCGACGACAGCCAGCGCTTGAAGCGGCTCTGGTAGTTGGCCAGCGAGACTTCGCCGGTGATGTCGCTGCCGACCAGGCCGCCGGCGCGCAGCGCTTCGATCACCACCAGTGCGTGTTCCAGCTGGAAGCGGCCCTGGTCCCAGTTGCTGCGGGCGACGTCCTCGGCGAACACATCCTTGTCGATCGACAGGTAGGTCGGTTGCGGCGACTTGGCCTGCTCGGCGGCGAACGCGGCAACCAGTGCCTCCGGGTGCTCGAACCGTCGGAATGCACGGCCGCTGCCGAGGCGGTGGCCCCAGCCCACGTCCACATCCATGCACCAGTAAGTCAGGCGCCCGCCCATCAGCGGGCGCCAATGGTTCTCCCAGGCGTGGCCCAGGCCGATGTCACTGGAGGTGATGCCGAGCACATGGATGTGCGAGATCTGCGGCAGCTTGCTGGCCGCGTTCACCCACGACCCGCAGTGCATGCCGAACGGGAAACGCATGTTGTCCGGATGGTTGTCCAGCACCACCAGCTGGAACGGCTGGTGCGCGCGCATGCGACGCAGCAGCGGCAGGCTGAGGTGGTGGAAGTCGCCACTGCCGAGCATCACCGTGCCGAGCTGGGCCGGCAGCGGTGCCAGCACTTCAACGGCGAAACGGTCCAGGGTTGAAGTGCTGCAGGCGAAGCGCAGCGGATCGTGCCACTGCGGCAGCGCCAGGGTCTGCGCCTGTGGCAGCGGCAGTACGCCACCGTCCAGGTCCAGGATCAGCGGAAAACGCGACGACATCGTTCAACCGCCTCCATCAGGTTCGCCCTGCAGGTACGGTGCCAGCTTGCGCAGGGCAGCGCGCAGCAGCGGGGAGCGGGCGTGGATCGCGTGCCGGGTGGAGGTGAAGCGGGCGCCCAGCTCGGCCTTGATCCGCGAGTCGGTCCAGCCGGCCACGTAGTGGCTCAGGCCGTGCTGCAGCGCGTACTCGAGGTTGTGCATCCAGCTGACCGCGTACAGGTTGTGCTCGCGTGATTGCGGGTAGGCCAGGCCGATGTACTTGTCCACCAGCTTTCCGGCGTGGATGTAGCACAGGTTCCAGCCGATCAACTGGCCCTGGTGGCGATACAGGAACATCCGTCCCTGGCCCTGGCTGTCGGCCAGCAGGTGTTGGAAGTACGGCAGGTCGAGCTGGTCGAAATGCACCGCGCTCTGCGCGAACACGCCCAGGTACAGCGCGTACAGTTCGGCCTGCAGTTGCGGGTCGGCGAGGGCCGGATCGCCGGTGGCGATGCAGTCGACCTGCAGGCCATCGCGCGAGCGCAGCTTGCGCCGGATGTTCTTGCGGCGCGAGGACGACAGGCGTCCGAGATAGCCATCGATCGAATCGAAATCGATCGCCACCCAGGCCAGCGGCATGCCTTCCAGTTCGACGAAGCCGCGTGCCAGCAGCGCCTGCAGGAAGGCGCTGCTGTGTGCATTGGCCGCGTCGTCCAGCAGCGGCGAATCGATTGCCAGGTCCTTGACCACCAGCAGCCGGGAATCGCCGATCGCGTGACGCGTCACGTCCTCGGCCAATTCATCTGGTGCGACGTACGCGGGCAAAGGGGTGTACTCGGTGCTGGTGGCACCGACGAAACGGGTCTTCCAGGTGATCCAGGGCCGCCACAGGCGCGACAGCGGCAAGCCAAGCAGCTTGCCGCGCAGGTCGTCGTCCATCGTGGTGGTCAGGTCGAGCGGCGCACGGAAGGTCGGCAGGCCGCTGGGAAGCAGGCCTGCCTCGAATCCAAGCGGCGGGTGGGCCAGGAAGCTCTCCAGCAGCGCGGCCGGTTCCAGCGCGGTGCTGGATGCGCGTGACGTCATCTCCATCGGCACGGGAACCGGCAGCGCATCGACCTCAGCCCTTGGCCTTGGTCAGCGCCTGGTCGAGCAGGGTGATCGCCAGGTCGATCTCTTCGTAGCTGATGTCCAGCGACGGCGCGAAGGTGATCACGTTCTTGTACCAGCCACCCACGTCGAGCACGAGGCCCATGCGCTTGCCGTCGTGCAGGAGGTCACCGGCCAGGCCGATGTCGACCATGCGGTCCAGCAGTTCCTTGTTGGGGGTGTAGCCGTCGGTCTGGCAGATCTCGGCGCGCAGGGCCAGGCCCAGGCCGTCGACGTCGCCGATCTCCGGGTGACGCTTCTGCAGGCCACGCAGGCCGTCGAGGAAGTACGCGCCCTTCTCCGGCACGGTGCGCTCGTAATCCATTTCCTTGCCCAGCTTCAGCACTTCCAGGCCGAGGCGGGTGCCCAGCGGATTGGAGTTGAAGGTGGAGTGGGTGGAGCCCGGCGGGAACACGGTCGGGTTGATCAGTTCTTCGCGCGCCCACAGGCCCGACAGCGGGTTCAGGCCGTTGGTCAGCGCCTTGCCGAACACCAGCACGTCCGGGGTAACGCCGAAGTGCTCGATCGACCACAGCTTGCCGGTGCGCCAGAAACCCATCTGGATTTCATCGACGACCATCAGGATGCCGTACTTGTCCAGCACGCGCTTGAGGCCAGTGAAGAAGTTGCGCGGCGGGATGACGTAGCCGCCGGTGCCCTGGATCGGCTCGACGTAGAACGCGGCGTACTCGGCCTGGCCGACCTTGGGATCCCACACGCCGTTGTACTCGCTTTCGAACAGGCGCTCGAACTGCCACACGCAGTGGTCGGAATACTCGTCCGGGGTCATGCCCTTCGGGCGACGGAACGGGTACGGGAACGGGATGAACATCGCGCGCTCGCCGAAGTGGCCGTAGCGGCGGCGGTAGCGGTAGCTGGAGGTGATCGACGAGGCACCCAGGGTGCGGCCGTGGTAGCCGCCCTCGAAGGCGAACATCAGGCTCTTGCCGCCGCGCGCGTTGCGCACGATCTTCAGCGAATCTTCAATGGCCTGCGCGCCGCCGACGTTGAAGTGCACGCGGCCGTCGAGGCCGAACTTCTGGTGCATGTCCACGGCAATGGTCTTGGCCAGCTGCACGCGGGTCGGGTGCAGGTACTGGCTGGCGACCTGCGGCAGGGTGTCGATCTGGTCCTTCAGCGCGTCGTTCAGGCGCTTGTTGCTGTAGCCGAAGTTGCAGGCCGAGTACCACATCTGCAGGTCGAGGTAGGGCACGCCCGCACCATCGAACATGTAGCTTCCTTCGCCGCGCTGGAAGATCTTCGGCGGGTCGACGTAGTGGACGGTGTCGCCGAAGGAGCTGTAGCGGGCTTCGTCGGCCAGCAGCTGCGCGTCGGAGGCAGCCGCGTCGGCGTTCTTGTCAAAAATGTTCATGCAGTTCGGTTCCGTGAAGGACGTTCGAAAGGGGTGACGGGGAGCGCGCCTGGAAGGGAGTGCTCAGGCGGTGGCCAGCAGCAGGGGCAGTGCGGTGGGCTGCGGGCTGGCGTCGAGGCGACGTGGCTGCAGCAGGCTGCCATCGAGCAAGCGCGGCAACAGTGCGATTGCATCGTGGAAGGTATCGATGGCGGCATGCTCGATGCCGGCCTTCGTGCAATGGGTGATCAGGCGGCGCTTGGCGAACACGAAGTCGGCATCTTCGGAGACGCAGAAATCCGAGCTGCCATCGCCGATCATCAGCACGCGTGGTGCTTCGTCGGCACGCGCCTGCGCGGCGCAGGTGCACTTGCAGGTACCACTGCGGCATCCTTCGGCCTGGTAGGGCGACTCCAGTTCCCAATGGTCTTCGCACCAGCGCAGGTGGTTGGCCACCACCGGCAGTCGCGACAGGCCGTGGTTGGCGAGGATGCGGTGGATCGCATAGTCCAGGCCGTCGCTGACGATGCGCAGCGGCACGCCCAGCTGTTCGGCGCGGCTGACAAAGGCGGCGAAGCCCGGATCGATCTGCACCTGGTCCAGGTGCGCGTCGAGCGTGGCCGGGTCCAGCTTCAGCAGCCGCACCTGGCCCTGCATGCATTCACGCGAGCCGATCTTTCCCGCCTTCCACTGGTCTTCCAGTTGCTGCCAGCCCGGCTGGCCGTACTTCTCCAGCAGCGAGTCGATGACATCTTCGAGGCTGATGGTGCCATCGAAGTCACACAGGATGCTCCAGTGCATGGGCAGGTCCGTCGATGAAAGAAACGTCCGGCACGATGCCGGGGCAGGCTCAATGTAGGCAGGCAGCCTTTCTCGTTCCTTTCCTGTTGAAAGCCTGCACCGCCGGGTGGGGAAAGTGTTCAGGAATCGAGCGTGCTGAATGGGCGTGATGCCGTGAAAACCGCGCTTTCAGGGCTGCGCAGCGGCCAGCGCCCGCAGGATCTGCGCGGTCTCTTCCCGTGTCTGCCAGGCGCTGTTGCCGAGGGTCAGCATGCGTGCGGCGAAGTCGCGCGCGTTCGGCATGTCGTCCTGCGGCACGATGCCACGCAGGTAGGCGTAGTCGGGCAGGGCATGGATGAACATGCGGCTGGCACCGAGGCCGCGCGGCCACAGTTCGTCCAGTGCGGCATCGCGCGCGCGCTGGCTGGGCAGCAGCAGCATCAGCATCGGCCAGGTGCCGCCGGTGCCGGCCAGGCCATCGACCACCTCCACCGCCGGCAGCTGTGCCAGCTGCACACGCAGCTGCAGTGCGCGCAGGCGCCCGGCCTGCAGGAACGCAGGCAGCCGCCGTGCAGCGTGGGCGCCCACGTTCTGCCGCCACTGGCTGACCCGGTGCTGGGGGATGTCCAGCGGGAAAATGTCTCCGACCGCGTCTTCCAGATCGCCGCGTTGCAGGGCGCTGCGCAGCGGATTGCCGTACACCAGCGACAGCAGCGAGGGGCGGTAACAGGCGGCAAGACCCAGCAGCTGCACGCTGCGAAGCAGCTCCCAGCGCAGGCTGAAACGTACCTGTTCGGCGGCATGTTCGGCCAGCGCGGCGCGCAGCTCGTCATCGCGGCTGACCAGCAGGCCGCCTTCATGCAGGCTCAGCCCCTTGCCGGCGGCCAGGCTGAAGAATCCGATGTCGCCACGCAGGCCCACGCTGCTGTTGCCGACCCGTGCGCCCAGCGCCTGTGCGGCATCTTCGATCACCCAGGCACCGGCGCCGCGTGCGACCTCGCAGGCCCGTTCGACATCGGCGATGCGCCCGCCGAGGTGGGTGGGCAGGATCGCCAGCGTCCGTGCGTCGGCCAGGCGCGAGAGCTGTGCCGGATCAAAGTCGAAATGGCCACGCCGGGTATCGCACAGCTGCACGCGCAGGCCGAGGCTGTGTACCGCGATCGGCACCAGCGGACAGGTATAGGCCGGCAGGATCACGGTATCGCGCTTGGGCGCGCGCTTGCGCAGGGTGCGCAGCGCGATCAGCAGCGCGTGGGTGCCGGAACAGGTCAGCTGCAGCGGCGGTGTGCCGAGCTGGGTGGCCAGGATGTCGCGCAGGTCGCCGCCGCCGGGAAGGAAGTCGCTGGCCTGCATCGGCAGGCCAGCGGTCGGCGGCAGTTCGCGCGCGAACAGGCTCATCGCAGTCCGTTCACGAGGTGCTGTCGGCGGGGCTGTGCGGGTCGTCCGCTTCGGCGCGGCCGAGGCAGACGATGCCAGCCACGATCAGTACCGCACCGACAAGGTGGTGCAGGGTGAGCGGCTCTTTCAGCAGCCAGGCCGACAGCAGCAGCACACTGATCACCTCCAGGTGCGAGGCCGCGAACGCCGGGCCGATCGGCGCATGGCGCAGCAGGCTCATCCAGGTGAAGAACGCGCCGATGTAGCCGAGGACCGCGCCGTATACCCACGGCTGCGACAGCACGCGCAACAGCCACGCGGTGTTGGCCTCGACCGGCAGCGCGGCGTCACCGGCGTACTTGAAGCACAGCTGGGCCAGCGTGTCGAAGGCCATCAGCAGGGGAAAGCCGATCACATACAGGCGCCTCATGAGCCGGCCCCCACCACCGCCACGCCCGCCGTGACCAGCAGAATGCCGGTCACCCGCAATGGCGTGAGCTTTTCGCGGAACAGGATGCGGCCGGCGATCATCAGCGCGACGATGTTGATCGAGCCCAGCAGCACGCCCTTGGACAACGGCACCAGCGACAGGAACGCGATCCAGGCAACGAACTCAAGCACGTAGCAGGCGATGCCGATCCACAGCCAGGGTCGGCTGAGCATGTGTTTCCAGCGTTGCAGTCCTTCGCCATCCTGCGGGTCGCTGGCGGCGGCCTTGAAGGCGAGCTGGCCACCGGTATCGAGCACCACATTGGCCAGCCACAGCAGCGTGGCGAGTGCCCCCATCTCAGGCCACCGCCTTGAGCACGCCGCTGCGTTCACCGATTTCGGTGAAGAAACGCGCGCTGCGGCGGATCACCTCGCGGCGTTCGCGGTCGATCGTGATCATGTGGTAGCTGTCTTCCAGCACCACCAGTTCCTTCGGGCCGCTGACCCTCGATATCACCAGTTCGGCGTTGCCCATGCTGGCCACGTCGTCTTCGCGGGCGTGCATCACCAGGCACGGTGCGGTGACCTGGTGCAGGTGGCGGCGGGTCCAGTTGCTCAGGGCGCGCATCTCGGCCAGCGCGTGCCAGGGGTTGCCCGGCAGGCCGGCCGCGGCGCTGTCGCCGGACAGCATGGCGGCACTGACCTGCGCACGCAGGCGCTCGTCACGCAGGCCATAGGGCGGTTCTTCCATGAACATGCGGTCGCGGCCGATGTTGAAGCGCTTGAACCACGGCAGCAGGAACGACAGGCGGGCCACGGCGGGAATGTTCCAGCCGTCGTAGCGGAAGGTGGCGCCATACACGCCGACGCCGGACACCCATTCGGGGCGGCGTGCAGCCAGCGCCAGCGCCAGTACCGCGCCCATCGACAGGCCGCCGACGAACAACTGGTCGACCTTGCCACGCAGGCTCGCCGCTGCATCTTCCACGCCCTGGTACCACTGTTCCCAGGTGGTCGCCAGCAGGTCATCCACGGTGCCGCAATGGCCGGGCAACTGCACGCCGTGTACGGTGAAGCCGGCGTTGTTCAGGCCCTTGCCCAGCATGCGCATTTCCGCCGGGGTGCCGGTCAGGCCGTGGACCAGCAGCACGCCCTGCGGGCCACCGGGGAGGAAGAAGTCGTGCGATTCGGTCACCTGGCGGCTCCGGGACGGCAGTGGGGATGGTCAGGATCGCAAGCGCGATTTTCGCCAGCCTTTCAGCGCCCCGGTACGGGTCAGGGGGCCTTCAGCAGCGGCAGTGTGATGGCGACCTTCAGGCCCCCACCGGCGCGGTTGAGGAAGGTCAGGCGGCCGCCGGAATGCTCCACCGCTTCGTGCGCGATGGCCAGGCCCAGGCCGGTGCCGCTGGCTGCGGTGCCAGGCGCTCGGAAGAAGCGCTCGCCCAGCCGTGGCATCACGTCCTCGGGCACGCCGGGGCCGTTGTCCTCCACGTACAGTTCGACGTCATTGTCATCCAGCGCATGCACGCCGACCGTGACGGTCGCATCGCGGCCGGCATAGCGCAGCGCGTTGTCGATCAGGTTGTCCAGTGCTTCCTGCAGCTGGGCACCATTGCCGAGCACGCGCAGCGGGTGGGGGCTGCCGCGGTAGCCCAGATCGATGCCATCGCGGATCGCTTCGGGCACGCGCATGCCGACCCACTGCGGCACCAGCTCGCACAGGTCCAGTGCCTCCACGGTATCGGGCACGGTCTGCGCCCGGCTCAGTGCGAGCAGCTGGGTGCTGACCCGGGCGGTGCGCTGGTTGAGCCGGCGGATGTGCTGCAATGCCTCGCGCACCGTGTCCGGGTCACCATGGGCCAGCGCCTGGTCCACATGCAGGGCCATGCCGGCCAGCGGCGAACGCAGCTGGTGCGCGGCATCGGCGATGAAGCGGTTCTGCAGCGTGATCATTTCCGCCTGGCGCGCGAACAGATCGTCGATGGTGCTGATCAGCGGCTGGATCTCCTCCGGCACGTCGGCGTCGGAGATCGGTGCCAGTTCGCCACGGCGCTGCGCCAGGCGGGTCCTCAGCGGCGTGAGGATGCGCAGGCCGTAGGTCACGCCGAACCAGACCAGCGCTGCGGTGCCCAGCGCCAGCATGGTCATCAGCGGGATGATGATCATCAGGATCTCGCGCGCACGCTGGCGGCGGTCGGCCATGCTTTCGGCCACGGTCACCGCCAGCTCGTCCTGCGGATCGTTCATCGCCTGCGTGCAGACGGTGGCCATGCGCACCTGCTGGCCATTGAGGTTGCCGTCGTACAGGGCCGGATGCACGCCGGTGCAGTCCTGAGAAGGGGCATACGGGCTGAAGTCCGCATTGCCGCTGAGGGTGCCCTTGCGGCTGCTGTCGACGTTGAAATAGCGATGGCCGTCGGGGTCGTACTCGATCAGGAAGCGCGCCTGCGGAGACAGGTCGCTGGTCACCGGCATGGTGCTCAGCATCTGCGCGAACGAGTGCGTGTCGTCGATCAGGTTTCGGTCGTGGATGCGGTTGGAATAATCCAATGCAACGTAATAGGCCAGGATCGTATTGAAGGTAAGCAGGCCCAGCATCGGCAACGCCAGGAAGGCGAGCAGGCGCCGGCGCAGGCTGGGGGGGCCACTGATCACGGGGCGCTGTCGTCCTGCGCGTCTTCCAGCATGTAGCCCAGTCCGCGCACGGTGCGGATGCCCATGCCGCCGGGCTGCAGCTTGCGGCGCAGGCGGTGCAGGGCGATGTCCAGGCCGTTGTCGGTCAGGTCCTGGCCCCAGTCGCACAGCGCCTCCACCAGCTGTGCGCGCGAGACGATGCGCTCGGCGCGTACCGCCAGTGCCGACAGCAGGCCGAACTCGCGTGCGGTCAGTTCCAGCGACTGGTCGTCGATCCACACCCGATGCCCGGCCAGATCGATGCGCAGGCGGCCGATGCGCAGGTCCGGGTTGCCATTGCTGGTCACGCGGCGCAGCTGTGCGCGCACGCGGGCTTCGAATTCGTCCAGTGCGAATGGCTTGACCAGGTAGTCGTCGGCACCGAGGTCAAGCACGCGCACGCGTTCGGCCAGGCCGTCGCGGGCGGTCACCACCAGTACCGCCAGGCCATCGCCGCGCTGGCGCAGGCGCTGCAGCACGTCGCGGCCATCCAGCTGCGGCAGGCCCAGGTCCAGCACCAGCAGCGCGTATTGGGTCGAACCCAGCGCGGCGTCGGCGTGCGCGCCGTTGTCGACGTGGTCGACCACATGCCCCTGCCGGCGCAGCGAGGCGCACAGGCCGGAGGCGATGTCCGGGTCGTCTTCAGCAATCAGAACGCGCATGCGCGGGGAGCTCCTGTAACGGTCGGGCCCAGCGGATGGACAGGGTGGGCCTCTCGGCTGCCGAGGGTAGCCGCAAACAGGGTGAAGGTGGAGCGCGCCGGCACCTCCCGGCGCCGTCGCGCTGTCCCGCCATTCAGTCCTGCAGGCCCGGCTCACCCAGTACCAGCGGCACCCGTGAGCCGTCCAGCAGGCCGCGGCTGAGCCTGCCATCCTCGATGAACAGCAGTTCGCCGTTCTCGCCGTTCTTGATGCTGCTGTCGATGGCGATCACGCGGTCGCCGTGGAAGCTGCTGACGTGTGGCATCGAGGTATGGCCAACCACGATGCGCTTGAGCTGCAGGCGGTCGAGCACGGTCTGTACCCCCGCTGTGTCGAGGCGGCCATCGAAGTAGCCGCGGTACCAGATCGGGCTGGTCTTGCCGTCATACAGCGGTGCGGTGGCCGGGTCGGCCTTCACTTCGGCCTTGGGCAGGCCCAGAGAGGCCTGGTAGGCCGCATTGGTGCGTGCCGGGTCCAGCGCCAGCTGCACCGCTTCGGGCGAGATGCCGCCATGCAGGAACAGGGTATCGCCAATCTTCAGCAGCACCGGGCGGGTGCGCAGCCACTGCCCGATCACCGAGTCGGCGCCATACAGTTGCGGGTAGCTGCGGCCCAGCAGCTGGGCGCTGCGCAGGTACTTCGGGTTGACGTAGCGCAGGTCGTCGTACAGCACCATGGTTTCGTGGTTGCCTAGCACGAAGTGCACTGCGCCACCGGCGGCGGCGGCCTGCTGCTGCAGGCCGTACAGCAGCCAGAACGCCTCGGTCACCTGCGGGCCGCGGTCGAATACATCGCCAGCGATGACCAGCGTGTCCTTGCCCAGGGCCCAGCGATCCTGGGCGTCGATGACCTGGTGGGCGCGCAGCAGGCGCACCAGCAGCCCGTACTGGCCATGGATGTCCGACAGCGCGACGATGCGCGGCGCGGCCGGCAGCACGGAGACCGAGGCCGCATTCGGCGCGGCCACGTGCACGGTGTGTTCGTAGCCACAGCGCGGCGCGATATCGGTGCCCGTCGTGTTGATGGCCAGCGAGCGCGACTCGACCTTGTCGTCGCAGATCCACTTGGCCTGCAGCTGGTCGCCCCGGCGGAATACATAGGGGCCATCGGCCTGCACGTGGTCGGCGGGCGCGGCAACCTCGCGGGCCTGCGTGGTTGCTGTGGCGCAGGCCAGCAGCGGCAACAGCAGGGCGGTCAGCAGGAAAGGGCGATAGCGCGGCATCGGCGGCGTCCGGCGGCGGAAACCTCCGATGCTAACCGGCGCGGCCGGATCGTGGTGTGCGCGAATGGGCGGATCAGGCGCCGCGCCGGTCGTCCTTGAGCTTGCGCACGCGGGTGGCGGCGGCCTGCAGCGGCTGACCGTCGCGCCCGTGTGGCTGCATGTAGGGCAGTGGTCGCCGCGTGCTGGATTCGATCAACTGCGAATGGGCTTCACCGGCGCTGAAGCGATGGCGTTCTCCCCACTGGCGCAGCGCGACCAGCAGCGGGAACAGTTCCTGGCCGGCGTGGGTGAGCACGTATTCCTGGTAGGCCGAGCCATCGGAGGCCGGTTGCAGTTGCAGGATGCCGGCCTCGACCAGCCTGCGCAGGCGATCGCTGAGGATGTTGCGCGCCGCGCCGAGGCTGCGCTGGAAGTCGCCAAAGCGCGTGACGCCGTCGAAGGCATCGCGGATCACCAGCAGTGCCCAGCGATCACCGAGCAGGTCGGCGCTGCGGGCAACGGGGCAGGGACTGTTGGCGTGCATGCTGTGGCCTCCGAATGTGGTTGCAGTTTAAAACCAATGACGATAGCCTGCATCAAGTTTCAAATTGCAACTACATCATGAGCGCATCGATGTCCCGCCCATTGCTGACCCTGCTCGCGGTCGCGGCCGGCGCCAGCGTTGCCAACGTCTATTACGCGCAACCGCTGCTGGATCGGCTGGCACAGGCCTTCGCACTGGACCGTGCCGTGGCGGGCGCAGTGTTGGCGGCAACCCAGGCCGGCAGTGTGCTGGCATTGCTGGGCCTGCTGCCGCTCGCCGATCGCGGTGACCGGCGACGCCTGCTGCGGATGCAGTTGATGGCGCTGGTGCTGGCCCTGCTGTGGCTGGCAGCGGCACGCACGGCCGGTTGGCTGTTGTCGGGCATGCTGCTGGCCGGGCTGTTGGGCACCGCGCTGACCCAGGGCTTGATCGCCTATACCGCCACGCTTGCGCCGCCCGAGCAGCGCGGGCGCCTGGTGGGCGTGGTGCAGGGCGGCGTGTTCATCGGCCTGTTGCTGGCGCGCGTTGTATCGGGCGCGGTCGCGGCCACCGTCGGCTGGCGGGCGGTCTATCTGCTGTCGGCAGCGCTGATGGCGGCCCTGGCCGTGCTGCTGTGGCGGCGCCTGCCGGCGGTGCCGGTGCCGGCGGTACCACCGCGCTGGCGCGAACTGCTGGGTTCGATGCTGGGCATGCTGCGCCGGGACCGCGCGCTGCGCGAGCGTGGGCCGCTGGCATTGCTGCTGTTTGCTGGCCTCAACGTGTTCTGGGCGGCGGTGCCGCTGCCGTTGTCGGCGCCGCCGTTGCAGTGGTCCACCGCGGCCATCGGCGCACTGGGCCTGGCCGGCGTAGTGGGCGCCTTGATGGCGGCGCGGGTCGGGCACTGGATGGACCGCGGTTTCGCCGGTCGGGTCAGTCTTGGCGCGCTGCTGCTGATGCTGGCCGCGTGGTGGCCGCTGCTGGGCCTGCCGCAGGCGCTGTCGTTGCTGCTGCTGGGCGTGATCGTGCTCGACCTCGGTGGGCAGGCACTGCACGTATCGAACCAGGCGCTGCTGCTGCGTGCACCGGCAGAACAGCATGGGCGCCTGGTGGCGTTGTACATGCTGTTCTATGCAGTGGGCAGTGGTGCCGGTGCGGCTGCCGGGCCCTGGATGCAGGCCCGGCATGGCTGGCCTGCGGTGTGCCTGCTGGGTGCAGGCATCGCGGCGCTGGCGCTGCTGTGGTGGGCAGCATGGCGGGTGGTGGCGTCCAATGCATCGGCTGGCGGGCGAATCGGTAGAGTCGACTGTCGGTAGAGTCGACTGTCAGTCGACTGCTCTTCGCCCCGCGTGCGAAAAATCCCGCGCTGCGCGCGATAGTCGACCAGCGGTCGACTCTACCTGTCCTGTCGTCATCGCTGCAGTGCACGCCGTCCCGGTGCTTCCTCAAGGTCCGCGCTGGCCACTACCACGCGGTTGCGGCCGCTGCGCTTGGCCTCGTACATCGCCGCATCGGCCCGTGCCATCAGCCGCTCGTAGTCCGGGTGGCCGTCATGGCCGGCTACGCCGATGCTGGCGGTCAGTGCCAGTACCTGGCCGTTGGCCAATGCCACCGGTGACTGCGCGATCTGCCGCCGCAGGCTTTCGGCGATCACCGCGGCCTGTGATTCGCTGGCCGCGACCAGCACCACCACGAACTCCTCGCCGCCATAGCGGAACAGGTAGTCACTGCCGCGGGTCAGCTGGCCGAGCAGGCCGGCGACGTGCTGCAGCGCGCGGTCCCCGGCGTCGTGGCCGTGGCCGTCGTTGATCGCCTTGAAGTGATCCAGGTCGAGCAGCAGCAGCGAGAACGGCGTGCGGTTGCGCGTGGCCAGCTCGATCTCCCGGCGCAGCACGGTAGGCAGGAAGCGGCGGTTGAGCAGGTTGGTCAGCGCATCGCTGCCGGCATCCAGCTCGCCGATGCGCTCGAACAGCAGCGTCATCAGGGTGCGGATGGCGGCCAGGTCCTCGCGGATGGCCGGCAGCACCGCCAGTCGTTGTGCCGGGGCATCGTTGCTCGCCCGCTGCAGGTTGCTGTCGATGCGGGCCATCAGCTGGCCGACCTGCCGGGTCTCGCTGCTCTCGCCGAAGCTGGGGATGCCCTTGTGGGTGAACCACAGGCCGAACTCGGAAGTGGCCAGGCTGGCGCTGTCGCTGGCCTGTACGTGGCCAGCGAGCGCGTAGAGCAGGGCGTTCTCCCAGTCCAGCAGCAGTGCGCGCTGGCGTTCGCGTTCGGTGCCGACGTTCTGCACCAGCGAGAACAGCCGGTACGCCGCATCGGCACGGGTCGAGCGCTCGCGTGCATGGGTGTAGGCCAGGGTCATGCCTTCCATGGCGATGTCCATGATCGCGCTGAGGCAGTCGATGGCGGCGAACGCAGTGGCACTGTCGGGCGCGTCGTCGTGCAGGCGCACGAACAGTTCGTGCTTGAGCACGCGCGCGCCGCGGGTGACCAGGTCGACCGGAATACCGACCCGGGCATGCACATCGCCGATCACCCGCTGCGAGGCAACGGCGCCGGCAATACCGTCGGCATTGGTGGTCAGCAACTGCACCAGCCAGCGCTGCATGGCCGGCTGCAGGCGCTGCTTGACCTGGTCGTGGGACAGGAAGCGGCGTGCACGCCCGTCCTGCAGCAGTACCTCGTAGAAGCGTTGGGCCAGCGCCGGCGGGGCATCGGCGGCGGCGGCGTGCAGCAGCGCGGTGGCGGCAGGGCCGGCCTGTTGCAGGCAGTGCTGCCAGGCCTCGGCCAGCGGTTGGCTGGCATCGTCCAGTTGGGGTGGTTCCACGTCGATCTCTGACTGCGTACGGCAAACCACGGGTATCGGCCGCGGTGGCGCACGGTTGATGGCGGGTTGGCCGGTCAGTTTATGCGCGATGCAGGGTTGCACGGCGCGCAAAGCACGTCGGCGCCGCGGCGGCAATGAGTGAACGCATTGAGAATCACTCGCATTGATGGGAGAATGCGCGCACGGATCGGCCCGCAGGCGACTGCAGCGACGCTCCGCCTCCCCCCTCGTCGTTGCCTCAAGCCCTTTGCCAGAGGCCCCGTTGCCCTGCCAGAAGGTCCAGACCATGTCTCCTGCCGTTGTCCTTTCGCCGCGCCCGCTGGCGCTCGCCGTTGCCGCCCTGCTGGTGGGAAGCGCCCTGACCGCCCAGGCCGGAACCGATGCCACCGATATCGACACGGTGCATGTCACCGCCTCGCAGATTGCCCGCCAGGCACTGGGTACCTCGACCATCACCGCCGAGGACATCGCCAAGCGCCCGCCGGCCAACGACATCGCCGAACTGCTGCGCACCATGCCGGGCGTCAACCTCACCGGCAACAGCGCCTCGGGCCAGTACGGCAACAACCGCCAGATCGACCTGCGTGGCATGGGGCCGGAAAACACCCTGATCCTGGTCGACGGCAAGCGCATCGGTGCGCGTGACGCCGTGCGCATGGGCCGTAGCGGTGAGCGCAATACCCGCGGTGATACCAACTGGGTGCCGGCGGAAATGATCGAGCGCATCGAAGTGCTGCGCGGCCCTGCGGCGGCACGCTATGGCTCCGGTGCGTCCGGCGGCGTGGTCAACATCATCACCAAGCGCCCGACCGGCGACCTGACCGGAGCGGTCGACCTGTATGGCCTGGTGCCCGAGCACAGCGCCGAAGGCGGCAGCGAGCGCGTCGGCCTGCAGCTGAGCGGGCCGATGACCGACACCCTGTCGTTCCGCCTGTACGGCAACCTCAACAAGACCGACGCCGACTCGCTGGACCTCAACCGCCAGTACGCCACCAACCCGAACGCGGTGCCGCCGGCTGGCCGCGAGGGTGTCAAGAACCGCGACGTCAACGCGTTGCTGCGCTGGGACATCACCGCCGACCAGGTGGTGGAGTTCGAAGCCGGCACCAGCCGCCAGGGCAACATCTACGCCGGTGACCGCGCGGTCAGCACTACCGGTACCTCGACCGGCGTTGACCTGGCGGCGCTGGCCGAAGGCGAAGCGGAAACCAACCGCATGTACCGCAACACCGGCGCGATCACCCATCGCGGCCGCTGGGGCGACGTGACCTCGCGGGTGACCGCCGCGGTGGAAGCGGTCAACAACTCGCGCATCAATGAAGGCCTGGCCGGTGGCCCGGAAGGCAGCTTCAACGGCACCGACTGGTCGACCTCGCGCCTGCGCAACTACCAGCTGGATGGCGAAGTGAGCTTCCCGACCTCGCTGGGCAGCGCCGAGAACATCTGGACGCTGGGCTTTGAATACCTGGACAGCCGCCTGACCGACCCGTACTCGATGAGCCAGTCCAGCAGCAGCGGCGGCGGTATCCCGGGGCTGTCGGCCGATCGCGCGCGGGGCAAGGCCGACGCGCAGACCACCGCAGTGTTCGTCGAAGACAACATCTACCTGGGTGAGCGCTGGATCGTCACCCCGGGCCTGCGCTTCGACCACCACAGCCAGTTCGGCAACAACACCAGCCCCAGCCTCAATGCGCAGTTCCGCATCAACAGCGACTGGGTGGTGAAGGGCGGCATCGCCCGCGCGTTCAAGGCGCCGAACCTGTACCAGTCCAATCCGGACTATCTGTACTACACCCGTGGCAACGGCTGCCCGAATGCACTGCCGAGCCTGGGTGCCGGTTGCTACATGCGCGGCAACGCGGACCTGAAGGCGGAAACCAGCCTGAACAAGGAACTGGGCATCGAGTGGGCACCGCAGAGCGGCTGGCAGGCCTCGTTGACCTACTTCCACAACGACTACAAGGACAAGATCCAGGCCGGCTACACCCAGATTGGCCTGACCGCCGACACCAAGGGCCGCATCTTCCGCTGGGAGAACGCGCCCAAGGCGATCGTGCAGGGGCTTGAAGGCAACCTGGTGATCCCGCTGCTGGGCGAGCAGGGCAACCGCCTGAAATGGAGCAACAACTTCACCTACATGGTGGAAAACGAGAACAAGAGCACCGGCCAGCCGCTGTCGGTGATCCCGAAGTACACCGTCAACACGATGCTGGACTGGCAGGCCACCGACAAGCTGTCGGTGCTGCTGACCGGCACGTTCTACGGCAAGCAGAAGCCGGCCACCGCCAACATCAACAATGATCCGCGCTGCACCGGCAGCTGCGATCCCTCGATCGCGCTGCAGGACCGCGGTGCCTACAACATCTGGGGCGTGAGCGCGCGCTACAGGGTGACCGGGACCGTCAGCTTCGGCTTCGGCGTGAACAACCTGGCCGACAAGCGCCTGTTCCGCGAGGCCAACAGCAGCGATGCCGGTGCGGCGACCTACAACGAACCGGGCCGCGCGTACTGGGCCAGCCTGCGCTTCGGGTTCTGACCGCACGCGGACGCCGGTCCGCTGCGGTCGCCAGGCCAGGCCTGGCGCTGCCGGCCACGCTCCGGTAGCGCCGGGCCATGCACGGTGAGGGATCGCCTGGGCTGCAATGTTATAAACACCGTAATAGTCTCCCCCGCCAGCACGGCGTAGCCTGCACCGCATCGCAAAGGAGCTGTTGCCATGGGCCACGACCACGATCACCTGCCATCCCAGATCCGCCACGAGAAACCCTTGTGGTGGGCCCTCGGCCTGACCTCCACCTTCCTCGTCATCGAGGTGGTGGGCGCGTTCTGGACCAACAGCCTGGCGCTGCTGTCCGACGCGGCACACATGGCCACCGATGCACTGGCACTGATGATCGCGCTGGTCGCGGTGCGGTTGAGTCGGCGCCCGCCGGACGCGCGCCGCACCTACGGCTATGCACGCCTGGAAGCGCTGGGCGCGATGATCAACGGCGCCATGCTGTTCGTGGTCGCCGCCTACATCCTGTGGGAGGCGATCGGTCGCTTCCGCGAACCGCAGGAGATCGCATCTTCGGGCATGCTGGTGATCGCCGCCGCAGGCCTGGTCATCAACCTGATCTCGATGCGCCTGCTGCAGGCCGGCAGCGGCGAGAGCCTGAACGTGAAGGGCGCCTACCTGGAAGTGTGGGCGGACATGCTTGGCTCGGTGGCGGTGATCGCCGGTGCGTTGTTGATCAAGTGGACCGGCTGGAAGCCGATCGACCCGATCCTGGCGGTGCTGATCGGCCTGTGGGTACTGCCGCGCACCTACGTGCTGATGCGCGAGGCGATCAACGTGCTGCTGGAAGGCGTGCCCAAGGGCGTGGACGTGGCCAAGGTGCGCGACAGCCTGTCCGGTCATGCTGCGGTGCTGGACGTGCATGACCTGCATGTGTGGGCGCTGGCCTCCAGCACGCCGGCGCTGACCGCGCACATCGTGATGCGCGACGGCACCGACGCCGATGCGCTGCGCCGTGAGCTGGGCGGGCGCCTGCACGATGACTTCGGCATCGAACACGTGACGCTGCAGATCGAAGCGGACCACTGTGGTGAAGCCTGCGCTGGACCGGCGTCGGCAAAGGGCGGCGCGCAGCAGGGCCATGAAGGCCACGACCACGGTGAGGACGCGCAGGGCCATCGCGGCCACGTGCATCATTGAATGAAAATGAAAGCCGCACCGGGGAATGCCCGGTGCGGTCATTCGTCCCGTCGCGAGGCCAGCCGATCCGCCAGCCGGGTCGGTTCCGGCAGCCGGTAACCGCGCAGCGTGCGCTGCACCCAGTCCAGCGCGGTATCGGCACTGACCCGATGGCCGCCGGCCACGAACAGCGGCTTGCAGCGCACCTTGCTGCGCAGCACCCAGCCCAGTTGTTCGTCGCCATCCTGCAGCGGCGCATGTGCACCGGCCTCGGCGCCCGGTTCGACGAACCGGCCCACCAGCTTTGACTTGGCCACGCCGATGCTGGGCAGGTCGGTGACCACGCCCAGATGCGCGGCCACGCCCAGCCGGCGCGGATGGCTGATGCCATGGCCATCGACGAACACCAGGTCCGGCGTGCGCGGCAGCAGCGCCAGCGCGGCCAGCAGTGCCGGCAGCTCGCGGAAGCTGAGCAGGCCGGGGATGTAGGGCATCACCGTGGGGATGCGCGCGATCTCCTGCGCCACGGGCTTCAGCGTCTCCACGTCCAGCAGTACCGCCGCGGCGCGGGTGATGGCGCCGTCGTCTTCAAAGCCAACATCCAGCCCGGCCAGCCAACGGACGTCGCGTGGCAGGCGGTCCTGGCGCTCCACGCGGCCGGCCAGCTGGAGCTGCTGCGCGCGTGCCGCGGAGACGCTGCCTTCCCAACATCCGGGATCGATCACCGTATTCATCGGTCACAGCATCGCACGGGCGGCGCCACGGCCCGGTGAGCGGCGGCCGGGCTACAATGGCGGCCTGCCTTTCCTCGCGTTGGAGACCCTGCAGTGACCCGTAAACTCGTACTGTTGCGCCATGGCCAGAGCCAGTGGAACCTGGACAACCGCTTCACCGGCTGGGTCGATGTCGACCTGACCGAGCAGGGGCGCCGGGAAGCGGCCGCCGCCGGTCGCCTGATGCGCGAGGAAGGCCTGCAGTTCGACGTCGCCCACACCTCCGTGCTCAAGCGTGCCATCCACACCCTGCAGGGTGCGCTGGCCGAGCTGGAGCAGGACTGGCTGCCGGTGAACAAGTCCTGGCGCCTCAACGAGCGGCACTACGGCGGCCTGCAGGGGCTGGACAAGGCCGAGACCGCGGCCAAGCACGGCGAAGAGCAGGTCAAGGTCTGGCGCCGTTCGTACGACATCCCGCCGCCGCCGATGGACCTGGAAGATCCGGGCCACCCGATCCATGACCGCCGCTACGCCGGTCTGGACCGCAACGCGCTGCCGGGCACCGAATCGCTGGCCACCACCCTGGACCGCGTGCTGCCGTACTGGCACGACGCCATCGCGCCGCAGCTGAAGGACGGCAAGACCGTGCTGGTCACCGCCCACGGCAACTCGCTGCGCGCGCTGTACAAGTACCTCAACAATGTCTCGCGCGAGGAGATCCTCGAGCTGAACATCCCGACCGGCATCCCGCTGCTGTTCGAACTGAACGACGACCTGACCGTGCAGTCGTTCCGCTACCTGGGCGACCCGGAAGCAGCGCGCAAGGCCGCCGAAGCCGTGGCCAACCAGGGCAAGGCGAAGTAAGAAGCACAAGGCCGGCGCAAGCCGGCCTTCGCTTTTGTCGAGCCGAGCCTACGCTCGGCCGGCGCTGTCGCAACCCGGTAGAGCCAACCCATGGGGGCTGCATCAGCCAGCTACGAGGGATCCATGCGGCGCACCTTCGGCGGTTGCAACGCGGCAATGTCGATGACGTGTTCCTGGCATATCACCTGATAGTGCGTGAATGGGCCCGGGTAACTGACATCGGCAAAGGTGGCATGGTCCAGATAATCGAGGAACTTCGAACGGCTGTAGCGGCGGAACAGGTTGCCGCTCCAGGCTTCGGCGTCGTCCCAGCTCTGGTAGGACTCGTTGTGCACGGCGTAGCTGATGTAGTGGTCCCAGATCAGCTCAAAACGCTGCGAGTGGGGCATCACCTCTATCGCACGCGCATCATCGATTGAACGTCCATGAGCGAGCTCCACACGGGAGGGCTTTCCGACCACCAGGCCTTCCTCGACGACCAGGCGCAGACGATTCGCTTCCGGCTCGCCGATGCCCGCCAGGAACAGACACTCACAAGCGTCGATGGCCTGCAGCAGCGCAGCTTCGTCCATGGTCATGAAGTCCAGTGATCGCGGAAGCCAGAGCATAGCGGCATGCAGACGAGCCGCGCCATGCGCTCGTGACCTTTGGCCGGTCCCCAGCGTCGCTCCCGCGGCTACCCTGTGAAATTACCCGCAGGAGAGCCTCATGAACGTCCGCAACCTGGTCCCGCTGGGCCTGACCATCGCCATCGCTGCCTCACTGGCGGCCTGTGGCAAGAACGAAACCGCCCCGGCGGCCAGTGCCGACGCCAAGCCGGCCTTCGACCTGTCGCAGATCAAGACGCCGCTGGTCTCGCTCAACAGCGCCGACCTCGATCCGGCCATTCCGGCCTGTACCGACCTCAATGGTTTCGTCAACAGCAAGTGGCTGAAGGCCAACCCGGTGCCGGGCGACCAGACCACCTGGGGCAGCTTCGAGATCCTGCGCGAGCGCTCGCTGGAAGTGCAGCACGCGCTGGTGCAGCAGGCCGCCGCCAGCCAGGCCAAGGCGGGCTCGGTGGAAGCGAAGATCGGTGACATCTGGAAGACCGGCAACGATGAAGCGAAGATCGAAGCTGCCGGCCTGGCGCCGCTGCAGCCGCAGCTGGACAAGATCACCGCGCTGAACGACACCGCCGCCATCACCCGGTACCTGCGCGACAGCCAGGCCGAGGGCAAGGGCGTGCTGTTCTCGCTGTTCGCCAATGCCGACTACAAGGATTCGGCCAACGTCATCGCCTACGTCGGCCAGGGTGGCCTGGGCCTGCCGGAGAAGGGCTACTACTTCGACGATGCGCAGGCCAAGATCCGCGACGCCTACGTGGCCTACATCGCACAGGTGCTGACCCTGTCCGGCGTGGACGCGGCGCAGGCCGCCGAGCAGGCCAAGGCCGTGATGGCCTTCGAAACCCGCCTGGCCAAGGCCTCGATGTCGCGCATCGAAATGCGTGACCCGGCCAAGCGCTACAACCCGCTCAGCGCGGCTGAGGCCGACAAGCTGACCCCGAACTTCAGCTGGACCGCGCTGTTCGAGACCCTCAAGGTGCCGGCCGCGCAGAAGTTCTCGCTGGCCCAGCCGGGCTTCTTCGCTGAAATGGACAAGATGCTGGCCGATGTGCCGGCCAGCACCTGGCAGGCCTACCTGCGCTTCCACACCATCGACGACGCCTCGCCGTACCTGAGCAGCCAGTTCGAGAAGGCCAACTTCGATTTCTATGGCACCACCCTGCGTGGCCAGAAGGAAATGCAGCCGCGCTGGAAGCGCGTGCTGGAGTCGGTCAACGGTGGCATGGGCGAAGCCCTGGGCCAGCTGTACGTCGACGCCGTGTTCCCGGCCGAGTCGAAGGTCGCCATGCAGCACCTGGTGGAAAACCTGTCGCAGGCGCTGAAGGCGCGCCTGGAGCAGCTGCCGTGGATGGGCGAAGAAACCAGGAAGAAGGCCCTGGAGAAGTGGGCCAGCTTCACCCCCAAGATCGGTTACCCCGACAAGTGGCGTGACTGGGAGGGCCTGCAGACCAACGGCGACAGCTACCTGGGCAACATGCAGGCGGCGCGTGCGTTCAACTACCGCTACATGCTGGACAAGATCGGCAAGCCGGTGGACAAGACCGAGTGGGGCATGACCCCGCAGACCGTCAACGCGTACTACAACGCCACCAAGAACGAGATCGTGTTCCCGGCGGCGATCCTGCAAGCACCGTTCTTCGACGCCAAGGCCGATCCGGCGCTGAACTACGGCGGCATCGGTGCGGTCATCGGCCACGAGATGATGCACGGCTACGACGACTCGGGCAGCCAGTTCGCCGCCAACGGCAACTTCGACAACTGGTGGACCGACGCCGACCGCAAGGCCTTCACCGCGCGTACCGACCAGCTGGTCGCGCAGTTCGACGGCTATGAATCGGTGCCGGGCGTGTTCGTGAAGGGCAAGCTGACCCTGGGCGAGAACATCGGCGACCTCGGCGGCCTGACCGTGGCCTACGACGCGTTGCAGATGGCGCTGAAGGAAGACCCGAAGGCGAATGTCGAAGTGGATGGCCACAGCCAGGACCAGCGCTTCTTCATGAACTGGGCCACCGTGTGGCGCCGCAACTTCACCGATGGTGAGCTGCGCGTCCGCCTGAACACCGATCCGCACGCCCCGGCCAACTTCCGTGCCAACGGCGCACCGTCGAACATGCCGTCCTATGCCGCTGCATTCCAGTGCAAGGCCGGCGACGCGATGGTGCGTGCCGACGACAAGCGCGTGGTGATCTGGTAATCGATCACCGTGACTGCGTGATGCGAAAGGCCCGGCGAATGCCGGGCCTTTTGTCTTCCAGGCCGGTAGCGCAGCGCCGACTGGTAGAGTCGACTGTCAGTCGACTATCGCGCGCAGCGCGGGATTTTCGCGATCTGGACGAAGAGCAGTCGACTGACAGTCGACTCTACCGACGGGTCGTTTCACCTTCCGGAAGATCTCAGGCCAGCTCCGGCTCCCGCGCCAGCATGCGATGGAAGCGCTGCAGCACGTAGGGATCCACCAGCCCTCCAGACTGCGAATCGATGATCCGCAACGCGGTTTCGTGCTCCATCGCGTCGCGGTACGGGCGCACGCTGGTCATCGCATCGTAGGCATCGGCGATGGTGACGATGCGCGCGCCCAGCGGGATGGATTCGCCGCGCAGCCCATCGGGATAGCCGCTGCCATCGAAGGCTTCGTGATGGGCGCGGATCAGCCGCGCCACGGGCGCGGCGTCGCTGCGGCCGGTGGCCAGGAAGATGTGCTCGCCGCGCACCGGATGCTCGCGCATGATCGCGCGCTCCTCATCGGTATGCCGGCGCGGTGCCAGCAGTACGTCGTCGGGAATGCCGATCTTGCCGATGTCGTGGAAGCGCGCGGCCAGGCCGACCTGCGCACAGGCCTGGTCGTCGAGATCGCAGTGCGCGGCCAGCCGCTGCGCGAACAGGCCGACGCGGTCGCAGTGATGGCGGGTGTAGGCGTCGCGCATCTGCAGCGACATCGAGAGGGCATCGATCAGGCAGGCCTGCGCGTGCAGCAGGTCGGGGGCGGGTACGGCGTCAGGAAACATGGTCATCCGCCCGCACCGGGTGGGGACCGGTGCGGGGTGTTCGGGGGGCGATCAACCCGGGGCGAGGGTGGTCAGAAGGGCGCGGGCCGCGTTGAAGCGGTCTTCCGGCAACGGCAGCGGGTGCTTGATGCGCAGCTTGTCGGGCCCTTCCATGGCGTACAGGTTCGGTTGCTTCTGGATCAGCTGGATCACCGCCATCGGGTCGATGTTCGGCTTGGATTCGAACACGATGCGGCCACCATTTTCGCCCAGGTCCAGCTTGCGGATGCCCAGCGTGTTGGCCTTCAGCTTCAGCTCGGCGATGGCGAACAGGTGCTTGGCCGCATCCGGCAGCAGGCCGAAGCGATCGATCATCTCCACCTGCAGTTCGCGCAGCGCATCGCTGTCGCGCGCGCTGGAAATACGCTTGTACAGGGTCAGGCGGGTATGCACGTCCGGCAGGTAGTCTTCCGGGATCAGTGCCGGCACATGCAGTTCGACCTCGGCACCACGCACTTCCTCGCCGGCATCAAGGTCGGGCAGCTTGCCCTGCCTGATGCTGCGCACCGCGCGCTCCAGCAGCTCGGTGTACAGGCTGAAGCCGACCTCGGCCATCTGCCCGCTCTGGTCCTCGCCGAGCAGTTCGCCGGCACCGCGGATTTCCAGATCGTGCGTGGCCAGGGTGAAGCCGGCGCCCAGCTCGTCCATCGAGGCGATCGCTTCCAGGCGCTTCTCAGCGTCGGGGGTGATCGCGCGGCGGTCGGGCGTGATCAGGTACGCGTAGGCGCGGTGGTGCGAACGTCCGACGCGGCCACGCAGCTGGTGCAGCTGGGCCAGGCCGAAACGGTCGGCACGGTTGATGATGATGGTATTGGCGTTGGGGATGTCGATGCCCGACTCGATGATCGTGGTCGACAGCAGCACGTTGAAGCGCTGCTTCTGGAAATCCAGCATCACCTTTTCCAGCTCGCGCTCGGGCATCTGCCCATGGGCGATGCCGATGCGCGCCTCCGGCACCAGCTCGGACAGCTCGCGCTGCATGCGGCCGATGCTTTCCACGTCGTTGTGCAGGAAATACAGCTGGCCACCACGCGCCAGCTCGCGCTGGAAGGCTTCGCGCAGCAGCGCGTTGTCCCACTGGGTGATGAAGGTCTGCACCGCCAGCCGGTTCGGCGGCGGCGTGGCGATGATCGACAGGTCGCGCAGGCCGGCCATGGCCATGTTGAGCGTGCGCGGAATCGGTGTGGCGGTCAGGGTCAGCAGGTGCACGTTGGCGCGCAGCGCCTTCAGCGCTTCCTTCTGGCGTACGCCGAAACGCTGCTCCTCGTCGACGATGACCATGCCCAGGTCCTTGAACTTCACGTCCGGCTGCAGCAGGCGATGGGTACCGACGATCACGTCGATGGTGCCGGCGGCGACCTTTTCCAGCTCGGCCTTGATTTCCTTGGTGGTCTTGAAGCGCGACAGCACCTCGACCTTCAGCGGGTAATCGGCGAAGCGGTCGCGGAAGTTGCGGTAATGCTGTTCGGCCAGCAGCGTGGTCGGCACCAGCACAGCCACCTGCTTGCCGGCACTGGCGGCCGCAAAGGCCGCACGCACCGCCACCTCGGTCTTGCCGAAGCCGACGTCGCCGCAGACCACGCGGTCCATCGGCTGGCTGCTGGCCAGGTCGCGCAGGGTGGCGTCGATCGCGGCCAGCTGGTCCGGGGTCTCCTCGAACGGGAAACCGGCCGCGAACGGCTCGTACATCGCGCGGTCGACCTGCAGTGCCAGGCCGGCACGCGCCTGGCGGCGGGCCTGGATCTCCAGCAGTTCGGCGGCGACGTCGCGTACTTTCTCGGCGGCCTTGCGCTTGGCCTTGCTCCACTGCTCGCCACCGAGCGAATGCAGCGGCGCGGTTTCCGCCGACGCACCGGAATAGCGGCTGATCAGGTGCAGCTGGGCGACCGGCACATACAGGCGGTCGCCCTTGGCATATTCGATTTCGAGGAACTCGCCGGGCATGCCGCCGACGTCCATCGCGATCAGGCCACGATAGCGGCCGACGCCATGATCCTCGTGCACGATCGGCGCGCCCTCGGTCAGTTCACCGAGGTCGCGGATGATCGCTTCCGGCTCGCGGCCGGCACGGCGCGTGCGCCGGGTGCTGCCGGCGCGCTCGGGGAACAGCTGGCGCTCGGTCAGCACCGCGATGCGCGGATCGTCCAGCGCGAAGCCATCCTCCAGCGGTGCCACCGCGATCGCGAAGCGCGCGTCGTCGGCGAGGAAGCTGGGCAGGTCGGCCACCACCGGCGGCTTCAGCTCGGCGGCCTGCAGCACTTCCAGCAGCGCCTCGCGGCGGCCGGGTGAATCGGCGGCGATCAGTACCCGGCCCGGATAATGGCCGAGGAAGGATTTCAGCGCATCGCCAGCGGGGGCTTCGCGCGCGGCCACCGGCAGCGGTGGCAGCGGCTGGTCGCCCAGCGCGTGCGCGTCGGCGATGCGCGCATGGTCAGCCGCCCACACCTCGATGCGCGGGGCTTCGTTCAGGCGCTCGCGCAGCAGCTCCGGCGACAGGTACAACGCCGACGGCGGCAGCAGCGGGCGCTCCACATCATGGCGGCGCTGCTCATAGCGGTCCGCAGTCTGCGCCCAGAACGCGACGGACGCTTCATACGCACCGGCACAGACCACCGGCAGGCTGCCGCTGGGCAGGTAGTCGAACAGGGTTGCGGTGCGTTCGAAGAACAGCGGCAGGTAGTACTCGACGCCGGCCGGCGCCAGTCCGGACTTCAGGTCCTGGTACAGCGAACTGCGCCGGGTATCGACATCGAACCGCTCGCGCAGCGTGGCCAGCACGCGGGCGATGCTGGCTTCATCCATCGGCACTTCGCGGCCGGGCAGCATGTGCACCGCCTCGACCTTGTCCAGCGAACGCTGGCTTTCCGGGTCAAAGGCACGGATCGAGTCGATGTCCTCGTCCAGCAGTTCCACCCGCAGCGGCTCGTCGGCACCCATCGGGTACACGTCGAGCAGGCCGCCGCGCACAGCGAAGTCGCCCGGATCCATCACCTGCGGCACGTTGCGGTAGCCGGCGCTTTCCAGGCGGCGCTTCTCGGCTTCCAGGTCCAGGCGCTGACCGACCTTCAGGTCGAAGCTGCCACCGATCACGTAGCTGCGCGGGGCCAGCTGCTGCAGCAGGGTCTGCACCGGCACGATCACCAGGCCACGCTTCAGCGCGGGCAGGCGGTGCAGGGCGGCCAGGCGCTGCGAAATGATGTCCGGATGCGGACTGAAGCGGTCGTAGGGCAGGGTTTCCCAGTCCGGGAAGGCGACCACCGGCAGGGCCGGATCGCCGCCGAGCAGGGTGTGCAGGTCGGCTTCGAGCTGGTTGGCACCGTGGTTGTCACGGGCGATCACCAGCAGCGGGGCGTCGTGCGCACGCGCGGCCTGGGCAAGGTACCAGGCCAGGGCGGTCGGCGAGGCGGGGGCGCGCCACCAGGCGCGGAGCTGGCCGGCGCGCGGCAGCGGCGGGGCGGGGTATGAGGTACGCGACATGGACCCCGGATTTTAGCAGAAGCCCGATCGAAGCCCGGTGGGTCGTGCCGGCCGATTGCCGGCAGCCTCATGTGCCGTTGGGGTAACGCAGTCCAGGCCAGCGGCCGGCACTACCGGCAGGCGTCGCCGGGCGGGGCCCGGCGCATCTGTCAGTTGTCCAGCTCCAGCACCATCCGCACCAGGCCTTCGGCACCGGCCGGGTGCGGGACCGGCTTGAAGCCCAGCGAGGCGGCCAGCTGTTTCATCGGCTCGTTCTCGGCGGCGACGTCGCCGTACAGGCGGTCCAGGTACTTGCCGCGGCCCCACTTCACCAGCTTGCGCATCAGCTGCCGGCCCAGGCCCTGGCCAATAAGGAAGCGGCTGATCAGGATCGCGTACTCGGCTTCACGGGTGCCGGGGATGATCGAGGCCCGGGCGACCGCGCCGACCACCGCTTCGCCAGCGGGCAGGGATTCGGCTGCGACCAGGGTGATCTCGGTCTTGGGATTCGGGTGGGTCAGGCGCTGGGTGGTTTCCGGCGAGAGCTCGGTCACCGCCTGCAGGAAACGATCACGGATTTCTTCCGGCCCGAACAGGCTGAATGCCGCTTGCAGCGGTGCGCCATCTTCCGGGCGGATGGGGCGGATCAGCAGCTCGTGGCCGCTGGGAGCCTTGAAGATCTCATGCCAGGGCGGCATGCGGTTGCGAGTGGCCATACCGGGTGATTCCTTGGTGGTCCATCGATTGTGGCATCACCGGGGCTGCATTCCGTGAACGAAAGGCTCACGGCGGTACAGCCTCGTGAAGGCCGTCATTCGGGGGCTTTGAGCCAATCCAGGCGGGTGCTGGCCCCCGGTTCGCCCAAGTGCTGGCGCAGCGCCGGCAGGGCCGGGCCGACCACCCGGTCGAACTGCCACGGCGGGTTGAGCAGCAGCATGCCGCTGCCGTTGAGGCGCAGCGGCGAGTCGTCCGGGCGCACCAGGAACTCGATCGTCATCGCCGATTTCACCGGCAGGGCGGTGGCCTTGCGCAGGAAGTGCAGGATGGTGCGGCGCTGCTTGATCGGGAACCACACCGCGCAGGTCGCCTGTGGCCAGCGCGCCAAGGTCTCGGCCAGGGCGGCCAGAACGGCCTGGTACTCGGCGTCCTGGGCCTCGTACGGCGGGTCGATCAGCACCAGGCCACGGCCGATCTTGCTGCCGTTGAACTTCGGCGGCAGCAGCGAGCGCAGCAGGGCATAGCCATCGCCAGCGCGCACATCGACGCGGCTGTCATGGGCGAACAGGGCCTTCAGCGTGGCCGTTTCGGCTTCCTGCAGCTCGCAGACCGCCATGCGGTCCTGCGCGCGCATCGCCTGTGCGCTCAGCAGCGGCGAGCCCGGGTAGTTGGTCAGCGCGCCCACCGGGTTGTCGGCCTGCACCGCCTTCAGGTAGCGCTCGACCACCTCCGGCAGCCTGGGCTGGGCCATCAGCCGCATGATCCCGGATTCGGCCTCCAGGGTCTTGCGGCTCTCTTCGCTGGCCAGCAGGTAGCGGCCGGCACCGCCGTGGGTGTCGAGCACGAAGAACGGGCTGTCCTTGCGCTTGAAGCTGTCGATCAGGGCCAGCTGCACGATGTGCTTGAGCACATCGGCGTGGTTGCCGGCGTGGAAGGCGTGGCGATAGTTCATGGGCGGCAGTGTACGGGGCGGCGGCCGCAGCGGCTATGCTGCGCGCCATGACAGCTCCCGTTGCCCATGTCCTGGTGGTCGAGGACGAAGCCGCCATCGCCGAAACCGTGCTCTATGCGCTGCGCAGCGAAGGCTATGCCGCCAGCCACTGCCTGCTGGGCGGCGAGGCCCTGCAACGGCTGCAGGCCGGCGATATCGACGTGGTGGTGCTGGACGTGGGCCTGCCGGACCTGGGCGGTTTCGAGGTCTGCCGGCGGCTGCGTGCGCAGCCCGGGCCGGCGGCGCAGCTGCCGGTGATCTTCCTGACCGCCCGCAACGATGAAGTGGACCGCGTGCTCGGCCTGGAACTGGGCGCCGACGATTACATGACCAAGCCGTTCTCGCCGCGTGAGCTGGTGGCGCGGGTGCGTGCGCGCCTGCGTCGTGCGGCAGCGGTCGTGGCAGCCCCCGGCGCAGATGCGGGCTGGCAGGAACATGGCGCCTTCGCCATCGACCGCGAAGGCCGGCGTATCCGCTTCCGCGGCCACGCGCTGGACCTGACCCGCTACGAGTACGCGTTGCTGGAAGCGCTGCTGCAGCGGCCCGGTGCCATCCTCAGCCGCGCGCAGCTGATGGACCGGGGCTGGGACAGCAGCGCCGACAGTGCCGACCGCACCGTCGACACCCATGTAAAGACGTTGCGCGCCAAGCTGCGTGCGGCTGGTGCCAGCGACGACCCGATCCGCACCCACCGTGGCCTTGGCTACGCGCTGGAGGTCTAGCCGATGCGCCTGGTACTGAAGCTGTTCCTCGGCTTCTTCCTGATCACCGGCATCGCCGCGTTCTTCGTGATGCGCGTATTCGTCAACGAGGTGAAGCCCGGTGTGCGCCAGGCGATGGAATCGACCCTGGTCGATGCGGCCAACGTGCTGGCCGAGATGGCCGCCGCCGACGTCAAGGACGGCACCATCCGCAGCGGCAGCTTCACCCGCAACCTGGCCAAGGCGCGGCAGCGCGACCTGAAGGCGATGGTCTGGCGTTTTCCCAAGCGATCGCTGGATTACCGGGTGACCATCACCGATGCCAGGGGCATCGTCATCTACGACTCGCTGGGCCGCGACCTCGGGCGTGACAATTCGCGCTGGAACGATGTCTACCGCACCCTGCGTGGCGAGTACGGCGCCCGCTCCAGCCCGGAAATACCAGGCGAAGAAGGCGATACGGTGATGCACGTGGCGGCGCCGGTATACGACCCGGCCGATGGGCGCACCCTGATCGGCGTGCTCAGCCTGGCCCAGCCCAACCGCAGCATCGATCCGTTCATCGCCGCCAGCCAGCGCGCCATCATCGAGCGCGGCGCCTGGTTGATCGGGCTGTCGGCGCTGGTCGGCGTGCTGGTGACGATGTGGCTCACCACCGGCCTCGGCCAGCTCAGCCGCTATGCACGCGCGGTCAGCGCCGGCGAACCGGTGCCACCGCCACGGCGCCGCCGCGACGAGATCGGCGACCTGGGCCAGGCGCTGGAAACCATGCGCCGCAAGCTGGAGGGCAAGGCCTATGTCGAACAGTACGTGCAGTCACTGACGCATGAAATGAAGAGCCCGCTGGCGGCGATCCGCGGTGCCGCCGAGCTGCTGCAGGAGCCGCTGCCCGAGGCCGACCGCGTGCATTTCGCGCGCAGCATCGTCGACCAGCAGGAGCGGCTGACCGAGACCATCGACAAGCTGCTGGCGCTGGCCGAAGTGGAACAGCATGGCTGGCTGCAGACCCGCGATCCGATCGCGCTGCCAACGTTGCTGGCCGATGCGGCAGCGGCGGCGCAGGTGCGTGCGCAGGCGGCCGGCGTGCAGGTCAGCATCGGCAGCGCGCCCGACCTGCGCGTGCAGGGCGATGCCTATCTGCTGCGGCAGGCGTTGCACAACCTGATCGACAACGCCATTGCCTTCTCACCGCCCGGCGCGGACATCGCACTGCAGGCCGAGGTGGACGGGCAGGGCGTGCGCCTGCAGGTGGCGGATCGCGGTGCCGGCATTCCCGACTACGCGCGCGAACGGGTGTTCGAACGCTTCTATTCGCTTGCCCGCCCGGGCAGCGGCCGGCGCAGTTCCGGCCTGGGCCTGCCGTTCGTGCAGGAGGTCGCGCGCCTGCACGATGGTCGCGCCAGCCTCGACGCGCGCGACGGCGGTGGCACCGTGGCCAGCCTTTGGCTGCCGTTGTCAGTGCCGGGCCAGCGTCCGCGCCGCTGACTTCACACTCGCTTCAACTTCGCCACAAACCCTGCTCACCGCAGCGGTCCATCCTGCAGCCCTCTCCAACGAGGATGGACCATGAAATCCCTGAAGATGCTGCTGAGGTTCGCCATTGTCGGCGGGCTGATCCTGTTGCTGCTGGTGCCGCTGATGATGATCCGCGGGGTCATCACCGAGCGCAGCCAGTACCGCGACGAGGCCTTTGCCCGGGTGGCCGACAGCCGTGCCGGCACGCAGCAGCTGGTGGGCCCGGTACGGGTGGTGCCGTGGGTGGAACGCAAGCAGGTTGAACTGGTTGACCCGCTGGGCGTCAAGAAGACCGAGATCCAGGTGACCGAGGGCCACTGGCTGCAGATGCCGGCGTCGCTGGAGGTGGGCGGCGAGATGCTGCCGAGCCAGCGCGAGGTCGGCCTGTTCAAGGTGCCGGTGTACAGCTGGAATGGCCAGTTGAAGGCGACTTTCGCCGAAGACGACTATCCGGTGAAGAACGGCCGCACCTATGGCCAGCCCTATGTGGCGCTGGGGGTTTCCGATGTGCGCGGCCTGGTGGGCACGCCGAACCTGCGGGTGGACGGCAAGCAGCTGCGGTTGCTGCCCGGTGTAGGCGTGGCCAGCGAAATCGGACGTGGCCTGCATGCGCCGGTGAGCGGTTTCGCCGCGGATCAGGGCGGCGCGCTGGCCGCCAGCACCGTTGAACTGGAGCTGCGCCTGGATGGCAGCCGCATGCTGTCGGTGGTGCCGGTGGGCGATGACACCCGGATCGCGCTGCGGTCGAGCTGGCCGCATCCGTCGTTCAGCGGCGCCTTCCTGCCCAACGAACGCCGTGTCGATGCACAGGGCTTCGATGCACGCTGGGCGGTGTCCTCGCTGGCCTCCGATGCACAGCGCCAGCTGCGCAGCGAGGGCTCGATCGATTCGCAGGCCGTGACGGTGTCGCTGGTCGATCCGGTCGATACCTACACCCAGGCCGACCGTGCCTCGAAGTACGGCGTGCTGTTCGTGGTGCTGACCTTCGTCGGCTTCATCCTGTTCGAACTGATCAAGTCGCTGCGCATCCATCCGCTGCAGTACCTGATGGTCGGCCTGGCGCTGGCGATCTTCTTCCTGCTGCTGATCAGCCTGTCCGAGCACATCGCGTTCTGGAAGGCCTACCTGGTCTCGGCCGTGGCCTGCATCGGCCTGCAGGCGGTGTACCTGGCCAACGTGCTGGGCCACTGGAAGCGCGGCCTTGGCTTCGCTGCGCTGCTGACCGTGCTGTACGGCGCGCTGTATGGCCTGCTGGTGTCGGAGAACAACGCACTGCTGATGGGATCGCTGCTGCTGTTCGTGATCCTGGCGCTGGCGATGTGGGTGACCCGCCGGGTCGACTGGTACGCGCTTGGCGCGGACCTGAAGTAAGGAGCACGCCATGAGCTGGCGCCAGGGATTGCGGCAACGGGCGCGGCAGGGCATTCCGGCCCTGCTGGAAGTGGATGCACTGCTGCAGGCACATGGCGTGCTGGCGGCCCTGCCGGGGGCACGGATCGCCCCCGGCCTGGTCCGCTTCCAGCTGGCCGCGGTGACCTGCGAGGGATTGCAGGGCAATGGCCTTGCCTGGTTGCAGGGCGCGCGGCAGGGACGCGGTGCGCTGGCGGGGAAGGTGCCGCGCTACCGGCCATGGAAGGCCGGGGCGGAAGCACTTGCGGAAATCGGCATTGGTGGCCTGCCCGATGACTGGCCCGCGCATGCGGCTGTGTATGGCTGCAGCAGCATCGACCGGCGGCACTGGTTGCTGCTGCTGCCGGAGCGGGCACAGTTGTGGTTGGGATGGAGCGGGTGATTGGGCTGTTCATCCACGCATGGCGTGGACCTACTGTTGTGGGTGCGAACCTTGGTTCGCACGCTCCCGCCCATGACCGATGGGACGGTATCGCGGCGCCGCTGCTGGCTAGACTCGATGGGTTGATGAGCAGGCCGGAAGGCAGGGGTGCGATGTGTTGAAGTGGGGCGTGCTGGCCGTAGCGCTGGCAATGGGTGGCAATGCAGCGGCGCAGCAGCGCGAATCAGTGGACCTGGACATGGTCAGCCGCATCCGCCAGGAGGCCTTCCACCGTTCGCAGGTGATGGACACCTTCAGCTATCTCACCGAACGCATCGGCCCGCGGCTGACCAACTCGCCGGCGATGGGCCGCGCCAACGCCTGGACCCGCGGCAAGTTCAACGAATGGAAGCTGGACAACGTCCACGACGAAGCGTTCGATGACTTTGGCCGTGGCTGGGAGTTCACCTCGGCCAGCGTGGAAATGCTGGGTGACCGTTTGCAGCCGCTGCATGCACTGCCCAAGGCCTGGACGCCGGGCACCAAGGGGCCGGTTGAAGGCGAGCTGGTGCAGGTCGAGATCAAGAAGCCCGAAGACATCGAAAAGTACCGCGGCAAGCTGCGCGGCAAGATCCTGCTGCTGGGCGAGGCGCGCGAGTACAAGCGCGGCACCGAGCCGGATTCCCATCGGCATGACGCGACCTCGCTGGAAGGCCTGCAGGCGTTCACCCTGCCGAAGGACCAGGACGCCACCGCCGAACGTGCCAAGCGGGTCAAGGAGTACCAGGAACGCCAGCAGCTGGCGACCAGGGTCAATGCGTTCTTCGTCGAAGAAGGGGCGCTGGCCTCGATCAGCATCAGCAGCTGGGACAACGGCATCATCCGCGTTGCCGGTGGTGGTTCGCGCAAGGCCGGCGAGCCGGTCGGCATCCCCGAGCTGGCGATGATCAGCGAGCACTTCAACCCGCTGGTGCGCGCGCTGAAGGCCGGGCAGACCGTGCGCCTGCGCGTGGATGTGGCCGCGCGCTTCACCGATGACGCCGACCAGCCCGGCTACAACACGCTGGCCGAGATCCGCGGCAGCAGCAGGCCTGATGAAGTGGTGATGATCGGCGCGCACCTGGATTCCTGGCACAGCGGCACCGGCGCGGCCGACAACGCCGCAGGCGTGGCGGTGATGATGGAGGCCATGCGCATCCTCAAAGCCACCGGCGCCAGGCCCAAGCGCACCATCCGCGTGGCGCTGTGGAGCGGCGAGGAGCAGGGCCTGATCGGCTCGCAGGCCTATGTGGCCAAGCATTTCGGCCGGTTCCCGGAGCCCACCGACCCGGCGCAGAAGGCGCTGCCGGCGTCGCTGCGCGAGCCGACCGGTGCACTGCAGAAGACCCGCGATTACAGCAAGTTCCAAGTCTACTTCAACATGGACAACGGCTCCGGCCGCTTCCGGGGCATCTACGCCCAGGAAAACCTGGCGGCGATGCCGATCTTCGAAGCCTGGCTGGCGCCGTTCCATGACGTCGGCGCCACCACCGTGGCGACCCGCAACACCGGCAGCACCGACCACATCAGCTTCGACCGCATCGGCCTGCCGGGCTTCCAGTTCATCCAGGACCGGCTGGACTACTTCACCAATGTCCACCACAGCCACCTGGACACCTGGGACCACGCCGAACCGGAAGACCTGAAGCAGGCCGCAGCCATCGTCGCCTCGTTCGCCTACAACGCCGCGATGCGCGAGCAGCCGTTCCCGCGCAAGGTGGAACCGTAAAAGGGGACGGAGGGGATTAAGTCGCATCTCCCCTCCGTTTCCCGGTTGCAGTACCCACGGGCTGGGCAATCGCGACTTAATCCCCTCCGTCCCCTTTTTCCGTCGGGGGCGGCGGGCTGGTAAAATCGGGGGATTCCCGTTCCTCGAGCCGTCCATGACCTGCCGCACCCGCTTCGCCCCCAGTCCCACCGGCTACCTGCACATCGGTGGTGCCCGCACCGCGCTGTACTGCTGGCTGGAGGCCCGCCACCGTGGCGGCGAGTTCGTGCTGCGCATCGAGGACACCGACCGTGAACGCAGCACCCAGGGCGCGATCGACGCCATCCTGGAGGCGATGGAGTGGCTGGGCCTGGACTACGACGAAGGCCCGATCTATCAGACCGACCGCGTCGCCCGCTACCGGGAAGTGGCAGAGCAGCTGATCGCCGACGGCAAGGCCTACTACGCCTACGAAACCCGCGAAGAGCTGGACGCGATGCGCGAGGCCGCCATGGCCAGGCAGGAAAAGCCGCGTTACAACGGCGCTGCACGCGAACTGGGCCTGCCGTACAAGGACGACCCGAACCGCGTCATCCGCTTCAAGAACCCGCTGGAAGGTACGGTGGTGTTCGACGACCTGATCAAGGGCCGCATCGAGATCGCCAACAGCGAGCTGGATGACATGGTCATCTTCCGCCCGGACGGCTACCCCACCTACAACTTCGCGGTGGTGGTGGACGACTGGGACATGGGCATCACCGAGGTCATCCGCGGCGACGACCACATCAACAATACCCCGCGCCAGATCAACCTGTACGAGGGCATTGGTGCGCCGGTGCCGAAGTTCGGCCACATGCCGATGATCCTGGACGAGCAGGGCGCCAAGCTGTCCAAGCGCACCGGTGCGGCCGACGTGATGCAGTACAAGGACGCCGGCTACCTGCCCGATGCGCTGCTGAGCTACCTGGCCCGCCTGGGCTGGTCCCACGGTGACCAGGAGCTGTTCAGCCGCCAGGAGCTGATCGACCTGTTCGACGTGAAGGACTGCAATTCCAAGGCCTCGCGTCTGGACATGGCCAAGCTGGGTTGGGTCAACCAGCACTTCCTGAAGACCGAGGACGTGGCCGCCATCGTGCCGCACCTGGCCTACCAGCTGCAGAAGCTGGGCCTGGACGTGGCCGCCGGCCCGGCCCCGGAGGATGTGGTGATCGCCCTGCGTGAACGCGTGCAGACCCTGAAGGAAATGGCCGAGAAGGCCGTGGTCTGGTACCAGCCGCTGACCGGGTACGACGAAGCGGCGGTGGCCAAGCACCTCAAGGCCGGTGCCGAGGTGGCGCTGGGCAAGGCCCGCGAGCTGCTGGCAGCGTTGCCGGAGTGGACCGCCGAGTCGGTGGGCGTCGCCCTGCACGACACGGCCGCAGCGCTGGGAATCGGCATGGGCAAGGTCGCCCAGCCGCTGCGCGTGGCGATCACCGGCACCCAGGTCAGTCCTGACATCTCCCATACCGTGTACCTGGCCGGCCGCGAGCAGGCCTTGAAACGCATTGATGTGGCCATCACCAAGGTAGCAACGGCCTGAGGCATCCTTGCCAGGCCCGAACCGGAGAACACGCATGCCCGCCAAGACCGCCACTGCCTGTACCGCCCCGCACCACCACGTCCACGACGCATCGGATTTCGTGGCGGTGGTCGAGCGTGTCTCGCGCGAACGCGGGCTGCGCCTGACCCCGATCCGCGCCAACGTGCTGAAGCTGATCGCCGAGGCCGGCAAGCCGGTCAAGGCCTACGAGCTGCTGGAATGGGTGCGCAACGGCAAGGGCGTGGGCGCCGATGCCCCGCCCACCGTGTACCGCGCGCTGGACTTCCTGATGGCCAATGGCTTCGTGCACAAGCTGGAATCGGTGAATGCCTTCGTGGCCTGCCACCATCCCAGCAGTGCCGCGCATTCGGTGCCGTTCCTGATCTGCAACAGCTGCCACAGCGCGGTGGAACTGGAAGACCGCGAGATCGTCACCCAGCTGGAGAAGCGCGCCAAGGAGCTGGGCTTCCAGCCGCAGGCACAGACGCTGGAAGTGCATGGCCTCTGCGCGCGCTGCGCCGGCTAACGCAACGGTAGGGCCGGCCGCTGGCCGGCATTTTGGAAACGGGGTCAGATCCCTTTGCCACTGGCAAAGGGATCTGACCCCGTTTCATACCGGTGCGGCAGGGCCTGCGTCCTAGTCCATCGGCTTGGACCGGGTATCCACCCGCACGATCACCGACATGCCGGGCCGCAGCTGCTTTGCCAGCTTCTGATCCCTGTTGATCGATATCCGCACCGGCAGCCGCTGCACCACCTTGGTGAAGTTGCCGCTGGCATTGTCCGGGCGCAGCACGCTGAATTCCGACCCGGTGGCTGGGGCGATCTCCTGCACGCGGCCCCGCAGCACCTGGCCCTGGAACGCGTCCACCGAGAACGTCGCCGGTTGGCCGATCGCCATGCCCCAGGTCTGGCCTTCCTTGTAGTTGGCCACCACCCACAGCGTGTCAGGTACCAGGAACAGCAGCTGCGAACCGGCAGCGACGTACTGGCCCACGCGTACGCTGGCTTCGCTGATCTGGCCGTCGCGTGGTGCGTGGATCACCGTGTTGGCCAGGTCGATGCGGGCCAGTTCCAGCTGCGCCTGCGCGCTTTCCACCTGCGCTTCCAGGCTCTTGCGCGCGACCTGGGTCGACACCAGCGTTTCCTCGGCGATGCGGATCTGCGCCTGCGACTGTTGCACGCTGGCCTGTGCCGACGCCTGGGTGGTGCGGAACTTGTCGCGGTCGTTGATGGACACCAGCTGCTGCGCCGCCAGTTCCTCGTAGCGTTTCAATTCATTGCGCGAACGCTGCAGTTCGGCCTGGCCGGCCGACAGCGTGGCGCGGGCGGAGGCAATCTGTGCGCGGTTCTGCGCCTGTGACTGGTCCGAGTTGGCCAGCGCCGCGCGCGCGCTGTCCAGCGTCGCCTGCGCCTGGGCCACGCGCTGCGCATAGATGCGGTCATCGATGCGAAGCAGCGGCTCGCCCTGCTTCACATGCTGGAAATCCTTCACCAGCACTTCGGTCACATAGCCGTTCACCTGCGGCGCCATCACCGTGATCTGGCCGCGTACATAGGCGTTGTCGGTCACCATCACGCTGCTGGTGAACGGCCACAGGTGCCAGGCGCGCAGGATCAGCGCAATGCCCAGCAAGGCCACTACCACCATCACCACCACGCTGCGGGCGCTGGGCTTGAGGTACTTCGGCGCGACCGCAGGTTCTACCGGCGTGGCCGCGGGCGCCGCGTCGGTCGGCGGCGGTGGGGTGACGTTGTCGGTGTCGTCGGGGCGGGGCGGGACGGGAGGCATGGGAGGACTCAACGGGACGCGGCCGGCGTGGACGCGGTGGAAAGGGCGGGGTGGCGCTTGCGCCATTGCTTGAGCACGGCGGTGCGCAGCGACAGCAGCAGCAACCAGCACAGGAAGCCGATCGCCAGCCAGCCGCTCAGCGTGAACACGTCATTGAAGCCACGCACGTTGGCTTCGCGGCGCGTGGTCTGCGCCAGCTGCGCGCTGCCCTGCGCACTGCGCAGCACCGGGTCGGTGATCTGCGCAGCGTACAGCTGCTGCTGGATGCGCAGCCGTTGCGCGACCACCGGATCGGCCGGATCGAGCTGGCTGGTCAGCGCGCTGGAATACAGCTGCTCGCGATGCAGCTGGAAGGTCCCCAGCACCGCCGAACCTGCCAGGCCACCCAGGGTCTGCGTGATCGACAGCGTCACCAGGAAGGTGATCATGTGGTCGACGCCCTGTTTCAACGCGGCGGAGATGCCGAGCATGATCAGCGGGCCCATGAACATGCCGGCACCGACCGAGGCCAGGAACTGGCTGGCGTAGAAGTCGTGCGGCCGGTCCAGGCTGGTGCGGTGCTGGTCGAAGAACGCGGCGGCGCCCAGCAGCAGGATCGCCATCAGCAGCTGCGCGATCAGCCGCTTCGGTCCGAAGGTGAGCGAGGCGCCGGCGATGCCGACGATCACCCCGGCCAGGATCACTACGAACAACGGCCGCATCTGGTCAGGCCCCATGCCCAGCGTGCGCATCAGGTTGACCACGCCGTAGGACTGCTCGGTGGTCAGGAAGCGGATCAGGAACGCGCCGACGATGAAGTGCAGCACCGGCAGCTTCGACAGCCAGCGGATCTGCAGCAGCGGATTGCGCCGGTAGTGTTCGATGATGAAGGCGGTGGTGGACAGCACGATCGAGGCGACCAGCGCCCAGCCCAGCCATGGGGTGTTGAGCCACCAGCGCGTGTAGCCCTGCGCCAGTACGATCACCAGCAGCGCGACCGCCGGCGCGAGCAGGGCGAAAGTGAGGAAGTCCAATGGCTCGAACGCCTTTACCTGGATGCCCGGCGGCAGCTTCAGCACCACCACTGCCGCGAACGCGCACAGCGCCAGGCCGGCTTCGAAGGAGTACAGCTGGTGCCATTGGCCGGTATCGACCAGGCCTGGTGAAACGATCCAGGCGATCGGCACCGCCAGCTGCGACAGGCCGACACCGACCACCAGCAGGTTGCCGGTGAATCGCCGCGGCAGCGCCTGCAGCATGTACAGCGTGCCCAGTGTGGAACAGGCCGCACCCGCGAAGCCGCTGGCGGCTCGGGTCAGCATCGTGGTCTCGAAGCTGCCGACGAACAGGTGCAGCACCGCCAGCGCCGCATACAGGCCCAGGCCGATCTCGGCGAACAGGCGGATGCCGTACTGCTGGCGGAACTTGAAGGCCAGCAGGTTGGCGGTGACATTCACCATCGCATACGCGGCCACCAGCCAGCTGCCCTGGGTCGGAGTGAGCGCCAGCTGGCCCTGCAGGAACGGCAGGTTGGCGGTGACCAGCGCATTGCCGAGGCCGCCGGTGATCGCCACCAGCAACGATACCAGCGCATAGGCCGCGCGCCGGTACGGCGGGTGCCAGGGCATCGACGCCGAGCCGGGCATGGTCGGCTTCTCATGCTCCTCCCAATCCGGAACCGGCTTCAGATACGGCTGGACCATCAACGGGCCTCGCTGGCAGCTCCCTGGAGACCCCCACGCAGCAGCTGCAGGGCACGCCCGGCCAACTGGGCGCGCTCGTCGCGGGTCTTGCCGCGCAGGGCCGCACCCAGCATGCCCGAGATCAGTGAAATATCCGTCTTTTCCAGGTCGTCACGGCACAGCCCGGCGGCCTTGGCGCGCGCGATCGGTTCCTCCAGCAGGTCGCGCACGGTCTCGCGCGCGGCGCGCATGGACGGCACGTCCGAATCAACCGCACGCCAGTAATCGGCCAGTGCCGGCGAATCGATGATGCGCTGGGCCATGCCCTCGAACACCTCGAACAGGGCGTCATCGCGGTCACCGAGCTGTTCGACCTGGCGCCGGATGCGGTCGACCGTGCGCTGCAGCAGCGCCTGGATCAGCGCGGTGCGGTCGGGGAAGTTGCGGTACAGGGTGGCGCGGCCCACCTGGGCGCGTTCGACCACCAGATCCAGCGGGGCGGTGACGCCATGTTGGCCGAAGACATGATCGGCGGCGTCGAGGATGAGGGCACGGCGGGCAGCTGCATCGGCACGTTGAGCGGTCATGGAATTATTTTCGGACAAAAGTGTCCGATTGGCGAGACTTTGAGTGACGGGATTGTCCGGTTGTTGTCGTACGCACACCTTTGTGACGGATGCGTGATGGCGTGGGACGGAATGAAAACGGGGGCCCGAAGGCCCCCGTTCAATGCGGTGGTGCCAGAGCCCTTTCCTTCGGAAAGGGATCCGACCCCGCCGTGCGCGATCAGAAGAACGCGCGGATCCCGAATGCGACTCCACGGCCTGGCAGCGGCGAGTAGTCGCGCAGCAGCGAGGTATGCGGGCGCACTTCGCGGTTGGTCAGGTTGCTGCCATCCAGGAACACCTCGTAGCTGTTGCCCGCGTTGCGATCCCAGCGGTAGGCCAGGTGCGCGTCGACCAGCGTGTAGCCGTCGCTTGGTGCTTCGTTCTGGGCGACGTCCTTCTGGCGGCTGTAACGCACTGCACCGACCGCGGCGCGCCAGCCGTCCTTCGACCAGCGCAGGTCGGCGCCGACGCGGGCCGGGGCGATGCGCGGCAGGTAGCCGGTATTGGCCAGCTCCACGCTGTAGTTGTGGTTGTGGTCGCCATGCGGCACGGCGATGTCGAGGTTGCGGCTGCCGCTGCCATCCAGCTTGGCCTTCACATAGTCACCGAACAGGCGCAGATCCCAGTCACCGGCGCCACCCTCGAACAGGTGCACCAGCGCTTCGGCCTCGGCGCCGCGGAACACCGCGTCCTGCTGGGTCCAGGCGCGGACCGGCAGGCCTTCGGTAACACCGGTGTCGGCGAGGTAGATGAAGTCCTTGAACTTGGTCTGGTAGACCGACGCGGAGAAGTCCAGGCGATCGCTGTGGGTATGGATGCCCAGTTCGACGCGCTGGCCGCGCTCGGTTTTCAGGTTGGCGTCGCCGATCTCCAGCGAGCGGGTGGCGATGTGCGCGCCGGCGGCGTACAGCTCTTCGTTGGTGGGTGCACGCTCTGAGCTGTCCACGCCGATGCGCAGGTCAACGGCATCGTTGAGCTTCCAGATACCGGCGGCAGACAGGTTGGTGGCACCGAACGTGCGGCGACGGTAGTCACCGGTCGGGTCCAGCTTGACCTGGTCGTGGCGGCCACCCAGTTCCAGCTTGAACGGGCCGAACTGCTTTTCCTGCAGCACGAACAGGCCGATGTTCCTGGTGCCGGTATCCGGTACGAACGCCTCTTCGCCCTTGGCTCCGAAATCGCTGTTGCCGAACTGCAGGCCGAACGCGCCGTCCCAGCCGCCGATCTGCTGCTGCACGGCTTCCAGGCGCGCTTCGATACCACGGTTGGTGAAGCGCGTCGACGGCGTGCCGGCCTCCAGCTCCACGTGCTCGTAGTCGGTGTAAGCCACGCGTGCGTTGATGTTCTTCAGGAACGAGACCGGGTTGTAGATGCCGGCCTTGGTCTCGAAGCGGTTCTGCACCATGTCGATGCGCACGTCATGCTCGTCGCCGCCTTCCTCTTCATCGCCGTGGTCGTGACCGTGGTCATGGCCATGGTCATCACCATCGGCATGCACGTGCGCGCCGTTGGGAATGCCGTAGTTGGTGCGATAGGTGCTGGCCGACACACCGAAGTAACCACCGTCGCCCAGCCACGTTGCGCCGACGCCGCCGGCGCGGGTGCGGATCGAACTGTTGTCCAGGCGGCCGCGGCGCGGTTCTTCGCCCTCGGCTGCGTCGTGATCATGGTCGTGATCGTGGTCATGGTGGTCTTCAAGGCTGTCGATCACCGCGTAGCCGGGAATGCGGTAGTCGTCGCCATTGCGCACCAGGCCATCCACGTGCAGCACGACGTTGCCGCTGACACCATCGAGGCGGAACATGCCGCTGCGCTCATTGTTCACCGAGTTGCCGCGCAGCTCGGCGCGGCCGCTGAGCGGACGCTCCGGCAGCTCGCGCGCGATGCGGCCATCCACCACATTGACCGCACCACCGATGGCGCCGCTGCCGAACAGCAGCGTGGCCGGACCCTTCAGCACTTCGATCTGGTCGGCCAGGAACGGCTCGATGCTGGTGGCATGGTCGGCGCTGACCGTGGAGGCGTCCATGTTGCCCATGCCATTGGACAGCACGGCAACGCGCGGGCCTTCCTGGCCGCGGATGATCGGGCGGCCGACGCCGGGGCCGAAGAAGGTGCTCTGTACGCCGGGCAGCTTGGCCACGGTATCGCCCAGGGTGCCGGCCTTCTGCTCGTCCAGGCGCTCACCGGCCAGCACGTCCACCGGGCGCGCCAGGGATTCGGCATCGCCCTGCAGCGGCGACGCGGTGACCTGTACCGAGGAGAGTTCGGTCAGGTGGCGGTCACGGTGGGAGGTGTCCTGGCCGGCTGCAAAGGCGACGGACGGCAACAGGGCGGCGAGGGCCAGGGGCAGGGAATGCGGCTTGAGCCGAGGGGTGTGGGCGGGCATGGGCAGGTCCTTTGTTACAATGTATCAATCGCAGGGCGCACGAATCCCGTCGAGGGGACAGGGGGAGGGGAAACCGTGCGGTTCGGAGAGGGATGTTATATTATTCCATAACGATTCGCCGACCCTGCTGGAAGTCATGTCCCTGTCCTCACGCCTGCGCCACCTGCTCGACCGTTTCGGTGCCACTGGTTCGATGCTGTGCGCAGTGCATTGCGCGGTGATCCCCGTGCTGCTGGCGGCGCCGCCGTCGCTGGGCCTGTCGTTCTGGCTGAGCGATGGCGTGGAACAGGCGCTGGTGGTGTTCGTGACCCTGCTCGGGCTGTTCAGCCTGGTCTGGGGCTATCGCCGCCACGGTGCGCTGCGTGCGCTCGGCTTCCTGATCCCCGGCCTGGTCGCGCTGTGGGCCGGCGTGCTGTACGACCCGCTGCACCACAATGCGGTGCCGCATGCGGTGGTGATGACCATCGGCGGCCTGCTGGTGGGCGTTGCCCACCTGGTCAACCTGCGCCTCAACCACGGCCACGTGCACGACGCAAGCTGCGCGCACTAGGCACGCCGTGATAGGATTTCCGATCGTGCGCGGGGGCGCCCAGCAAGGCGGCCCCGCCGAACCCGTGTCAGTACGGGGTAACCAGATTTCACACTTGAGGAGTTGAAGACATGGGTAAGGGTGACCGCAAGACCGCCAAGGGCAAGCGCTACAACGCCAGCTACGGCAACGCCCGTTCGCACACCGCGAGCAAGGTCGCCGTAGGCGCCGCCGCCCCGGTTGCCAAGAAGACCGTGGCCAAGGCTCCGGCGAAGAAGGCCGTGGCGAAGAAGGCCGTCGCCAAGGCCTGATCAGGCCGACCGACCGGTCCAAGGAAAACGCGGCGCCTGGCGCCGCGTTTTTTTATGCGCGTTCCTGCAGGGCCGAGCCCATGTTCGGCTGGCGTAATGCAGCCGAGCATGGGCTCGCTCTACAGGGAATTCAGCGCAGGGTCTGCTTCAGCGTTTCCGGATTGCCATCGTTCGGCGCGGCCGGCACCTGCAGCAGGTGGGCCAGCAGCGGGTAGACGTCGACATTGTCGAAGCCGTCGATCACCAGGCCCTGGCGGAACGACGGGCCGCTGGCCACGAACACCGCACGCATCGACGGCAGGGCATTGTCGTAGCCGTGCGAGCCACGGTCCTGCTTCGCGCGCTTGGCGATCTTCTCGCGGTGCAGCGCATCCCATCCTTCATCCATCGCACAGACGATGGCCGGAACCCGCGGATGCGTGCCGTAGTGCCAGCGCGCCGGCAGGTTCTCCTTCTTCCAGCACTCGTAGTGCGCATGGCGGCCGAGCAGGGCGCGTTCGGCCTCTGCTTCGCGGCCTGCGACCGGCGCGAAACCCACCGACTGGCCCTGGCTGACATTGCGCGCGATGGACGGGTCGGCCATCGATTCGGTGGCGATCACGTGGCCGTCGGCGACGCTGGCCATGCCGTGGTCGGACACCACGATCACATTGGTGGTGGCGACCAGGCCGCGCTGCTGCAGGCCGTCGAGCACCTGGCCGACGATCAGGTCGGCGCGTGCGATGGCGTCGGCGTACTGCTTCGACCCGGGGCCGTAGTTGTGCCCGGCCTTGTCCACGTGCTCCATGTACAGCGTGGTCAGTCGCGGGGCATCGGCGTCGGCCTGTGCCAGCCAGTCGAGCACGATACCGGCACGCTGCTCCAGCGGTTCCTTGCCGTCGTAGATGCGCCACTGGCTGGGGCGCACACCACGGATTTCCGATTCACTGCCCGGCCACGACGTCGTGGCGGTGCGCACGCCGGCGTTCTCGGCGCCGACCCAGATCGGTTCACCGCCCCACCAGGCACTGGTGGTGACGGCCTCGCGGTTGCTCAGCTCGAAACGGCCCAGCGCTTCATCGTCCATGCTGTTGTTGACGATGCCATGGTGGTCCGGGCGCAGGCCGGTGACGATGGTGTAGTGGTTGGGAAACGTCAGGGAAGGATAGGACGGTGTCATCCAGCGGGCGCGCACGCCGCCGTCGATCATCCGCTGCAGGTTCGGGGTCAGCCCGCGGTCCAGCGCATCGGCGCGCAGGCCGTCGATGGAGATCAGCAGCAGCTTCGGCGGTGCGGCCGATGCGACGGACGTGGGAACGGAGGCGGTAGGGGCAGGCGCAGTGGTGCAGGCAGCCAATGGCAGCAGCAGCGCCAGCGAACAGGTCAGGCGTACGGAAGTCATCCGTGCATGATAAGCCGGTGCAATTACCGGCCCAAGACACGGCGCGCCAGGATCGCCCGGGGTCAGATCCCTTTTCCACGGGAAAAGGGATCTGACCCCGATGTTCAGGCGAACAGCGGGGCCTGGCGTTGTTCCAGCCGCAGCAGCGCGGCCTTGGTTTCCAGGCCACCGCCGAAACCGGTCAGTGCACCGTTGCTGCCGATCACGCGGTGGCAGGGCAGGATGATCGGCAACGGGTTGCGCCCGTTGGCCGCGCCCACCGCGCGGGTCGCGCTGGGCTGTCCCAGGTGTTGCGCCAGTTGCAGGTAGCTCCAGGTCTGGCCGAACGGAATCAGCGCCAGCGCCTGCCACACGCGCAGCTGGAACGGCGTACCACGCGGCGCCAGCACAAGGTCGAAGCTGTTGCGCTCGCCGTGCAGGAACTGCAGCAGCTGCTCGCGTGCTTCCGGCAAGGCATCCGGTGCGTAATGCCAGTCATCACGCCCGCGCGCGGGGTGGCGGTTCTCCGGGAACAGCACGTGTGACAGGCCACGCTCGTCGCCGGCGATGGTCAACACGCCGATCGGGCTGTCGAAACGATCGAACAACAGTGTCATGTCGGTTCTCCAACGAATGTGCCGGACAGGTGCCACAGGTGCAGCACGGCGTAGGCGCGCCAGGGACGCCACGGTTGCGAGCGCGCTTCGGTTGCGCGTTCGCTCAGGCGCTGGCCCTGCGCGTGGCCGAGGACCTGCTGCAGTACAAGATCGCCGGCCGGGAAGGCATCGGGCTGGCCGAGGCCACGCAAAGCGATGTACTGCGCGGTCCATGGGCCGATGCCGGGCAGTGCCACGCAGCGGGCAACAAACTCTTCCAGCGCCTGGCCGGGCCCGAAGTCGAGCTGGCCGCTGGCGCAGGCGGTGGCCAGTGCACGCACGGTCGCGGCGCGGCTGCGCGGCAGGCCGATTGATTCCAGAGGCGCCTCGGCCAATACCTCGGGTGCCGGGAACTGGCGATCAAAGTCGGACGACATGCCCGGCAGGTGCGCGCCATAGGCATCGACCAGCCGCCGCGCGAAGGTGGTGGCGGCGGCAACAGTAACCTGCTGGCCGAGCACGGCGCGCACGCCCACTTCGAAGCCATCCCAGCCGCCGGGCACGCGCAGCCCGGGGCGTTCGGCGATACCGCGCGCCAGCAAGGGTTCCTCGCCCAATGCGGCGTGCACCTGCTGCAGGTCGGCATCCAGATCAAACACGCGACGCACGCGGCGCACGATGTCCGGGATCAGGCGCGGATCCACCGCACCCAGCTGCAGGCGCAGCTCCGGGCGCTTCGGGTCGGCAGTGACGCGCAGCAGGGTGGGGCGCTCCGGCGTGCCCAGCACGCGCTGGTAGCTGTCCTCGCCAATCAGCTCGATGCCGGGCAGGCTGCGCTTGCGCAGGAACGCCAGCATGCGCGGGAAGTCCAGCGGCGGACGGTAGCCCAGGCGCAACACCAGGCCGCCATCGTCGGCGGCCAGCGGTTGATGCTGGCGGCGCAGTGCGGTGGGGGCCATGCCGCAGCCCTGCAGGAATGCGGTATTGAAGCGGCGCAGGCTGTTGTATCCGGCGGCCAGTGCGACGTCGGTCACCGCCAGCGTGGTCTCGGTCAGCAGTTGCTTGGCCAGCAGCAGGCGATGGGTGGCGTGGATCTGCCCGGGCGTCGCACCCAGGCGTTCGACGAACAGGCGCTGCAGCTGGCGCGCGCTGAGGCCGAGCTTCGTAGCAAGATCGGCCACCGGCTGCTCCTGCAGGAAGCCGCCGTGGATCAGGGCCAGGGCGCGCTGTACGGTCTGCCCGGCCAGTGCCTGCTGGGCCTGTGGTGCCAGCTCCGGGCGGCAGCGCAGACACGGGCGATAGCCGGCGGCGGCGGCAGCAGCGGCGGTCGGGTAGTAGGTGATGTTGCGCGGCTTCGGGGGCGGTGCGGGGCAGACCGGGCGGCAATAGATGCCGGTGCTGCGCACGGCGGTGAAGAACACGCCGTCGAAACGTGCGTCGCGGGCCAGGCGGGCGCGGTCGCAGGCGGCGGTGTCGAGGGCGAGGGCGGTGTCCATGGCGGCAGTCTAGGCGGGTGCGGGCGGGGATACTCGCCACATTCGGACATGGATGCTGAAGGGGGTCACGCCGGGCTGCGCCCGGACCCGCGGTAGTGCCGGCCGCTGGCCGGCAACAGCAACAGCAGAAGCGGGATTCCTGTGGGATGGCGTGGTGGGTCCGGTGGCAGGGGACGCCGTGAACCCCCAGACCGGCCCAGCCGCTGGCGGCTGTGCGTTCGGGCGCTTGCGAAGCAGTGCTTCGCAAGCAAAGCGCCCTCACCCCTGGGGACTTGGTCGCGGCATCCATGCCGCTCGCACCCCTGCCACCGGACCCGCCACGCCTTCGACAGGTTCCTGAGGCCGTTGGTAGGTGTCTACCTTGGTCGACACGCTTTCCCAAGGGTCAGAAGGGGTTCAGTGCCACGCGCTGAATGCGCGGCCTGGACGGGTAGACTGTGGCTCTTGGTCCCATGAATCCCGGTTGCCCGATGTCCGCCAAATTCCGCTGGTTGCCCCTGTTGTGCCTGGCCCTGGCGGGCTGCAGTCAGCTGGAGAATCCGGGCAACGTGACCGCTGCCGACAAGGCAGCGCGGGCGCCGGCCAGTGATGGCGAGAACATGGTTTCGATCAATGCCGCCGACGCGCCACCGGCACCGGCACCACCGCGCAGCCAGGCGGGTCGGCCGTGGCCGCAGGCGCAGCTGGAAAATGGGCGTGCGTGGGTCAGTTGCAGCACGGAATATGCGGGCGATGCCGGCGACGGTGCCGAACTGGAAGGGCTGCAGCGCGAGCAGATCACCCAGGCCCTGGCGCCGTGTGCCGAGCGTGGGCTGATGCGCGTGCGTTACGCCGGCAAGATCAATCCGGGCTTCGCCGAAATGATGTGGCGGTTGGCGGTGGTCGCTGACGAACTGAAGATCCACAAGCGCATCCTCGACCTGGACTCCAGTGGTGGCCAGGTGGAGTCGGCGATCGTGGCCGGTGACAGCATCGGTGAATCGGGCTGGACCATCTGGGTGCGCGAAGGCTCCATCTGCCACAGTGCCTGCGTGTTCGTGCTGGCTGCCGGTGACAACCGCCTGCTGTCGGGCAAGGTCGGCATCCACCGCATGATGCGGATCAGCTCCAAGGCCACCTCGCGCGCCGAGCTCAACCGCGAGCTGCACGAAGTCTACGACAACGTGAAGGATTACCTGCAGCGCAATGGCGTGGCGGTGGGCGTGGCCGATCTGATGATGACCGTGCCCAATCGCAGCCTGCGCCTGCTGACGCCGGATGAGCTGCGCCAGTACGGCCTGGATGGCACCAACGCGGTGCAGGACGATCTGGAACGGATCAAGCAGATGCGCGCCTGCGGCGATGACTTCGTGCAGCGCAAGGACGCGTTCCTGATCGCCTTCGACCAGCAGTGCAAGCGCGACGGCGCCGACATGGAATCGATCAACAGCTGCGGCCAGGCCCTGAAGCAGCGCTTCGGTTTCCCGGATGCGGTATGCCCGGACGAAAGCCCGCTGTCGGAGATCGATGTGGCGACGCTGCCACCGGCACCGTCGGAGCCGCCGCCGGTGGCCGAGCAGCCGCCAGCGAACACCGCCGCGCCCGCCGCGCAAGCTGATGCGGCAGCGGTGGAGGGCAACGCTCCGGCACGCTGACGGCGTAGTCACCGCGCTGGCGTAGACTGCGGTTCTCTCCAGAAAACCGGCGGTGTCCATGAAGCGCGCGTTCCTGCTGCTGTCCCTGCTGCCCCTGACCGTGTTGGCGCAGGCCCCTGCGCCGGCCACGCCTGCACCGGCCCCGGCACGCCCGGCACCAGCCTCGCCGGCAGCTGCGAAGCCCGCTACCGCCGGTTCCCCTGCGTTGACCGCTGCTCAACAGGCGCAGGTGCAGAAACAGGACACGGAAATGGGCGCCGCCGCAGTGAAGGCAGCGCAACTGGTCGACGCCAACCGCGCCGGCGAATTGTGGGATGGCGCTTCGGCCGTCGCGCGCCGTGCGGTGCCGAAGGCCGCTTTCGTCAGCCAGTTGGCCGCCGAGCGTACGCGCCTGGGTGCGCTGGCCGGGCGTGGCCAGCCGACCATCACCCGGGTCAAGTACAGCGCCGGTGCAGCAGTGCCGGAAGGGCTGTACATCAACGTCAGCTTCCCGACCCGTTTCGCCAACAGCGCACAGCCGGTGCGCGAGCTGGTCTCGTTCCGTTTCGACGAGGACCAGGTGTGGCGCCTGGCCGGTTACAGCCTGCGCGCGTCGGCACCCTGAGGAGGTGAATGATGGCAACTGAACTGACGATGCTGGCCTGGTCGGTACTGCTGGGCTTCGTGTACATCTTCGCCACCTCCACGGTGGTCACCCGCGAGCGCGGGATGAAGTGGAATGCTTCGGCACGCGATGGCGATGCGAAGCCGCTCAGCCCGCTGGCCGGCCGCCTGCAGCGCGCGCAGGCCAATTTCCTGGAGACGTTTCCGTTCTTCGCCGCCGCCGCCATCGCAGTGGTCGTGGCCGGTCGCGGCAACGACACCACTGCACTGGCGGCGCAGGCCTACTTCTGGGCGCGTGTGGTCTATCTGCCCCTGTACGCCGCAGGCGTGCCCTACGTGCGCAGCCTGGTGTGGCTGGTGTCGCTGCTATCGATCCTGGCGCTGGTGTTCGCACTTCTGTAAGTCGGCCTGATCCAGATCAAGGCCGCTCAGGCGCGCGGCGCTATGCTGGCGCGGATTGGATCAACGGCAGGAGGCGCGCATGCGCAGGATGGACGTGGTGGTGGTCGGCGCCGGACCGGCAGGTCTGTGCTTCGCGCGCGCGCTGGCCGGCAGCAGGCTGCAGGTCGGGCTGGTCGAAGTGCAGCCGCGCCAGGCGCTGGCCGAGGCCGCCTTTGATGGCCGCGAGATCGCGTTGACCCATGCCTCGCGGCAGAGCATGGAGCAGCTGGGGCTGTGGCAGCGCCTGCCGCACGCTGAAATTGCTGATCTGCGCGATGCCAGGGTGATGAACGGCGGCTCGCCGTTCGCGCTGACCTTCGCCAGCAGCCAGGTCGACGGCCAGCCGCTGGGCTGGCTGGTACCCAACCATCTGATCCGTCGCGCCGCGTGGGATGCCGTGCAGGGCCAGGACGGCCTGGAGCTGTTCGATGGGCGCAAGGTGCTGGGCGTGCAGGCCGATGCGCAGGGCCACGTGGTCAAACTCGATGACGGCAGCCAACTGCATGCGCGGCTGCTGGTGGCCGCTGACAGCCGCTTCTCCGCCACGCGCCGCATGCTCGGCATCGGTGCGCAGATGCGCGACTTCGGCAAGTCGATGCTGGTGTGCCGCATGCAGGTCGAGCGCGACCATCACCACACCGCCTGGGAGTGGTTCGGCTACGGCCGCACGATGGCGCTGCTGCCGCTCAACGAGGGCCAGGCATCGGCGGTGATCACGCTGCCGCCGCGGCAGATCGAGGCGTTGCTGGCGATGGACGAGGTGGCCTTCGGTGAGGCCATCAGTGCCTGCTTCGAACACCGCCTGGGCCGGATGCAGCCGGTGGCCACGCCGCAGGCATATCCGCTGATGGGTGTGTACGCGGATCGCTTCGTCGGCGAGCGTTCTGCGCTGATCGGCGATGCCGCGGTGGGCATGCATCCGGTCACCGCGCATGGCTTCAACCTGGGCCTGGCCAGCGCACAGCGGTTGGCGCAGGGCATCGTCGCGCAGCAGCGCCGTGGTGCCGACATTGCCGCCGCCGGCATGCTGGCCAGCTACCAGCGTGGTCATCGGCTGGCGTCGCGGCCGCTGTACGAGGCCACCAATGCGATCGCCAGCCTGTACACCGACGACCGTCGCCCGGCGCGCCTGCTGCGTGCGGCCGGCCTGCGCCTGGCGCAGGGCGTGGCACCGTTCAGGCAGCTGATTGCCTCGCACCTGACCCAGCGCGTGGCCTGAACAGCTTCAGATCAGCCTGCAGCCAGCACCCGGATCTGGCTGTCGGCGAATTCGACCACCTGGCCTGCGCGGATCTTGCAGGCCTTGCGCAGTTCCACTTCCCCGTCCACCCGTACCTGGCCCTCGCTGATGACCATCTTGGCCTCGCCGCCACTGGTGACCAGATCGGCCAGCTTGAGCAGCTGCTTGAGTTCGACGTAGTCACCGTCGAGGTCGAATTCGAGAATCTGCATGGAGCGGGGTTCCTGGGAAGAGGGCGCAGGCCAGCGGCCGGGCCGGGAAGAGGGCGCGTATTGTGCGCCAGCACGGGCCCGACGGCATCTGTGAGGAAAGCTGTATGCCTCGTTCAGCATCAATGCGGTATCATTCCGCTCTGAGCGAGTGAAATCTCCTCCGACCGAGCAGCGCCAGGGCACGCGATAAGAAGGGCGCCCAAAGCGCGGACCATCACCTTTTTTATCGCACTGCCAGGAAGACGGCAGTGCCTTCGGAGTTCCCCATGTCCCAAGATTCCCAAGCGCCGCTGCAGTTTGCGCAGCTCGGCCTGTCCGAGCCCGTGATGCAGGCCGTCACCGCCATCGGCTACGAAACCCCGTCGCCGATCCAGGCCGCCACCATCCCGGCGATGCTGGAAGGCCGCGACGTGCTGGGCCAGGCCCAGACCGGTACCGGCAAGACCGCTGCCTTTGCACTGCCGGTACTGTCCAACATCGACCTGCAGCAGATCAAGCCCCAGGCCCTGATCCTGGCGCCGACCCGCGAGCTGGCCATCCAGGTTGCCGAGGCGTTCCAGTCCTATTCGTCGAAGATCCCCGGCTTCCGCGTGCTGCCGGTGTACGGCGGCCAGCCCTACGGCCAGCAGTTGTCGGCCCTGCGCCGCGGCGTGCATATCGTGGTCGGTACCCCCGGCCGCGTGATCGATCACCTGGACCGCAGCACCCTGGACCTGTCCGAGCTGAAGACGCTGGTGCTGGACGAAGCCGATGAAATGCTGCGCATGGGCTTCATCGACGACGTCGAAGCGGTGCTGAAGAAGCTGCCGGAGCAGCGCCAGGTGGCCCTGTTCTCGGCCACCATGCCGCCGCAGATCCGCCGCATCGCGCAGACCTACCTGCAGGACCCGGTGGAAGTGACCATCGCGGCCAAGACCACTACTTCGGCCAACATCCGCCAGCGTTACTGGTGGGTGAGCGGCATGCACAAGCTGGACGCGCTGACCCGCATCCTGGAAGTCGAGCCGTTCGACGCGATGATCATCTTCGCGCGGACCAAGGCCGGCACCGAAGAACTGGCCAGCAAGCTGCAGGCGCGTGGCCTGGCCGCTGCCGCCATCAACGGTGACATGCAGCAGGCCCAGCGTGAGCGGACCATCGCCATGCTGAAGGAAGGCAAGCTGGACATCCTGGTCGCCACCGACGTGGCCGCGCGCGGCCTGGACGTGGAGCGCATCAGCCACGTGCTGAACTACGACATCCCGTACGACACCGAAAGCTACGTGCACCGCATCGGCCGTACCGGTCGTGCCGGCCGCAGCGGCGAGGCGATCCTGTTCGCCACCCCGCGCGAGAAGGGCATGCTGCGCCAGATCGAGCGCGCCACCCGCCAGCCGATCGAAGAGATGCAGCTGCCGAGCGTGGAAGCGGTCAACGACACCCGCATCAACAAGTTCACCTCGCGCATCAGCGAAACCCTCGGCGCCGGTGGCCTGGACTTCTACCGCCAGCTGCTGGAGCGCTTCGAGAACGAGCAGAACGTGCCGGCCATCGAGATCGCTGCCGCGCTGGCCAAGCTGCTGCAGGGCGATACCCCGTTCCTGCTGCAGCCGCCGGTGCGTGCCCCGCGCGAAGAGCGCGCACCGCGCGAGCGCTTCGACCGTGGTGACCGCCCGGAACGTGGTGATCGCTTCGACCGCAACGAACGGGGTCCGCGCTTCGAGCGTGGGCCGCGCCGTGACGACGCCGAAGGTGGTTTTGAACAGCGTCCGCGCCGTGAGGTTCCGCCGCGTGGTGCACCGGAGCAGGGCATGGAGACCTACCGTATTTCGGTCGGTCACCAGCATGGCGTGAAGCCGGCCAACATCGTCGGCGCCATTGCCAACGAAGCCGGCCTGGAAAGCCGCTTCATCGGCCGCATCGACATCCACGACGACTTCTCGCTGCTGGACCTGCCGGCACAGATGCCGCCGGACGTGCTGTCGCACCTGCAGAAGGTCTGGGTGTCCGGCCAGCAGCTGCAGATGCGTGCGCTGGCTCCGGGTGAAGACACCAACCCGGCCCCGCGCCCGTTCAAGCCGCGCTTCGACAAGCGTGGCCCGGGCGGTCCGGGTGGCCCGCGTCGTGGCGGCCCGGGCGGCCATGGTGGCGACCGCGGCGGTGACCGCGACAGTCGCCCGCCGCGTCGTGACGGCTTCAAGCCGCGCGGCCCGCGCAGCTTCTAAGCCGCACCCGCAGCCGTCCACACCACCGCCAGCCCCCGGGCCGGCGGACAGAAAAAGGGGACGGAGGGGATTAAGTCGTATCTGGCTGGCCATGCGCCTGTGCCAAGAACGACTTAATCCCCTCCGTCCCCTTTTTCGCATGGCCCACACATTGCCGGTCCTAGGCTGAGCCGGTTCCTAAGGAGGTTGTCACCGCAGCACATTCAGGGGGATCCGGGATGGGTAGGAGTGGCACGGACCAACACAGCCGGCGGGTGCCGATGACCCGGGGGCTGGGACTGCGATTTGCGTTGTTGACCGGCATGGCGATCGGACTGGTCGCACTGTCCGCCCTGATCCAGGAACTGCAGGCGGCCTCCACTGCCTGGATCGCCGGCCAGGGCTACTGGTCGCGTGGCCAGCAGGATGCCACCGCCGCACTCAGTCGCTACCTGGCGCGTGGCGATGCCGAGGACCTGGACGACGCACGCCAGGCCCTGCAGGTGCCGTTGGGCGATCTGCAGGCGCGACTGGCGCTGGAACAGGCCGAACCGGACGAGGAGAAGGCCAGGCAGGGCTTCCTGCAGGGCGGCAATGCGCGTGCCGACATCCCACGCCTGGTGTTCTCGTTCCGCTACGCGCGCGACATCGGTGCATTCCGCGAAGCGAGCGCGTTGTGGCGGCAGACCGATGGCGACCTGATGGCGCTGCAGCGACTGATCGATGAACTGCAGCTGCGGCACGACGGCAACCTGGTGCCCGTTGCCGCACGCGACCACTACCTGCAGCAGCTGCGTGACCTGGACCAGCGGATGAAGGTGCAGAGCCAGGCGTTCTCGCAGGCGCTGCTGCGGATGGCGACGCTGGTGAGGCTGGCCACGTTGATGGTGGCGGGCCTGTCGGTGCTGGCGATCAGCCTGATGGCGGTCGCCCTGGCGCGCCGCGTCGGCAAGGACCTGACCGAACACGAGAGCCGTTTCCGCGCGGCGTTCTACCAGGCCAACGTCGGCATGCTCAAGCTCGATGCCGAAGGCAAGGTGATCGAGGCCAACCAGGCGATGGCCGATATCCTCGACCATCGTCGTGACATGCTGCTGCAGCTGTCGCTGGGCGACCTGCTGATGGACGGCGAGCTGGTCATCGATGGGGTGGGCCGCATCGATTGGGACCGCCAGCTGCGCCCGAGCGAACTGCGCTTCCGCCGTCGCGATGGCAGCCTTGTCTGGGGCCGCTGGAGCGGCACCGGCGTGCGCAGCACCGGCGGTGGCCTGTCGGTGTTCGCCATCATCGAAGACGTCAGCCAGAACCATGCACTGGCGCGCGAGATCGAGCACCACGCCAGCCACGACCCGCTGACCGGCCTGATCAATCGCCGCGAGATCGAACGGCTGCTGGAACGCGCGCTGCTGCAGGTGCGCAGCGAAGGTGGCACGCACGCGCTGTGCTACATCAACCTGGACCATTTCAAGCTGGTCAACGACAGCTTCGGTCACGCCGCCGGCGACCAGATGCTGCGCAGCTTCGCCGACTACCTGGTGGCGGCGGTGCGCGATGGTGACTGGGTGGGCCGGCTGGGCGCGGACGAGTTCGCCGTGTTCCTGGCCCATGCCGGGCAGGACGAGGCCAAGCGCGTGCTGCAGCGGGTAATCCGCAACCTGGGGCAGGCGACGTTCCCGGTCAGCGAAGGCAGCCCGCAGCTGAGCTGCAGCATCGGCGTGGTCGAGGTCAGCGCCGATGCGCCGGATGTGAACTGGCTGATGAGCGCCGCCGACAGCGCGTGCTATGCGGCCAAGCAGGCCGGCCGCAACCGCGTGCACTGCTTCAACGAGAACCGCATGGCGCTGGAGGAACGGCGCCAGGAAGCCGAGCGGCTGCAGGGCGTCAGCCTGGCCATGGCCGAAAACCGCATGGTGTTGTATGCGCAGCGCATCGCCCGCGTCGGCGATCCCTCCTACCTGCACTACGAGGTACTGGTGCGCATGCGTGGCAGCGATGGCAGCCTGCACCTGCCGGGCCAGTTCATGCCGGCGGTGGAGCGCTATGGCATGGCCGTGGCGCTGGACCGGCACGTGCTTGGCCTGCTGTTCCGGCACCTGCAGGTGTGCCCGGCACACGTGCGGCAGCTGGGCCTGTGCAATGTCAACGTTTCGGCGCAGTCGATCGCCGAGCCCGGCTTCCTCGCCTTCGTCTGCGACCTGCTGGAGCGCAACCGCGCGCTGGCCTCCAAGCTGTGCTTCGAGATCACCGAGACCGCTGCGATCAGCAACCTCAGCCAGGCGCGTGCTTTCATCGATGCAGTGAAGGCGCGTGGCTGCCGGATGGCGTTGGACGATTTCGGTTCCGGGCTGTCCTCGTTCGGCTACCTGCGCCAGCTGCCGGCCGACATCCTGAAAATCGACGGGGCCTTCGTGCGCGACATGGATACCGATCCGGTCAGCCATGCCACCGTGCGCGCGATCAGTGAACTGGGGCGCGAGCTGCAGATGGAGGTGGTGGCCGAATGGGTGGAGACTGCCGACGTCGCCGCCGCGCTGACCCGGCTTGGGGTGCAGGGCCTGCAGGGTTATGCGGTCGAGCGGCCGCAACCGCTGGAGCGGATGACCCTGGCCGACCTGCGGCCGGTGCGCCTGGTGGCGGTGAAAGGTCCGCCCGCCGCTGGCTGAACGCCCGTCGGCGACTTTGGTCTACACGTGGGCTGCAGCCGCGGCTGCGATAATGCCCGGCAGGGGCGACGCGCAGTGGGCGCGGGCGTAAGCAGGAACAGGACGTGGCGTGGGCGGCAGGCAGGGGCAGTACGGAACGGGAGCGGTGCTGGTCGTGCTGCTGGTGTGGTTGGCAATGCCGTGGCCGCTGTCGGCGGCTGTAGCCGAAGCCGGGCGTGACTACCTGCTGGTCGGTGCGGCGACCGATGAACCCACCCCGCATCGCGCATGCACGCCGGAGATGCTGGCGGGGCCACGGCAACAGGTGCAGGTGTCCGCGCCAGCGGGCGGCTGGTCGGGCCAGCCGCAGGCACTGGACGTGTTCAATGTGTTCGCGGGCGAAGTCCGCGTGCAGCATGGGGATCGCGAAATCTGCGGCAACATGCACGATGCTCGTACCCGTGATTCCCGGTTCCGCGCAGGCATCGGCCTGGTCGCGGTGCCGCCGGCGGGCAGCCATGAACCGTTCCTGGTGTCATGGCAGACGCCGCTGAAGGCGCGCTGGGTACCGACCCTGCGGCTGGGCGCGCCCAGTCCCGTGCAGCAGAACGATACCGCCCGCCTGCTGGTGCGCGCGGCCTGCATCGCCGTGGCAATCGCACTGGCGTTGTCGGCCCTGATGGCCTTCCTTACCACCCGCGACCGCAGTTTCCTGGTCTACATCGCCGGTACCACCGTGCTGGTGCTGTGGCAGGCCATTCTCGGCGGGCTGAGCGGCTACCCCGAGCCATGGCTGCCGGTGGGTGAGCGCAGCGCGTGGTGGCTGCTGTCGTTGACCGCTGCATCCCAGGCGCTGGTGCTGCCCGCGTTGTGGCGACTGAACGGCGGCGACCGCCTGCTGCCGCGATCGCGCCCGATGCAGCTGCTGGCGCTGTGGGGATTGCTGGCGCTGGCCGCGTGGGTGCCCTGGCTGCAGCGGGACAGCCTGGCCTGGGTGGCGCAGGGCCTGCAGGTGTCCTACCTGCTGGGCTGCGGCCTGGCATTGATGGCCGGGGTGTGGGCATGGCTGCGCGGCGACCGCTGGGCGCAGGCGGGGTTGGCGGCGCTGGCACCGATGCTGGTGTTGATCCTGGCAGACGCCTGCCGCGCTGCGTGGTTGCTGGAGTACCGCGTGGAGGCACTGCAACTGTCGGTGACCTGGCTGCTGATGATGGCTGCCTATGCGCTGAACCAGCGGCTGGGCCGCCTGCGCCAGCAGCGCGATGAACTTCGCCAGCTGGCCGAGACCGATGGCCTGACCGGGCTGCCCAACCGCCGTGCCGGGCTGCAGCAGCTGGCACGGCACCTGGAGCGGGTCGATCGCGAGCGCGGCCCGCTGGTGATCGGTTTCCTCGATATCGACCTGTTCAAGGACATCAATGACCGCCATGGCCACGCCGTGGGTGACCAGGTACTGGTGGCGGTGGCACGTGCATTGCGTGCCGCGGTCCGCAGCCAGGACCAGGTGGTGCGGATGGGTGGCGAAGAGTTCCTGCTGCTGATGCCGGGCATGCCGCGCGAGGCGGCATCGGCGCGTCTGGATCGCCTGCGCCAGCACCTCACCGAGGCGGCCCGGGCGCTGCAGGTGCCCGGTCTGGAGGTCACCGCCAGCATCGGCCTGGCGCAGTGGCGGCCGGGCGAGGACGATCTCGCCGCGCTGCTGCGCCGGGCCGACCACGCCATGTACGTGGCCAAGCGTGCCGGCCGCAACCGGGTATTCGACGGCGAAGAACTCGATCCGCCGCCCCCGGCATGAAGCGCAGCGGGCGGGGATGCCGGATAATAGGGCGATGACCACCCGACTCAACAAACATATCGCCGACACCGGCTTCTGCTCCCGCCGCGAGGCCGATCGCCTGATCGCCGCCCGCCGGGTCACCGTCAACGGCCATCCGGCCGGCACCGGCGCGGTGGTGGGCGAGGAAGACCAGGTGCTGGTCGACGGCCAGCCGCTGCGCGCGCGCGTGGCCCGCAAGCCCGGTGCCCGCCGCCATGTCTACATCGCGCTGAACAAGCCGGTCGGCGTCACCTGCACGACCGAGACCTCGGTCAAGGGCAACATCGTCGACTTCGTCGGCCATGAACAGCGCATCTTCCCGATCGGCCGCCTGGACAAGGAGTCCGAAGGCCTGATCCTGATGACCAGCAACGGCGACATCGTCAACCAGATCCTGCGCGCCGAGAACGGCCACCAGAAGGAGTACCTGGTGGCGGTGAACAAGCCGGTCACCGACGAGTTCCTGCGTGGCATGGCCCGTGGCGTTCGCATCCACGACCAGATGACGCTGCCGTGCAAGACCTCGCGCATCGCCAAGTTCGGTTTCCGCATCACCCTGCAGCAGGGCCTGAACCGACAGATCCGCCTGATGGCGGCCGAGTTCGGCTATCGGGTGACCCAGTTGCGTCGCGTGCGCATCGACAACATCAAGATCGGTGCGCTGAAGCCGGGCCAGTGGCGCAACCTGACCGAGCAGGAGCTGCAGGGCCTGCTGCCGAGGCAGCTGGACTGGTAACGCGCGGTAGTGCCGGCCGCTGGCCGGCTGCACCAGGCATCCAATGAGCGTGGGATGCCGGCCAGCGGCCGGCACTACCCGTTGTGCGGATTACGCACCGGCATCAGCTAGACTTCGCGGTGACCTGCCGGAACGTGACGCTGCATGATCAAGCCCGACAAGCCTGCCAATGAAGCCCTTCGGCTTGAGGCGCTGTACCGCTACCGTATCCTCGATTCGGAGCGTGAAAAATCCTTCGACGACCTGGTGGTGATCGCCAAGGCGGTCTGCGGCACCTCGATGGCGGCGGTGACCCTGATCGACGTCGAGCGGCAATGGTTCAAGTCGATCCAGGGCATCGATGCGGCAGAAAACCTGCGCAGCGAATCGATGTGCGGCCACGCGATCCTGCAACCGCAGCAGGTCATGGTGGTCGAGGACGCGCTGCAGGACATCCGCTTCCACGACAATCCGGTGGTGGTGGGCGATCCGCACATCCGCTTCTATGCGGGCGCGCCGCTGATCAGCTCCGATGGCCTGCCGCTGGGCACGCTGTGCGTATTCGATGCGCAGCCACAGCACCTGGCCAGCGACAAGGCTGCAGCGCTGGCGGCGCTGTCGCGGCAGGTGATGCTGGTGATGGAACTGCGCCGCTTCGCGCTCGACATCCAGAAACACATGCTGGAGCGCGATGACTACGAGCGACTGCTGTCTGAGTACCAGGACGTACTGCTCGCGCAGAATGCCGACCTGGCCGAACAGAGCCGCACCGACGCGTTGACCGGCCTGCCGAACCGCCGTGCGATGGCGGCAGCGCTGGAAGAGGCGGTGGCGGTGAACGGAGACCAGCCCGGGGTGGCCTGCGTCGCGCTGCTGGACATCGACCATTTCAAGCACATCAATGATTTCCAAGGTCACGCCACCAGTGACCGCGTGCTGGCCGAACTGGGCGTGCTGCTGCGTTCGCATTTCGCCGGTCGCGGCATGGCCGCGCGCTATGGCGGCGAGGAATTCGTGGCGGTGATGCCGGCTACCGACCTGCGCACCGCCGAACTGCAGTGCGAGTTCCTGCGCCTGGCCGTGGCTGATCTGCCGCTGGGATTCCCGGTCACGATCAGTATTGGAGTGGCCCAGCACCAGCCCGGTGAAAGCGTGGATGACACGCTGGCACGTGCCGACAAGGCGCTGTACCGGGCCAAGGGCAATGGCCGCAACCGGGTGGAAGTGGCCGGCTGAAGCATCTGCCACCCGCGCGGTAAACGGATGCCGCTCCAGTAGATCAACGCGACGCGTGGATGCTGTCACCGATTCACATCGCGTCGCAGCTCCTGCGATCAGAACCGGGCAGCATGATCCCCTGGTTCCCCGGACGCCGACCATGCTGCAGACCCTGGCCATCGCCCACTATCGTTCGCTGCACGGGCTCGTACTGCCGTTGCAGCAGTTGAACGTGGTGACCGGTGACAACGGCAGTGGCAAGTCCAGCCTGTACCGTGCCCTGCGCCTGCTGGCCGAGACCGCGCAGGGCGGCGTCGCGGCGGTGCTGGCCCGCGAAGGCGGGCTGGGCTCGGCGCTGTGGGCGGGTCCGGAAAAGATGGACCGTCGGGTTGCGGCCGGCGAAATCCCCCTGCAGGGCGGCCCACGCCAGGAATCGGTGGGATTGAAGCTGGGCTTCGCCACTGACGAATTCGGCTACGCCATCGATCTGGGCTACCCGCCGCCCAGTCGATCGGTCTTCGCACTGGACCCGCAGATCAAGGCCGAGGCGATCTGGGCCGGCCCGTTCCTGCGCAGCGCCAACCTGCTGGTCGACCGTCATGGAGCGATGGTGCGGCAGCGCCATGCGCGCGGTTGGGATCTGGTGGATGACAGGTTGTCGCTGTTCGACAGTCTGTTCACCCAGGTCGGCGACCCGCAGCGCATGCCCGAAACGATCACGCTGCGTGAGTACATCCGTTGCTGGCGCTTCTACGACCATTTCCGCAGCGATGCCGATGCCCCGGCGCGGCAACCGGCGATGGCCACGCGCACGTCGGTGCTGCATCACGACGGCCGGGATCTGGCTGCGGCCTGGGTCACCATCCTCGAGATCGGTGACCCGGTGGCGTTGGCACGCAGCGTCGACGATGCATTCCCGGGCGCCACGGTCGGCTTCGAGGAGCTGGATGGACGCTTGGCGCTGCGTTTCCACCAGCCTGGGCTGCTGCGGCCCTTGTCGATGGCCGAACTGTCCGACGGCACGTTGCGCTTCCTGCTGCTGGCCGCTGCGCTGCACACGCCGCGTCCACCGCCGCTGCTGGTGCTCAACGAGCCGGAGACCAGCCTGCATCCGGACCTGCTGCCGGCGCTGGCGCGGCTGATCATCGCAGCCAGTGCGCGCAGCCAGGTATGGGTGGTGTCACATGCCAGCCGGCTGATCGCGGCGCTGGAACAGGCGCCAGGGTGCCATTCGCTGCATCTGTACAAGGAACAGGGCCGCACGCTGTTGAGCGGGCAGGGCCTGCTGGATGCGCCGGCCTGGCATTGGCCGCAGCGTTGATGCGGCCATCCACGCCATGCGTGGATGCACTCAATCGGCGATGTTGCGCGCCTCGGCCGTGCCAAGAATCTCCGGATGCTGCACCGGCTTGCGGCGGTTCAGCAGCGGATGCAGGAACACCGCGCCGACGATGATCGCCACGCCCAGGTAGAACCACGGGGTGACTTCGTGCTGCTCGCGCAGCAGCACCACCGCCAGCACCACCGCATAGACCGGCTCCAGGTTGGTCACCAGCTGCACCGTGTAGGCGCTCAGGTGGCGCAGTGCGACCAGGGCCAGGGCAAACGGCAGCAGCGTGCAGAACCCGGCCAGCACCAGCAGCAGGATGCCGTCGTGCAGGTCCGGGACCACCCACAACGGGCTGGCCAGCGCAGGCAGCAGGTAGGGCATCAGCGGCGCCAGCAGGGTCAGGGTGAGGGTGCCCGCACCCAGCTCCAGCGCGGTGACCGTGAGCGGATCTGCGTGGCTGACCATGCGCTTGTTGAGCGAGCCGAACACTGCCACCAGCAGCGCCGAGATCGCGCCGATCAGCACACCCAGGCGCATGCCGTCGGGCACGCCACCGACCACCAGCGCGACACCCGGCAGCACCGCCAGGCCGAACGCCAGTTCACGCAGCTGGAATGGCCGCTTGGCCACCCACGGTTCGATGATCGAGGTGAACACCGGCGCCAGCGCGATGCAGGTGGCGGCCACCGACGCATTGGCCAGCTTTACCGCACCGTAGAACGTCAGCCAGTGCAGGGCGACCAGGGCGCCGATGCCGGCATAACCGGCCACCAGCCGCACTGGCAGCGTACGCAGTCCACGCCAGACCCGCGGCAGCAGCGCCAGCATCGCCGTCACCAGCAGCATGCGCCACCACACCAGCGGCAGTGCGGGCAGGGTGATCAGCTTGCCGAGGATGGCGGTGACGCCCCACAGCAGGACACAGAAGTGAATCTGCCACAACGCTTTGCGGGTGTCGGGTGTGCTCATCCGCCTATTGTGCGGCAATCGCACGGCCGCCGGCGATGCCTGTGGCATGCTCGCGGAAACTCGCCAGGGGAACCCCGCAATGGCTGCCAACCGTTCCGCCCAGCGTGCATGGGCAGCGCTGACTGCACTGATGGCGGCCACCTCGTTGCTGCTGCAATACCTGTTGCTGCTGCATGGCCCCGGGGCGGCTGCCGGGGTCGGCATGGCGACGCTGCGCTTCGTTGGTTACTTCACGATTCTCAGCAACCTGGCGGTGTGCCTGGGATGCGTCCGGCTGATCCGTGCGGGTGTGCTGAACGCGACTGTCGCCGCGGTGATCGCGTTGTGCATCGGGGTGACCGCGTGCATCTACGTGCTGGCGTTGCAGGGGCTGTGGCAACCCACCGGGCTGCAATGGTGGGTCGATGCCGGCCTGCACTACGCTGTGCCGGCGCTGTACCTGCTGGGGTGGTGGTGGCTGCTGCCGCATGGCGCGCTGCGCTGGCGCGCACTGGGCGGGGTGCTGCTGGTACCGCTGGTGTACCTGGGCTGGGCGATGCTGGTCGCCGAAGTGACAGGACAGGCGCCGTATCCGTTCCTCGAACTGCAACGCCTGGGGCTGGCGGCGTTCCTGCTCAACGTGCTGCGCGTTGCGAGCGTGTTCGTGGTGGTGTGGACCCTGCTGTGGGGGCTGGACCGCTGGCGCTGTCGATGAGGCGCTGCAGGGCCATCGCTGCCGCCGGGTTGCGCGCTTTGCCTGCGCCGATGCACAGCAGGTAGACCTCGCGCGGGGCCTCCGCAGCGGGCCCGGCCAGGCAGGGCAGGTCATCCACGGGTTCACCGCGTGACCAGCGGCGTGCGCGTTCGGCCCAGCGTTGCTGCACGGGCGCCGGCAGGCCCTCGTTCAAGCGGGCCTGGCTGCGCTTGATCCGCGCATAGACGAAGCCGGCACTGACATCACCGTGCAATGGCGCCTCGTCGCTGTCCTCGATCACCAGCGCCACGCCATGGCGGCGGGCGGCGTCGACCAGTGCCGGGCCATGTGCCTCGGCGTTGCGGACCTCCAGCGCATGCTGCAGCGGCACCCCGTCCAGCTGCTTAGGCAGCTGTGCCATCAGCGCCTCCAGTGCATCGGCGTCGGCCGGGTGGCGCGGATCGAACTGCCACAGCAATGGGCCGAGCCGGTCACCGAGCGCCAGTGCCGCCTGCAGGAACGGTGTGGCCGCTTCCACGGTGCTGGACAGGTCGCGTCGCTGCACCAGGTAGCGCGGCGCCTTCATCGAGAAGCGGAAACCGTCGGGTGTCTGCGCAGCCCATTGCGCGCACTGGGCCGCAGTTGGCGTGCGGTAGAACGTGCCGTTGATCTCGATGCAGCGCAGGGCGCGGCTGGCGTGGGCCAGTTCTTCCCGCTGCGGCAGGCCTGCTGGATAGAACACACCGCCGCGCCATTCGGGAAACACCCAGCCGCCGATGCCGCAGCGGATCTCTGCCTGCCGGCCGGCCGTGGTCACTGGCCGTGGTCCGTGCGCCACGGGTCGTAGCTGCCGAACCACCACAGGTAGCCTTCCGGGTCGGCGCAGGCGTAGCCGCGTCCGCCATAGTCTTGGTCGGCGATGTCGATGACGATGCGGGCACCGGCGGCCTTGGCCCGCGCGTAGTGCGCATCGGCATCGGTGACGATCACGCAGGCGCTCTGGGTCTGGCGTCCGCCGACCTCGTCAGGCAGGGCAGCGTGTTTGCTCCACGCACTCTGGTTGCTGGCCGAGCCCAGCATGATCATGCCGCTGCCGAAGGTGAGCTGCGCATGGAAGACCGTATCGCCATCGGCGTAGACGGCCTGGGCATGGAAGCCGAAGGCGCGCTGCAGCCAGTCAATGGCGGCCTGCGCGTCGCGATAGCGCAGGCACGGAATGATCGTGGAGCCGCTGCTGGGTTGGCCGTTCTCGCCCATGACACCCCTCCTATGGCACAGGGCAGGATGCGCCGCCGGACGTTACCATCCCGCGAAACCCCGGTGACGGCCTGCACATGGCCGCCACCCCTGTTCGGAGATCGTGCTGGATGAAACCCTGGATCGGAGGAGCCGTGCTGCTGGCGTGCACGACCATGGCGAGCGCGGCGACCCCGCCGCCGCTGCAGGACCTGGATGCGACCGTCGAGCGCGTGCGCACGCAGTTCGACGTGCCCGGCATTGCCGTAGCGGTGGTCAAGGATGGCGAGGTGGTGCTGGAGCGCGGCTGGGGTGTGCGCGAGCAGGGCAAGCCGGAACCGGTGCAGGCCGATACGCTGTTTGCCATTGCGTCCAACACCAAGGCGTTCACGGCCACCTCGCTGAACCTGCTGGCGGAAGAGGGCAAGTTGAAGATGGACGACAAGGTGATCGACCACCTGCCGTCGTTCCGCATGTCCGACCCGTTCGTGACCGGGCAGATGACGATCCGCGACCTGCTGTCGCATCGCAGCGGCCTGAGCCTGGGCGCCGGTGACCTGCTGTTCTGGCCAACCACGTCCTACAGCAACGCCGAAGTGGTGCAGCGGCTGGGCAAGGTGCCGCTGAAGGGCGGCTTCCGCGAAAGCTATGCCTACGACAACATCCTGTACGCGGTCGCCCAGCAGGTGATCGAGCACGTCTCGGGCGTGAGCTACCAGCAGTTCCTGCAGACCCGCATCTTCGACAAGGTGGGCATGGCCGGCACGCGCTACAACGCCGATCACCTGAAGCCGGGTGACACGGCGGCGGTCGGCCACGCCAAGTACGATTTCAAGGACCTGCGCACCGTCGCACCGCTGACCTGGTCGAACAATGCCGGCGCCGGTGGCATTTATTCCAGTGCGCACGACATGGCGCGCTGGATGCAGGTGCAGCTGGCCGAAGGCAAGCTGGCCGACGGCACTGCGCTGTTCAGCGAAAAGAGCCAGCAGCAGATGTGGCGGATGATCACCCCGCAGTCGATCCCGGCGCCGAGCGTGCCGGAGCTGGCACCGGCACGGGCCAACTTTGCCGGCTATGGCGAAGGCTGGAGCCTGAGTGACTATCGCGGCCGGAAACTGGTCTGGCACACCGGTGGCTGGCCGGGCATGGTCTCGCGCTTGACCCTGGTGCCGGGCGAGAAGCTGGGCGTGGTGGTGCTGACCAACCAGGAAGTGGGCGCGGCGTTCAACGCGATCACCCTGAGCGTGCTTGATGCCTATCTGGGCGGCGACAAGCACGACTGGGTGGACGCCTATGCCAAGGCCGTGGCCAAGGGCCAGGACAAGGCCGACGAGGCCTGGGCCAAGCATCAGAGCGCGCGCGACAAGGGCAGCAGGCCGTCGCTGCCGCTGGCCGGCTACACCGGCACCTTCCGCGACCGCTGGTATGGCGACATGCAGGTCAGTGCCGCGGACAAGGGCCTGCGCCTGCGCTTCATGAAGACCGCGCAGCTGAGCGGCCGCCTGGAGCACTGGCAGCACGACACCTTCATCGTGCGCTGGGATGACCGCTCGCTCAACGCCGATGCGTTCGTGAACTTCAGCCTGGACCCGGACGGCAAGGTGCGTGAGGTGCGCATGCAGTCGATCTCCGACCTGACTGATTTCAGCTTCGATTTCCAGGACCTGCTGTTCACCCCGGTCAACGAATGAAGGTAGTGCCGGCCGCTGGCCGGTAACCTCATGATCTTCCGAAATGCCGCCAGGTTGTCGGCCAGCGGCCGGCACTACCGGAGCGGCGGCGATCATCGGCTGGCGTACACATCCGGCGTGGGATACTTCGCCGCTTGCAAGAGGCGAGGGAGTGCGATGTTCCGTTGGTTTGAATCCCTGATCCCGGTGTTCCCGCCCGTGGATGGGCGCATGCCACCGCGCAAGGTGCTGCCGTTCTACCTGCACTACCTGCGCCCGGTGTGGCCGGTGCTGCTGGCGACCCTGATCGCCGGCCTGCTGCTGGCGCTGGTGGAAGTGGCGATGTTCGATTACCTGGGCCGCATCGTCGACATGGTCGCCGAGCAACCGGGGGCCGATTTCTTCAAGCGCCATGCCAATGAACTGGGCTGGATGCTGTTCATCACGGTCATCGCGCGGCCGATCCTGGTCGGCCTTCACAACCTGCTGGTCAACCAGGCGATCGTGCCCGGCCTGAGCAACCGCTCGCGCTGGCTGATGCACAACTACGTGGTGCGGCAGAGCCTGAGCTTCTTCCAGAATGACTTCGCCGGCAGCGTCGCCAACCGGGTGATGCAGACCGGTACCTCGCTGCGCGAGTCGGCGGTGCAGATGGTCGACTCGCTCTGGTACATCGTGGTCTACACCGGCACCGCGCTGTACCTGTTCGCGCAGGCGGACTGGCGGCTGATGGTGCCGCTGATCCTGTGGCTGCTGGCCTATGCGGTGATCATGGTCTACTTCGTGCCGCGCGCGAAGGAACGGGCCTGGATTGCGTCCGAAGCGCGTTCCAAGGCGATGGGCCGCATCGTCGATGGCTACACCAACATTCCCACGTTGAAGCTGTTCGCCCATGGCGGGCGCGAGCAGGCCTATGTGGCCGAATCGATCCAGGAACTGGCGGTCAAGCACCGCGCGCAGACCCGGGTGACCACCGGCATGGACCTGACCATCGCCATCGTCAACGGTTTCCTGATTGCCGGTACCTGCGGGCTCGCGCTGTGGTTGTGGAATGGCGGCCACATCACCGTCGGTGCGATCACGCTGGCGACCGGCCTGGTGATCCGCATCCACAACATGTCCGGCTGGATCATGTGGACCATCAATGGCATCTTCGAGGACATCGGTACGGTGCAGGACGGCATCACCACCATCGCCCAGCCGCTGACCGTGCAGGACCGCGAGGACGCGGTGCCGTTGCAGGTGACCCGCGGTGGCGTGCACTTCCAGGACATCCACTTCCACTATGGCAAGAAGGGTGGCGTGATCGCAGGCCTGGACCTGGTGGTGAAGCCGGGCGAGAAGATCGGCCTGGTGGGTCCTTCCGGTGCCGGCAAGTCGACCCTGGTCAACGTGCTGCTGCGCCTGTACGACCTGGAAAGCGGCCGCATCCTGATCGACGACCAGGACATTGCCTACGTCACTCAGGAAAGTCTGCGCCAGCAGATCGGCGTGGTCACCCAGGACACCTCGCTGCTGCATCGCTCGATCCGCGACAACCTGCTGTACGGCCGCCCGGACGCGACCGATGAGCAGTTGCGCGCTGCGGTGGCCAAGGCGCGTGTCGAAGCCTTCATCGACACGCTGGTGGATGGGCAGGGGCGTCGTGGTTACGACGCACATGTCGGCGAGCGTGGCGTGAAGCTGTCAGGTGGCCAGCGCCAGCGCATCGCCATTGCCCGCGTGCTGCTGAAGGATGCCCCGATCCTGGTGCTGGACGAAGCGACCTCGGCGCTGGACTCGGAAGTGGAAGCGGCGATCCAGGACAGCCTGGATGAGCTGATGGGCGGCAAGACGGTGATCGCGATCGCGCACCGGCTGTCGACCATCGCACGCATGGACCGGCTGGTGGTGATGGACCAGGGCCGCATCGTCGAGACCGGCAGCCACGCCGAACTGATCGCCGCCGGTGGTCTGTACGCGCGCTTGTGGGCGCGACAGACCGGGGGATTCGTGGCTGCGGAGCAGTAATCCCCAGGGGTGTGTATCGCGACGTGTCACAGTCCACTTCCATGGGTCTGGCCGAACATCAGTTCACGCTGGTCGGATAGCTTGGAAATGGTTGATCGCCAGCGATTGCTCTAGCATCGGAAGTGTATCCCTCTTCCATAAGCGCGGCGGCCATGCCTTTTGAATGGAGAAGGTCCTCCAATGGCAGGGTGGTGAAAACGATGTTGTGGCGGGAAGTGGTGGAGCGAAGCGCTTCGAGCCAGTGAGTTCGGCTCTCGACATCAAGGTTCAGGTTCATCGTGTTGGCGACTGCATCATTGGTCAGGCGGACCCAACACCGAGAGGGTGATGATGGAGCGTGCAGAAGTACGTCTGCTTCAATGTCTCCATCCGCCCATGCACGACCGATTTCGTCGACTCGATCGAGCCAAGGCTGCAGGCTTGAAGTGGCATCTGCGAAACACCTGCGGTCGAGCGCAGGATCAATGTGGAAATTCTGAATCGTCTGTTTGGCGGCCTTTACCGGCACAGAGAAGCGAGCGTCGACGATAGGCTTCCGGTGCCTTCGGGCTGTCTGGAGGATAGCCTTGGAAAGATGGCTGCCGGTCCTGATTTCGCTGGCCCTCAGTGCGGTGTCATGAGCCTTCCAGGCCGCGTACATCGGGCGCATTCTCTCAATGCTGGTGTCGCGCAGATTATAGCGATGCTTGAGCTCGTTCCATCTCGCATACTCGGCGCCCGTAAGTGCGTCACGCAGCGTTCTGTCGCCGTCGAGGAACTTGAGTTTGCGGATGGAGGGCCACAGCAAGAGGCCGCCAAAAAATCCGCCATCGTGTTCGATTGTCACCCCTGGCGGGCTTAGAACCACGTCGGATGCTGAAATTGCGGCCTCCACGCTGCGGGTATCTATGAATAGGCCCTTCCTGAGAGGTTGAACCGTGCCCAGGACCAGCACGGTTGAATATCCCTTCGTGAACTTCCAGATGCGTGGCCCTGGCCTTGGAGGGGTCGCATGGACGGTGCGAAGGGGAGTAATGCTGGGTTCTTCTTGATCTCTGGCGTATCCATCGGCGGGAGAAAGCGCAATGAGAACAAGGCCTATCAATCCGATTGACGAGGTGCGTAGTCTATCCATGTTCAATCCAGGCATGCTGTGAACATGGGACGCGGATGGGTTCGCTGGTCTTTCGAAAACATGCTCCATGCCGCATCAACTGTGTCGGGGTGAAAGTGCGGGAACCTCGATCTCTGCAGGAGATGCTGTCGGATGTACTGCCAATAGATGATCTGAGGACCCATCTCGCGTTCTAGAAAGCGGAAAATCTCCAATGTGGTCCAGTAGTCAGAAACGTCTGATGGAACAGGCGCTGGCGTGTGGCTCGGATTGATCAGTTCTCCGAGAACAGCGGTTGCCTGAAAATCGTGGTCAACGAGGGATACAACCGGCAGGATGCAACTCCCGGTTCTTCGCGCCATAGCGGCGGTGCCTAGCATGACGTCCAGGCGGTGGCCAAGAAATGGAATACAAAAGGCTTCTTCGCGTAGGCGGTGAACGTCGGGCATCATGATGACAGCTGCCCCGTTCTTCAGGGCGCGAAGTGCTGTAGCGATTCCTTTTGCATTCGAGTGGACAATGCCAGCGCGACATCCGGCGCGATCGAACAGTCGTCGATAGAGATCGTCGAATAGCTCGTTGCCGGAGTGGTTAGTTGGATCACCGTAGAAGATGTAAACATCACGATGGTGGCGAATGCTCTCCATCAGGCGGATGGCAGACAGGATGTAGTGGCCATGATGCGGAAGTGCGATCACAACTCCTCTGTCGCTCGGGAGCCTTTCATTGATTGACGAATAGTCGGAGCGATCAATGCAACGGATGGCTTCGAGAAGTGAATTGCGGTCAAGCTGTGCCAGTTGGGAGCTGATTGTGCTTTTCTGTTGATACCATCGATAGTATGAGTCCAGATCGAGTCCGCTCATTCTGCATGCCGAGTGGATAGCAATCCTTTCGCTGTCGGAGAGATGCAGGCCAAGCTGCTGCTCTGTCTGGATATCGTGTCGAATGGTCACAATCGGGGCGTACTGATCAATCTCACAGGCCTGGCTGTTGCGCATCGCCGGGTTCCTTTCGTGGTTCCGATGCACGGTAAAAACTCTTCAGTTCCCCGTGGATCTGGTCAAATTTCATGGGATTGAAGTCTGGATGCTTCCAGTACATGTGCATCATGGCGGAATGGAAAACGCGCTGGCGGATTCTGCTTTCGGAAAGTCGTGTGCCCGGCCGCCGCTGGCTCTGTGCTGCTTCTGCGAGCCAGTTGCTGCCTATTCGGCGATTGGCATCCAGATGGTCCGAAAGGACGCGCAGCACGGAAACAAGAGGGGAACCGGGAGGTAACGATATTGGGCCTTCATGCGTGCATGCAATGAGGCGAAATCCGTGAAGGTTGTTCAGAATCGCCTCGACCAAGGATAGGAAGCGCTGCTGACCTTGGCGTGATGTCAGGACCGGCGCGTCAACGCTGGATGTAAGTTGGTCGCTGAACACAACGATGATGTGGCGTCCCGGTTTGCGCTCCAGCTTGTGAAGAGCCTCGGATGGGGCTATCGAGTATGCCGAGTCAGCACCAATGATCCCGGTGACCATTCCTCTGTTTGATAGGTCAATGGCACGGTCGATGCTGGAGCGGGTCGTCGCCACAATGATGGCGGTCGACGATGTGATATCTGTTGGGTACGGGAATATCGCATCGCATGGGATATTGGGCTGCTGGGGTGTTAATGCTCTGGTGCTCATTTTATTTCAGTTGTGTGTGATCTTGAGCCTGAATCCGGCAGGTTGGGTTGATGGCACACGTACGAGCCGTGTGCCATCACCTTCCTTATCGCGGATCTTCGTAATTGTTGGACCCGCAGCAGTCGCTGCTGAATGCCGCAACTTTGATGTCATCAAATTCGGCTTCAAAGATGGTGTCCAGCGCGTTTGCGTTTGCGCCGGAGAATTTCATCCACGTTGCGACGGTTTTCGGATCCGAGAGGGTGGCGGATACATTCATGACGTAGTTCCTTTATCGAAGATAAGTGGAAGACCGGGAGCTATTTCTCGGTCGACATCAAGCATGTGCCGTACGCGTGGCACTTGGCTGTCGGTAACCGCAGTCCTGTGCCGTAGGACTTTCACTCGGAACTTCGTGTGGGCCAAGCAGATGATCTGCCGCTCGACGTTTCGAACCCGTTGATTGATCAATGCCGGAGGGCGATCTGGACACAGGTAGAGGCGGGGCATGGCGTGTAATCGTCAGATTCGCGCAACGTTTGGTGATGCTTGCGATCGGAAGTAGTTGGAGGTGCTGGAACCTGGTGCGCCCAGATACTTGGGGGCACGGTGGGCTTGTCACGACAAAAGACCTCCGCGTGCGGTTGAAGCCGGAACAGTTCGACTCTCTTGAGACTGCCGCTTGGTGGCGCTGCCGAGCGGCTGGACATCGCCATGGAGGTGCACAATGCAGGGATGCATCCGCCGGATCTGCGATACCCTTCGCACCGGAGCAGTGGATAATGCAGGCTCATCCGTTCCAGGTCACCGCGATGTATTTCCGCCTATTGCGTCGTCTACCGCTGGTGATGATGCTGGTCATGGCTGCACCGGGCATGGCAGCGAGTGGAGCGGCGGACGGTGTAGGTAATGACCAGCTCGAGCAGGTCGTCCTGCTCAGCCGCCACAACCTGCGCGCGCCGGTGGTGGCGTCGGGCGCCCTTGCCCATGCCACGCCGGAGCGCTGGCCACGCTGGGACGTATGCCCCGGCGAGCTGACCACCAAGGGCGGCGTGCTGGAAGTCTACATGGGGCGCTACATCGGCCAGTGGCTGCGCCAGGCGCAATTGTTGCCGGCGTCGGGTTGCCCGCAGCCGGCTGACTTCCACGCCCATGCCAACAGCCTGCAGCGTACCCAGGCCACCGCGCAGTTCTTCATTGCCGGTGCGTTTCCGGGCTGCCATGTTGCGGTCGAACAGCGCATGGCGCTGGGGACGATGGATCCGCTGTTCGACCCGGTGATCCACAACGATGACGCGGCATTCCGCAAGCGCGCGCTGGCGGCAATGCAGCAGGCGCTGACAGCATCGGATCTGGCACCCGCACTGTCCGTGGTGGAGGAAATCACCCGTTACCCGCAGTCGGCGGCCTGTACGGGGCGCAGCGACTGTCATCTGGTGCTGGGCGACACGACCTTCAATGCGGAGCCGGGCAAGGAGCCACGCGCTTCGGGTTCACTGGCACTGGCCAGCGGTCTGGTCGATGCCCTGCTGATGGAGCATTACCAGGGAAGTGGCGTTCCGCGCGAAGGTTGGGGCCGCTTGAACACGGAAGGCCAATGGATGGCGTTGGCGCAGATCCGCAACCGCTACCAGGACATCCTGTTCGGAACACCCGCGGTGGCGCGTGACGTGGCCGCTCCGCTGTTGGCGCGCGTGGATGCGTCGTTCGGTGATCCGGCGTCGCCGAAGGTGACCCTGCTGGTCGGCCATGATTCCAATATCGGTTCGGTGCTGGCGGCGATAGGAATCGGTGACTACAGCCTGCCAGGCCAGTTCGAGAAGACGCCGATCGGTGGCCTGCTGCAGTTCGAGCGTTGGCGCGACCGCCAGGGCGGTGGCGAGCGGTTCCGCCTGGCCTACGTCTATCCGACCACCGCGCAGCTGCGCGATGCCGTGCCGCTGACCGAGGCGCAGCCGCCGGGACGCGTCGCACTGCCCTTGCCGGGCTGTGACCGGCAGGGCTGCAGCCGTGCGCAGTTCCAGCAGCTGCTACAGCGGGCCCGTCGCTGAAACAGGGGGCTATCGCGGCGGCGTGCGCACGATGCCCTGCGCAGCCATCAACGTAAGGTCGCCGCCCAGCCGTGGGGAACGGAACGGTCCGCGTGCATGCGCGGCATCGAACAGGCCGCCATCGGGTGAGCGCAAGCGGTAGAACTCGACCCAGCCGCTGGCCTGCAGGGGCAGCTGTGCAACGCCGGTGTGTTCGTTGAACCATGCAGGGTCCTTGCTGCCTTCGATGACGCGGCGGGCAAGGCGGTCAATGGCGCGATCCCTGCTGGCGTACCAGTCCTGGCCGCGCAGCCGTGCCAGCTCGGCCATCATCACCAGCGGCGCCAATGCGTAGTCGTGGTAGTGCAGGGCGCGTTGCCCGCGCGCCATCTCCAGCGGCAGGCTGCCATCGTCCTGGATGTCATCGACGCCCTTCTGGAAGGCGGCGTGGCCGGCTTGCCACAGGGCATCGTCGTCGGTGGCCAGTCCGGTGGCCAGCACGCCCAGACCGCCCCAGTAGTAGTGGTTGTTGCGGCGCCGTTTCGGATTGTTCCAGTACGCCAGGTTGGCCCGGGCCAGCCTCTGCAACCACGGATCGATGCGCGCGCGCTGCCGGGCATCTGCCTGGTCGTGCACCTTCAGGTAGGCCATCGCTACCGCATCGAGCATCCACTGCCGCATGTAGAACGACTGGTTGTTGTTGACCCGGATCATCTGCCCGAGCATGGCGCCGTCGTCGGCCCACGCACCCAGCCAGGCCAGTGTGCATTGCGCCGCCGCCCGGTCACCGGTGCGCAGGTAGTCATCGCTCATGCGCGCCACATCGGCGGCATAGCGGTCCAGCGGCGCGGTGGCGTCCTTGTTCTGCTGGTGCAGTACCGGGTCGATCACCGAACCGGCCTTGTCGGTGTAGTAGCCCAGGGCACGGATGTCCGGCTGGCCGGGCGGCGGCGGGGTGCAGGCAGCGAAGGCACCCGTACTGGCCAGCAGCGTGGGCAGCAGGGCGAGGCGAAGCAAGGGGAGAGACATTGGAAACCGGCGGAACGGGGAATCCGGCGAACGATGCGCCTGGCCATGTTGCCGGCATGTGATGCGGAGATGGCCTGGCGATCCCCCACAAACAGATCGGCCCGGGTTTGCCCGGGCCGTTCCGTTTCCAACTTACACCACCCCGATCACTCGATCGGCTGGTCCAGCATCAGCTGGCGTGCGAAACGCACCGGCGGTGCGCCGTAGGACAGTACCTGGTCGTGGTACGCCTTCAGGTTGAACTTGTCGCCCAGCTTTTCCTGCACCGCCTTGCGGGTGTCGAAGTGTTCCTGCGCACCCACGAAGTAGGTCGGCAGCTGCGCCGAGGTCAGCTGCGCGCGCACCCACTTGCCGGCCGCTTCGCTTTCCTGCTGGAACGCGTCGTGGGTCATCAGGTGCATCGCCTTCTCGCGATCCCAGTTGTCCACGTGCACGCCCTGGTCGAGGATCGCGTTGGAGATCGTGCGCAGGTAGAACTTCAGCTGCACCAGGTGGAACAGCGGGTCGTTGTCGAGGTAGCCCTGCTCCTGCATCATGCGCTCGGTGTAGACCGCCCAGCCTTCGGCGAACAGGCCCGAACGCAGCACCGCACGCAGGGTGGAGGGGAACTTGGCCGAGTGCCAGCCTTCCAGGTAATGGCCCGGGGTGCCTTCGTGGATGCTCAGCAGGTGGATCATGCGCGAGTTGTATTCACGCAGGAAAGAGTCGACCTGCTTCTCGTTCCAGTCGTCCGGAATCGGCGACACGGCGTAGAAGGTCTTCAGGTTCTTGTCCAGCGGGCCCGGAGAATCGCAGTAGGCCACGGCCACGCCACGCTGGAATTCCGGCATCAGGATGATGTCCACCGGCGCATCGGGCAGGGTCACCAGGTCGTGCTCGCGCACGAACGCGGTGGACTGCTCCAGCGCGGCCTTGGCATCATCGACCACCTTGTCGCGCGCCGGCTTGTCGGCGTAGGCCAGTTCCAGTGCGGCCTCGATCGCCTTCTGCTGCTGCTCGTCGGTCGGCTGGGCCGGCATCTCCGGCGCACCCGGCTTGTCCTTCAGTACGGTCTGCGCGATGCCGTACATGTCCTCGCGCACGCGCTTGAGTTCGGCGCGTGCACGCTCACCGATCTCCCGGCGCGACAGCGAGGAGCTCAGCGCGAACTTCAGCTTCTGGTCGTACTTTTCCGCACCAATGCGGAAGTCGCCCTTGGCGTTCGGCACCAGGGTCTTGTCCAGCCAGGTCTGCTGCTCGTCCACGGCCTTCTTCAGGCCGTCGATGGCGGCCTGCAGGCGCTGCTGGTCGGCCTGCGGCAGTTCGCCGATGTGCGGGGTGATGAAGGTATCGACGATGCTGAGGATGCCCTTGTTCTGCTTGGCCACCGTCTCGGCATGGATCTTCGGAACGCGGGCCGGATCCAGGTTCTCGCGTGCCTGGGCGAAGATCGCCGGCAGCTTTTCCATGCGCGCGGTCGCCGACTTCAGGCGCTCCGGCAGCGGCGCGAACTCGCGGGCCATCAGGCCATAGATCGCGCTGCCGGCGATGCCGTTGTACAGCTGCGGGTCCCACTTGCCGGACTGGAGCACTTCGGCGTTCCAGATTTCCGACTGCAGCTGGTTGCGCAGGATCGCCGCGTCCACCTGGTTCTCGCGGCCCAGCTTGGCCACCTCGATCTTGTCCAGCTCGCCCAGCAGCGCCTTGTAGGCGGCCACGGTCTTCTGCTGGCCAGCGGCGCTCAGGTCGTCCAGTTCGCTGTCGTAGCGGTGGTCACCGATCTGGGTGGCGCTGACCGGCGACAGCTGCATCCAGGTGTCCAGGGCGCGCTTGGACAGATCGGCGAAGGCGGCATCGACCGCCGCGTCACCGGCCTGCTGGCTGGTGCCCGGGGTGGAAGCGTTGGTCGGGGCGTCGGCAGGCTGGCAACCGGCCAGCGCAGCGACCAGGGCGAGGGCAAGAAGATGCGGGCGCATCGGCATTCCTGTACGGGGTCAAACCCTGAGCATAGGGCCCCGTCGCTGCTTTGTCCCCGTGCCATAGGATTACCATGGACGGTTTCAAGGACCCTCCAAAGGAGCGCAGGACATGGAATACCAGGGAAGCTGCCATTGCGGCAGGATCGCATTCACCGTACAGGCCGAGGCGCCGATCAGCGACGTCATCGACTGCAACTGCTCGATGTGCCGCCGTCGCGGCAGCCTGCTGTGGTTCGCCCCGCGCGAGGCGTTCCAGCTGGCCACCGATCCGGCTGACGTTGCCACCTACCACTTCAACAAGGCGCATATCGACCACCACCACTGCCGCCAATGCGGTATCGCCCCCTACAGCGAAGCGGTCGATCCGCGTACCGGCACACCGATGGTGGCGGTGAACGTTCGCTGCGTGCCGCAGGTCGATCTGGCCGGTCTTTCGGTGACCTCCTACAACGGAGCCGCGCTGTGAGGCCGCTGTGCGCGTGGACGCGCACGCTGGCAGTGCCGGTGCTGCTGTTGGCACTGGCAGCCTGCGCCAAGAACGGTGAGCGCGCTGCAGAGGCGGGCGCGACCGCGGCCGATGCCGCTGTTGCTTCGCCGGAAGGCGCATTCCTGGCCTACGAACATGACGTGCAGGTGCAGCTGGAGGCGGCGCAGATCGCACCGCGCATCCAGCAGATCGCCCAGGCCTGCCAGAGCGCGAAGTTCGGCGACTGTGCAGTGTTGCAGGTCGACCAGCGCGGCGGCGAGCAGCCCAGCGGTGAAGTGAAGGTGCGCATCGCGCCGAAGGGCACCGAGCCGCTGATCGCGATGGCCGGTGAGGGCGGCACGCTGCAGTCGCGCAACACGCGCGCGGAGGACCTCGCGCAGGAAGTAGCGGACACCGCGCTGACCAAGTCCCGGCTGGAGAAGGAACACGCGCGGCTGTTGTCCTACCAGGACCGCAAGGACCTGAAGATCGAGGACCTGATGGCGATCACCACGCGGCTGTCGGAGATCGAAGCAGGCGTCGAGCAGGCCAACAAGGATGCCGCACAGCAGCGTCGGCGCATCGATACCCAGCTGGTGACGATCCACTTCGACACCACCTCGGGCCAGCGCAGCCGCAGCGAGATCGGCGAGGCGCTGAGCGAGTCGGGCAGCATCCTCAGCGGCAGCATTGCGTTCCTGATCCGCGCCGTCGCCGCGTTGCTGCCGGTGGGTGTGCTGGCCCTGGTCGTGGCCTGGGGTGTGCGGGCGTGGTGGCGTCGCCGCCGTCGCACGCTGCCGCCCACCCGCTGAGGTGACGGCTGATGCCGGCAGGGAGCCGGCGTCAGCCCTCGTCGGTCTCGTACTCGACGAACACATCCAGCTCCAGCGCCAGTTCCTGCACCGCGTCGCGCACCTTCTGCGCGGTGCTTTCATTGCCGACTTCCACTTCCAGCTCGTGGATGCCCGGGCCGATGTCATCGGACAGCCCGGCCGAACTGGAATCGTCGTCGTCCATGTGCGGCATCAGGTCGTCGGTTTCCTCGACATGTTCGATGCCCTCCAGGCCGAGCAGCAGGTCGCTGATGGCGCGGGCGTCGTCTTCGGTTCCGGTGATGCGCAGTCGCAGCATGGCCATGGCGTAGGTACGTTGTGGAGTTGCCTGCAGCCTAGCCAGCGCCGGGCAAAGAACGGGTGAGGGCGCAGTCAGGCGCGTGTGGCCGGGCGTCCGAGCAGGCTGTCCGGCAATGCGGGAATCGGCGTGCGTTCGTCCTGCGCCTGCTCCAGCAACCAGTCGATGAACAGGCGTGCGGCCGGGCTCGGCGGTTGTCCTTCGGCGTGCACCACGTGATACGCATAGCGCGCCTTCAGCGCCGGGCCGGGCAGGCGTACCACCTCGTAGCGCTGCAGGTAGGGCTGCGCGATGTGGGTACGTGCCAGCACCGCGCCCATGCCGTACACCGCTGCACGCATCGCATCGGTGCTGTCGGCGAAGGTGTGCATCGGCGGCAGCGGCGAGGGCGGGCGCACGCCGGCATGACGGAACCAGTCGCGCCAGCCCTGCGGCGACAGGTCGGTCAGCAGCGGCAGGTCGGCGATGCGCGCCGGATCGACCAGTGCTTCGACCCCGGCCAGCGCCGGCGAGGCCACCGGGAACAGGTAGTCGTCCATCAGGTGCTGCGCACGCAGGCCCGGCCACTGGCCCAGACCGTAGCGGATGCCGACTTCCGGCCCATTGTCGTCGTAGCGATCCAGGCCGCTGCCGGTGTGCAGCTCGATGCGGATGTGCGGATGGGCCTGGGTGAAGCGCGGCAGCCGTGGCAGCAGCCAGCAGTAGGAGAGCGAGCGCAGCGTGGTGATCCGCAACGGCACGCTGTCGGCATCCGGCTGCAGGTGATGGGCGACGGCCGCAACATCGGTGAAGGCGGCGCTGGCGGCGTCGGCCAGTTGCCGGCCCTCGGCGGTCAGGCGCACGCCGCGGGCGTGGCGCAGGAACAGGCGTACTTCCAGCACTTCTTCCAGCCGGCGCACATGGTGGCTGACCGCGCTGGCGGTCAGGTGCAGCTCCTGCGCGGCCTGGGCGAAGTTCTGGTGGCGCGCGGCGACCGCGAACACGGCCAGTGCGGGGAGCAGGGAAGGGCGTAGCTGCATGTCGAGCCTCAAACCATATTTGTGGCTGGCAGCGATACTACGCGCTTGTGCGGCAGGCGTCTGCGCCCGATCCTGTCTGCCTTGACGAGGAATTGACGATGGACGGAGGCGAGGCATGAATGCGGTCCCACAGGCAGCCGAGCGCGACTGGCGCACACCGCTGGAATTGACCCTGCTGGGCGCCATCTGGGGCTGCTCGTTCCTGTTCATGCGGGTGGCGGTGCCGTCGTTCGGCCCGTTCGCGCTGGTCGAGGTGCGGCTGGTGCTGGGCGCGCTGGTGCTGCTGCCGTTCCTGTGGCGTGCCCGCGCGCAGTTCCCACCGCGGCGCTGGCTGTGGCTGGCACCGATCGGGCTGATCAACTCGGCGCTGCCGTTCGTGCTGTTCGCCTACGCGGCCGAGCGAGCCCCTGCGGCGATCGGCGCCATCTGCAATGCGATGACCGTGCTGTTTGCCGCGCTGATCGCCTTCCTGTTCTTCGGCGAGAAGATCGGCATGCGCCGCGCGGGCGCGTTGCTGGTCGGCTTCGCCGGCGTGGTGGTACTGGCCACGGCCAAAGTCTCGGGCCTGAGCATCGGCACTGCAGTGCTGGCTGGTGCGGCGGCCTCGCTGCTGTACGGCCTGGGCGTGAACCTGGTGAAGCGGCACATGACCGGCCTGCCCTCGGCGGCGGCCGCTGCTGCAACGCTGTCGTGTGCCTCGCTGTGGATGCTGCCGATGGCGGTGACCCACTGGCCGCAGGCGGCGATTCCACTGAAGGCGTGGGGCGCGGCGATTGCCTTGGGCGTGGCCTGCACCGGGCTGGCGTTCCTGATGTTCTACCGCCTGATCGGTCGTATCGGCCCGTCGCGGGCGTCGACGGTGACCTACCTGATTCCGCTGTTCGGTGCGGCGTTTGCGTGGTTGTTCCTGGGTGAGCCGGTGACGTTGCAGATGTTGATTGCCGGTGTGTTGATTCTGGGGAGCGTGGCGGTGAGTCAGAAGGGCTGAGCGCGCCGACGCACTGGTAGTGCCGGGCGCTGCCCGGCAGCTCTTTTCCGCGCCTGCGGAGAGGTGTCACTTTCTTTGCTCGTGCAAAGAAAGTAACCAAAGAAACACGCCGCCAGGCCGCGAGCCGGTGCTGCGCACCGGTGCCCTGCGCTCCTCGGCCCGTCGAGGGACGGCGCGGGAACTCGCTGCGCTCAGACACCCGCGCCTCTTCGCCCTCGCCAGACCTGCGGTGCTCGGCTCGCTCAAGGCGGACTGGAAGGTCAAGATCAACAGCAAAAGCATCCACGCATTGCGTGGATCTTCTGGGTGCAGCTGTGGCCTTTGAACTGGGTCCGCCTTGAGCGACCCGAGCATCGCAGGGGAATCAGGGGCGAAGAGGTGCCGATGTCCTGTAGAGCCGACTGCTAGTCGGCTGCCTTGTGCACACCGTCCCCTGATTCACCGAGAAGCGCAGGGGACCGACGTGCGAAACACGGCGGCTCGCGACCTGGCGGCGCGTTTCTTTTGGTTACTTTTCTTTGCGTACAAAGAAAAGTAACGCCCATGAACAGTGAAGCACCTTCAGCACGCGTCACGCGCAGGAAACCATCAGCGCACCGGCACCGGAATATTGCACAGATCGATATGCCCGGCCGGACGCTTGTAGAAATCATCCACGCGGTTGCGCCGCGCCTCCACCGTATCGGCGAAGGTCTTCGAGTCGGTACGCAGTACCTGGATCGGCGTGCGCTCGGCTGCCGGCACGTCGCTGGCGCGGCGGATCGACACGATCGGCGTGCGCAGTGTCGGGTCGGTGTAGAAGCCCATCGGCGCCGGCCCGCGCGGCGTCGCGCTGAGCAGTTCCATGCCCTTCAGCACGCGACCGACCAGGGTGATGTTGCGGTCCAGCTGGCGCGGCGACTGTCCGGTCACCACGTACAGTTCGGCACCGATGCTGCTGTCTTCCTCGTTGCTGCGGCCCGCGCCCAGCATGCCGTAGCAATGTGCCAGCCAGGCCTTGCCGGCCTGCGGGTCCTGGCCGACCGGGAAGCCGTCGACAAAACCGGTCTGCGCGGCCCAGCCATCGCGATCCGGCAGCACGCTGACCTTCAGGCCGGCGCTGGCGCGTTCGAACTCGGCCGGCAGCTTGCGCGCGGCGCTGCCGAACGGCTTGGCCTTGGCAGCGTCATCGGCGTCGGCATCGCCGAACTGCACCACGAAGTTGTCCTGCGAGCGGTAGATGCTGGTGCTGTCCCAGAAGTGCTCGTGGGCGAAGGTCTGGATGTTGGCGACATGGCGCGGGGCGAACTGCGGCGCCAGCTCGATGATCACCCGTCCGGCCGGCAGGTCCATGTACAGCAGGTTGGCCGGGTCCGGGGTGCGCCAGTCGCTGGCGGCCGAAGCGTCCAGGATCTGCTGCGGGCTGCGGTAAGGCGAGGCCGCGCTGGCCATGGCGGGCAACAGGCAGGCCAGGGCGAGGGCGGTCAGGGCAAGGCGACGACGGTGCGGCATGGGAACCCCGGAACATGAACGAGGCTTCGATTCTGCGCGAGCGGCCTGGTCTCGCCAACCGGCACGATGACTAACGACACATTCGCTATACCGAACTTCGCACTACTGTGGACTTCAACGTAGTGGAGGGCCGGTCATGTCCGAGGACGATGTCCACCTGAAGAAGTTCCAGAAGGAGCTCAGCGCCGGAACGGTGTCGCTGGCCCTGCTGGCGGTGCTGGCCCGGGCCGGGGAGCCGCTGTACGGCTACCTCATTGCCAAGGAGCTGGAGCGGGTGGGCGAGGGCGTGCTGAGCGGCAAGCAGAGCGCGCTGTACCCGGTACTGCGCAACCTGGAGGGCGCCGGCCTGCTGGAAAGCCATGTGGAACCTTCCAGCAGCGGGCCGCCGCGGCGCTACTACCGCATCAACGAACGTGGCCGCGAGGTGCTGGCGCAGTGGCGCCAGGCCTGGCAGGCCACCCGCGATTCCGTCGATTCCGTGTTGGAGGGGGTACCGCAATGAACGACCCGAGCCTGGCAGGCCGCGCCCTGCCCACGACCATCCCGCAGTACCTGGCGCAGCTGCGCGCGGCGCTGGAAGGTGCCGATCCGGCGATGGTGCAGGACGCGCTGTACGACGCCGAGGAATACCTGCGCTCGGAGCTGGCGGCGCAGCCCGGCCGCAGCGAGGCCGAGGTGATCGCCGACGTTGCCGGCAGCTATGGCGCGCCGGATGAAGTGGCCGACATCTACCGCGAGACCGAAGTGACGGTGAACCGCGCGCTGCGTACGCCGCGTGCGGATACCGCGCCGGTGCTGCGTGCAGCGGCGGAAGCCAGTGGCGTCGAGCCGGCCTCACCGCCGCAGGCGCCGGTGCAGCGTTCGCTGCTGGCGCGCTTCTTCGGCGTGGTGACCGATCCGCACACCTACGGTGCGCTGTTCTACATGCTGCTGTCGCTGGCCACCGGCATCTTCTTCTTCACCTGGGTGGTGACCGGCCTGTCATTGTCGCTGGGCCTGCTGATCCTGATCATCGGCATTCCGCTGACCGTGCTGTTCTTCGGCTCGGTGCGCGGGCTGGCGCTGCTGGAAGGACGGCTGGTGGAAGCGCTGCTGGGCGAGCGCATGCCGCGCCGCCCGCGTTACACCGACCGCAGCCGCACCTGGCTGCAGCGCATCGGCGACATGTTCACCGATGGCCGTACCTGGCTGACGCTGCTGTACTTCGTGCTGATGCTGCCGCTGGGCGTGATCTACTTCACCATCGCGGTGACGCTGCTGTCGCTGTCGCTGAGCCTGATCTGGGCGCCGGTCGCGGCGATCTTCAGTGGTGACATCCCCGGCGTGTACATCAACGACGTGAATGTGCTGCCGATGGCGGCCTCGCCGCTGGTGGCGATCGCGGTTGCTGCGGCGGGCGCACTGCTGCTGGTGCTGACGATGCACCTGGCACGCGGCATCGGCAAGCTGCATGGGCTGATTGCCAAGAACCTGCTGGTGCGGTTGTAACAGGCCAGGGGTCGGATCCCTGTTCGCAGAACAGGGCTCTGACCCCGGATCCCATCATGCTGGGGTCAGAGCCCTTTCCGTTGGAAAGGGATCCGACCCCGGGCGGGGCATTACCCCGCCTTGCGCCGCAACGGGGTGACGTTGCTCTTCTTCTTCGCGGCCTTCGCCGCCGGGGCTTCGGCATGCGCGGCGAAGAAGTCGCGCACCTTCGGGTACACCACCTCGCGCCAGCGACGGCCGCTGAAGATGCCGTAGTGGCCGGCACCTTCGACGATGAAATGCTCACGGCGGTCCGCAGTGATGCCGGTGCACAGCGCCTGCGCGGCTTCGGTCTGACCAAGGCCGGCGATGTCGTCCAGCTCGCCTTCGATGCTCAGCAACGCGGTATCGCGGATCGCCGACGGATCGACCTTCTCGCCGTTGACCACCCACTCGCCACGCGGCAGCAGGAAGTCCTGGAACACCACGCGGATGGTATCGAGGTAGTACCTGGCCGGCATGTCCAGCACCGCGTTGTACTCGTCGTAGAAACGACGGTGCGCGTCGGCGTCTTCCAGGTCGCCCTTGACCAGGTCGGTGTAGAAATCCCAGTGCGAGCTGAAGTGGCGGCTCGGGTTCATCGACAGGAAGCCGGCGTGCTGCAGGAAGCCCGGGTACACGCGGCGGCCGGCACCCGGATAGCTGGCCGGCACGGTGTGGATGACGTTGTTCTCGAACCACGACAGCGGGTTCTGCGTGGCCAGGTTGTTCACTGCGGTCGGGCTGCAGCGCGCATCGATCGGGCCACCCATCATCACCAGCGTGCGCGGCGTCGGTTCACCACGGCTGGCCATCAGTGAAACCGCGGCCAGCACCGGTACGGTCGGCTGGCACACGCTCACCACGTGCAGGCGTTCGACGCCGAGGTGGCGGATGAACTCCTGGATGTAGGCGATGTAGTCATCCAACCCGAACTCGCCTTCGCTGGCCGGCACCATGCGCGCGTCGACCCAGTCGGTGACGTACACGCGGTGGTCGCGCAGCAGCGTGCGCACGGTGTCGCGCAGCAGCGTGGCGTGGTGGCCGGACAGCGGCGCCACCACCAGCACGAACGGCTGGTTGAGCATGGTGTGCAGCTGGTCGGCTTCATTGCTGTGGCGCTTGAAGCGCAGCAGCTTGCAGAACGGCTTGCTCACTTCCTCGTGCACGACGATCGGCACGCGCTCGCCATCGACGTCGATTTCGTTGATGCCCCACTCGGGCTTCTCGTAATCCTTGCCGATGCGGTGGAAGAGTTCATTGACCGCCGCCAGGCGATCAGCACCGGGCATCTGCGACCACCAATGGCCCTGGTTGGCGAAGAATCTGGCGTTGGCCTGGGCCTGGTGCACCCAAGGGGCGAGCAGGTTGCGGGTCAGTTCGTGCAGTTGATAGAGCATGACGACCGAATATGTATGGTCATATGTTGCCGCGCAGCATATCCCATCCAGGTGTCCCGCAGGTTAAGTCGGCTGAAAATAATGAATCCGGATTCACATCCGTTCCAGCGCGGCCGCATCGCCCGCCAGGGCGGGGCCGAGCCAGCAGTGCGACCCTACCGGCTGCAGGCCCTGGCGGGCCAGCGTGCGGCGGTACCAGCGCGCCGGTCGGGCCTGGAAGCCGTCGTGGTCGCCTTCGAACGCGTCCTCGGCGGCGAAGGTCTCCAGGAAGGCCACGCCGCCGGTCAGCTCGGCCACGCCGGCCAGTCCTGCACGCAGCTCGCGGTCGGGCACGTAGTGCATCACGTCCGAACACACCAGCAGGTCAACCGGGGCGCAGGGCCGCAGCCAGGCGAAGTCGCCGAAGCGGGCCAGGTACAGGTTGCGGGTCCTGCCGTAGCGGCGCACAGCGTACTCGCTGCTGTCGAAGCCGAGATATTCGACCTTCGGACGCAGCTTCAGCAGCGGCGCGCGCCAGGCGCCTTCACCGCAGCCGATATCCAGCACGCTGCGGATCGGCCGCTCCAGGTAGTACTCGGCGCTGGCCACGGCCAACGCCACCTTGCGCGCCAGGCGGGCGCTGCCGCCGATGTCGGCACGGCGGTACCAGCGTTGGAAGTAGGCGGCGTCGTAGGTCTTGTCCATGGGGCGGTGCGCGATCGGGGAAAACGGCGCCTATCGTACGGTGTTGCGGCGCGCCATGCGTCGATGTGTCGCGGCGCGCGTGCCTGCGGCGGCTTCGCCACGGCATGCGAGAATGGCCGCCAACCTACGCCAGCCGCCGGAGCGAGCGCATGCAGAGCTACTACTGGGTCAAGACCTTCCACATCGTGTTCGTGGTGGCGTGGATGGCCACGGTGTTCTACCTGCCGCGCATCCTGGTGAACCTGGCCGAGACCGCGGGCCAGCCGGCGGTGACCGAGCGCCTACAGCTGATGGGCCTGCGCCTGTACCGCTTCGGCCACTCGATGTTCGGCCTGGCGTTCCTGCTCGGCCTGGTGCTGTGGCTGGGCTACAAGGTCATCCCCGATTTCCCGACCATGGTGGCTCCGGGAGCTGCCGGCTGGCTGCACGCCAAGCTGGGGCTGGTGGTGGTGCTGCTGGTGTACTTCGGCTGGACCGGCCGCCTGCTCAAGGGCGTGGCCAAGGGCCGGGCGCTGCCGTCGTCGCGCGCGCTGCGCTGGATCAACGAGATCCCGCTGCTGGCGTTCATTCCGATCGTGTGGCTGGTGCTGGCCAAGCCGTTCTGAGGCGGGGTCACCTGCGTCCGGTAGATCCACGCCATGCGTGGATGCTGTCAGGGCGCAAACGAAGGAGCCGGGCAAATGCCCGGCTCTTTCATTTCTGCAATCACCTCGTGTTGCCGGCCAGCAGCCGGCACTACCGGGCTTAGGCTGCTTCGTACGTGCCGTAACTGCGCAGGCGCGTGTAGCGCTGTTCCAGCAGCTGTTCGGTGGACAGCTTGTCCAGCGCGTCCAGTTCGTTCAGCAGCACGGCCTTCAGGCGCTTGGCCATCTGCGTCGGGTTGCGGTGGGCGCCACCGGTCGGCTCGCGCACGACCTTGTCGACCAGGCCCAGGCTCTTCAGGCGCGGCGCGGTCAGGCCCAGCTGTTCGGCCGCTTCCTTGGCCTTGCCCGCGTCCTTCCACAGGATCGAGGCGCAGCCTTCCGGGGTGATGGTCGAGTACACCGCGTATTCCAGCATCACGGTGCGGTCGCCCACACCCAGTGCCAACGCACCGCCGGAGCCGCCTTCACCGATCACGGTGCAGATGATCGGCACCTTCAGCTCGGCCATCTCGATCAGGTTGCGCGCGATCGCTTCGGACTGGCCGCGCGACTCGGCGTCGATGCCCGGCCAGGCGCCGGCGGTGTCGATCAGGGTCAGCACCGGCAGGCCGAAGCGCTCGGCCATCTTCATCAGGCGCAGTGCCTTGCGGTAACCCTCCGGCTTGGGCATGCCGAAGTTGCGCTTGATCTTTTCCTTGGTGTCGCGGCCCTTCTGGTGGCCGATCACCATTACCGCGCGGCCATTGATGCGGGCCAGGCCGCCCATGATCGCCTTGTCGTCGGCGAAGGCGCGGTCACCGGCCAGCTCCTGGAACTCATCGAACATGACGCGGAGGTAGTCGGCGGTGTACGGGCGCGACGGGTGGCGGGCCAGCTGCAGCACCTGCCACGAGGTCAGGTTGCGGAAGATCTGCGCGGTGCGCATGCGCAGCTTGTCCTGCAGCGCGTGCACTTCCGCCTCGACATTGACCGCCGGCCCGGCACTGGCGTTGCGCAGCTCCTGGATCTTGGCTTCCAGGTCGGCGATGGGTTGCTCGAAGTCGAGGTAGTTCGGATTCATCGGAAGCCGTCGTGTAAAGAAGGGGGGAATTCTAGCCGAATGCGTGCAAACCACCCGTACGCCTTCGTCTGGAAGGCGACGGTAGCGCAGCCGCGCAGGGGGCGCCAGTCAGCTCAGGGCACCACCAGGGCGCTGCGGCCCATCAACTGGCTGCGCTGGGAGACGAAGTCGTTGTAGGCCTCGTTGGCTTCCCGGCCAAGGCCGCTGCCCAGGGTGGCAGTGGCCGAGGTGAAGGCCATCTGCGCGGCGAAATCCTGCTTGCGCAGGGCCTTCTGTTCATCGGCGGTGGTGGCCTTCAGCCAGCGCGCGTAGACCTCGCGCAGGGGCGCGGCGTGGGCCTCGAAGGCCGGCACCAGCGCCGGCAGGCTGGCCGGGGCCGGTTCCAGGCTGTAGGCCGGGGCCACGTAGCCACCTGGTTGTTCGCGCTTGAACGCGCCGGGCTCGCCCATGCCTTCTTCCACGTAAGCGATGAAGTCGGGAGCGGTGAACACCTTGGCCACGATCTGGCCGCCGCTGGAATCAACGTGGGCCACCACCTTTTCCTTGGGGAAGGGTTCGCGCACGCCGTAGGTCCAGGTCTTGTCGATGAACAGGTCGTGGCGCTTCTCGAACGGGCCTTCGAAGTCGACGCCGCCGAGCTGGATACCGCTGTTGCCGACGCCGAAGTTCTTCACCTTGCTCTCGTCGGTGACGTAGATCTCGCGGGCGATCACGTACTCGCTGAGGGTCGGATTGATCAGCCCGCCACGACCGTCGACGTAGACGATGAAGCGCACATCACCGAGCTTGTCGGTATGCAGGCGATGCTCGCCGACAGCGAGCGAGACCGGGCGCGAGCCCTGTGCGGCCACCGGCAGGTCCTGGCCGTCGATGCTCAACGCCAGCGGCGTGTCGGTCGGGTTGTCGATCTGGAACTCGATCTTCGACGGGGAGCAGGCGGCCAGGGCCAGTGCGGCAGCGAACGGGAACAGCAGGGTCTTCATCGGCAATCGTCCTTGATACTTGGAACGGGGAAACAGGGGAGACAGGACAGTGAGGGAGCCAGCCTCAGCTGGCCCATGGCGGGCTGTAGCGCACCTTCAGCGTGCGCACGGCCGGGTCGGCGCGCAGCGCCTCCATCAGCTTGGAATCGATGCGTACCGCGCTCTGCCCGGACACATCGAGCATGCCGGCGACGCCGCCGTGCGGCCCCTTCAGCAGCAGGTCCAGGCGCAGTGGCGTCCGTCCCGGGCGATGGCGGTCGAGCAGCGCATCGATGCGCTCCCAGACCGGGCGCTGCTGGCGCAGGTCCAGGCGCAGCGACAGCCGCGTGGCGTAGTTGGCGCAGACCTCATCGAAGTCCCAGCACTGGCGGATGCGCAGCGCGAAGCCGCCATTGAACTCGTCCTCGCGCAGGCCGCCCTTGACCACCAGGATGCGGTCCTTGGTCATCAGGTGGCCGAACTCGGCCATCGCGTCGGAGAACGCGCTGCACTCGACGCGGCCACGTCCGTCCTCAAGCTGGATGAAGATCTGGCTCTCGCCCTTGCGGCGCACGCCGACCACCTGGCCGGCCAGCACCGTCTGCACTTCCGGGCGCCAGCGCTTTTCGCCGCCGCCGCCACCACCGCTGTTGGCGCTCCAGATCTTCTCCACCGAACCCAGGTCGTTGCCGACCAGATCGCGCACATCGTCGCGCCAGGGATCGAACGGGTGGCCACTGAGATAGAAGCCCAGCGTGTCGCGCTCGCCGTTCAGGCGCTGCAGCAGCGGCCACTCCTCGGCTTCGGGCAGGTCCAGCTGGATCGTGGTCGCGCTCGGGTCCGGGCCACCGAACAACGAGTTCTGTCCCGAAGCCCGCTCGCGGGCCATCTGGTCGGTAGCCTTGATCACCTCCGGCAGCTGCAGCATCAGCGAGGCACGGTTGCGGCCGAGCTCGTCCAACGCACCACAGTTGATCATCGCTTCCAGCGTGCGCCTGTTGAGCTTGGCCGAACCAACGCGCGTGCAGAAGTCGAGCAGGTCCTTGAACGGGCCGCCCTTCAGCCGCTCCTCGACCACCGCCTCGCAGGCACCCTGGCCGACGCCCTTGATCGCCCCGAGGCCGTACTGGATGGTGTCCGGCGTCACCGCTTCGAACATGAAGGCCGACTGGTTCACCTTGGGCGGCAGCACGGTCAGGCCGAGGTTGCGCACCTCGTCGAGGAAGCCGACCACTTTGTCGGTGTTGTCCAGATCGGACGACAGCGTGGCCGCCATGAACTCAGCCGGGTAATGGCGTTTCAGCCAGGCGGTCTGGTAACTGACCAGCGCGTAGGCAGCGGCGTGCGACTTGTTGAAGCCGTAGCCGGCGAACTTCTCCATCAGGTCGAAGATTTCGTCGGCCTTGGGGCCATCGACGCCGCCCTTGGCTGCACCTTCGCGGAAGATCTCGCGGTGCTTGGCCATTTCGGCCGGCACCTTCTTGCCCATCGCGCGGCGCAGCAGGTCGGCGCCGCCCAGCGAGTAGCCGCCGACGATCTGCGCCATCTGCATGACCTGCTCCTGGTACACCATGATGCCGTAGGTGTCCTTCAGGATGGCTTCGGTGCGCGGATCGGGATAGATGATCTCTTCCTGGCCGTGCTTACGCGCATTGAAGGAGGGAATCAGGTCCATCGGGCCGGGGCGGTACAGCGACACCAGCGCGATCAGATCTTCGAAACGGTCGGGGCGCGCGTCCTTCAGCAGGCGGCGCATGCCCGAGGATTCGAACTGGAACACCGCGCCGGTATTGCCGTTGGCGAAGATGTCCCTGTAGGTGGGCGTGTCGTCCAGCGGGATCGCGGCGATGTCCACCGGCGGGATGCCGGCGCGCTCATGGCGCTTGTTGATCGCCTTCACCGCCCAGTCGATGATGGTCAGCGTGCGCAGGCCCAGGAAGTCGAACTTCACCAGGCCCACTTCTTCCACGTCGTTCTTGTCGAACTGGGTGACCGGATTCTTGCCGAGGCCGTTCTCGTCGTGTTCGGCGTACAGCGGGCAGAACTCGCTCAGCGGCTCGGGCCCGATCACCACGCCACCGGCGTGCTTGCCGGCGTTGCGGGTCAGGTCTTCCAGCTGCAGCGCCAGGTCGATCAGGTCGCGGACATCGTCCTCGGTCTCGTAGCGCTGGATCAGTTCGGCCGACGCCATCTCAGAGCTCGGGCCTTCCTTGCCCTTGCCCAGCGCATCCTTCAGGTGGATGCCCAGAATGTTCGGAATCAGCTTGGAGACGCCGTCGACCAGGCCGTACGGGAAGCCGAGCACGCGGCCGGAGTCGCGCACCACCGCCTTGGCGGCCATGGTGCCGTAGGTGATGATCTGGCTGACGCGCTCGCGCCCGTACTTGCGGGCGACGTAGTCGATCACCTCGTCGCGGCGGTCCATGCAGAAGTCGATGTCGAAGTCGGGCATCGACACGCGTTCCGGGTTCAGGAAGCGCTCGAACAGCAGGTTGTACGGCAGCGGGTCCAGATCGGTGATCTTCAGCGCCCACGCCACCAGCGAACCGGCACCCGAACCACGGCCGGGGCCGATCGGAATACCCTGGTTCTTGCCCCACTGGATGAAGTCGGCCACGATCAGGAAGTAGCCCGGGAAGCCCATCTTGATGATGGTGTTGAGCTCGAATTCCAGGCGCTCGAAATACTCTTCGCGGGTCTTGCCCGGCGCCAGCGGATTCTTCTCCAGGCGCTCTTCCAGGCCATCGCGCGACATCTTCTGGATCCAGGTGTCCAGCGTCTCGTCGTCCGGCACCGGGTAGTTGGGCAGGAAGTAGGTGCCCAGCCGCATCTCGATGTTGCAGCGCTCGGCCAGCGCCAGCGTGTTGTCGATCGCATCGGGGATGTCGGCGAACAGCGCGCACATCTCCTCGGCCGACTTCAGATACTGCTGGTCGCTGTATTCGCGCGGGCGCTTGGGGTCGTCCAGCACGCGGCCGGTGGAAATGCACACGCGCGCTTCGTGCGCGCTGAAGTCCGACGGCGACAGGAAGCGCACGTCGTTGCTGGCCACCACCGGCAGGCCACGCTGGCCGGCGGCCATCAGCGCGAACTGGTTGAAGGTTTCCTCGCCCTCGCGGCCGGTGCGGGTCAGCTCCAGGTGCAGGCCATCGCCGAACACGCGCTGCCAGTCGGCCAGCTGCTGCTCGGCCAGTTCATGCTTGCCGTCCAGCGCCAGGCGCCCGGCCAGGCTCTGCCGCCCGGCCAATGCGAACAGGTTGGCGTTGCCGGCCTTCAGCCAGTCCGGGTGCACGGCCACGCCGCCCTCGGGGCGATGGCCTTCCATCCAGGCGCGGGTCAGCAGCCGCGACAGGCTCAGGTAACCCTCGCGGTCGCGGCACAGCAGGGTCATCCGCCACGGGTCCTGGCCTTCCTCGGCGATCAGCACGTCGGCACCGGCGATCGGCTTGATGCCCACGCCTTCGGCGGCCTTGTAGAACTTGACCAGGGCGAACAGGTTGTTGAGGTCGGTCACCGCCAGCGCGGGCAGGCCGAGTTCGACCGAGCGCGACAGCAGGTTGGCCTGCTTGGCCTTCTTCGGGTCCGCCTGGTCCGGTTTGGCCGGCACACGGATGGTGGAGTCCGCCAGCGAGAACTCGGTGTGGACGTGGAGATGTACGAAGCGGGAGTTGGACATGCCGGACCAGGTTGGAGCGCGCGGGCCCCGGGTGCTGACGGACGATCGTCGCCGGGGTCGGGAAGCGCTGGAATGCCCGGTCAGGGTAGCGAGGGCAGGGGGTTGCCACAAGGCTTGACAGGGGCACGGCGTGGCGCCGGATTCAGGCGTGCGGGAGGCCGCCTTCTGTAGAGCCGAGCCCATGCTCGGCTGTCCACAGCAGCCGAGCATGGGCTCGGCTCTACAACTCCAGCAGGCTCAGGCGATGGCCGCCGCCTGCGTCAGGCCCTGGCACTCACGCACCGGGGCGAAGCTGCGCCGGTGCTCCATGCAGGGGCCGTGCTCGCGCAGGGCGGCCAGGTGGGCCGGGGTGCCATAGCCCTTGTGCTGTTCGAAGCCGTACTGCGGGTGGCGGGTATGCACGTCCTGCATGTAACGGTCGCGCGAAACCTTGGCCAGGATCGAGGCGGCCATGATCGCGCGGTCGATGCCATCGCCGCCGACCAGCGCCTGCGCCGGCAGCACCAGGCCCTTGGGCACCACGTTGCCATCGATGCGGGCGAAGCCGGCCACATGGGCAACCGCTGCAACGACGTCACGCATGCCCTGCAGGGTGGCCTGGTAGATGTTCAGGCGGTCGATGGTGTCCACGTCCACCAGCACCACGTGCCAGGCCAGGGCACGCTCGATGATGCGGTCATGCAGCTGCTCGCGGCGGGCCGCCGTCAACTGCTTGGAATCGTCCAGGCCGTTGATGCGTGGCCGTGACGGATCGAATACCACCGCCGCCACTGCCACCGGCCCGGCCAGCGGGCCACGTCCGGCCTCGTCGACGCCAGCGACCAGGTGTTCCGGCTCGACCACCGTCGCGCCGTCGAACAGGGCCAGGCTGGCCGCTGCGGCGTGACGGCGGCTCATGCCTGCGCCTGGTCGCGCATCAGCAGTTCGCCGACGGCATCGGCGGCACGCGCCGAAGCATTGCGGCGCAGGCGCTCGTGCAGTCGCACGTACGTGTCCTGCAGGTCGATCACCCGCTGCGGGTGGTCGAACCATTGCTGGATGGCCGCGGCCAGCCTGTCCGGCGTGCAGTCGTGCTGCATCAGCTCCGGCGCCAGGTCCTGGCCGGCCAGGATGTTGGGCAGGGCGAAGCGGTCGACCTTGATCAGGCCCAGCGCCTTGACCAGGCGATAGGTCAGTTCGTTGACGCGGTAACCGACGACCATCGGCCGCTTCACCAGCATGGCTTCCAGGGTCGCGGTGCCGGAGGCCAGCACCACCACGTCGGCGGCGATCATCGCGTTGCGCGCCTGGCCATCCAGCACGTGCGAGTAGGCCACCGGCAATGCCGAGCGCGACAGCTGTTCTTCGATCAGCTGCCGGCAGGCCGGGTTGGCGGCAGGCACCACCACATGCAGGCCCGGAATGCGTTCAGAGACCTGCCAGGCGGCTTCGAAGAAGGGTTCGCCCAGGCGCGAGATCTCGCCCAGGCGGCTGCCCGGCAACACCGCCAGCACCTTGGCCGAGGTCGGCAGCCCGAGCGCGGCACGGGCTTCCTCGCGGTTGCCCTGCAGCGGAATGTCATCGGCCATCGGGTGGCCGACGAAGCGTGCGTCGATGCCGTGCCTGGCATAGATCGGCGGTTCCATCGGGAACAGGCACAGCACCAGGTCCGCGCTGCTGCCGATCTTCTCGGCGCGCTTCTCGCGCCAGGCCCAGACCGAGGGACTGACGTAATGCACGGTGCGCACGCCGCGTTGCTTCAGCCAGCGCTCGATGCCCAGGTTGAAGTCGGGTGCGTCGATGCCGATGAACACGTCCGGCTGCCATTCCAGGGCGCGCTGGCGGAACGCCGAGCGCAGCTTGAGCAGCCGCGGCAGGTGGCGCAGCACTTCGGTCAGGCCCATCACCGCCAGCTCGCTGGCATCGTGCCAGGTCTGGCAGCCGGCGCTGCGCATGGCATCGCCGCCAATGCCGGCGAACTCGGCATTCGGGAAGCGCGCCTTCAGTTCACGCACCAGGCCCGCACCGAGCAGGTCGCCGGACGCTTCGCCGGCAACCAGCGCGATCCGCAACGGGCGCTCGCTGAGCACCCGCTGTGCGGGAACGCTGCCGGCCATCGAGGCCAACGGAATCACCGCGGCGCCGGCCGCCGCCTGGCCGGTCGTGCTGCTCATCGCAGCAAGGGCCTCTCGGCGTGCTCGATGAAGTCCAGCATGGCCTTCACGTCATTGCTGTCACGCGCCTGTTCGGTCAGCTGCTGCTTGGCTTCGGCCAACGGCAGGCCGGCCACGTACAGCGTGCGGTAGGCCCGCTTGATGGCCGAGATGCGGTCGGCGTCGAAGCCGCGGCGCTTCAGGCCTTCGCTGTTGATGCCGCGCGGGCGGCCCAGCGAATCGGTACCGACCATGGTGAACGGCGGTACATCGCCATTGGTCAGCGCGCCCATGCCGAGGAAGGCATGCGCACCGATGCGGCAGAACTGGTGGGCACCGGCGAAGCCGCTGATGATCACGTAGTCGCCCACGGTCACGTGGCCGGCCAGGGTGGTGTTGTTGGAGAACACGCAGAAATTGCCGACATGGCAGTCGTGCGCCACGTGCGTGTAGGCCAGCATCCAGTTGTCGTTGCCGATGGTGGTGATGCCGCCGCCGCCGCCGGTGCCACGGTTGAGCGTGACGAACTCGCGGAACACGTTGCGGTCGCCGATCACCAGTTCGGTGCGCTCACCGGCGAACTTCTTGTCCTGCGGCTCGCCACCGATCGCGGCATGACCGACGAAGCGGTTGTCGCGGCCGATCCGGGTCGGGCCGTGGATGCTGCAATGGGGGCCCACCACCGTGCCGGCGCCGATTTCAACATCGGGGCCGATCAGGGTGAAGGCGCCCACCTGCACATCGTCGGCCAGGCGCGCGGCCGGATCGATGACGGCGGTGGGGTGGATCCGCGGTGCGTTGTCAGTCATTGCTGCCTCCAGTGGATCAGCCCTTGGCGCCGGCGCACATGACCTCGGCCGACGCGACGACTTCGCCGTTGACCTTGGCTTCGCCGTAGTACCAGCCCATGTTGCGGATCAGGCGCTTCATCTGCACGTCCAGCATCAGCACGTCGCCGGGCACGACCTGCTTGTTGAAGCGGGCGTTTTCCACCTTGACCATGTAGAACAGCTTGGACTGCGCATCGCGGCCGAGCGTGAGCTGGGTCATGACGCCGCCGGCCTGCGCCAGCGCTTCGATGATCAGCACGCCGGGCATGATCGGGCGGCCCGGGAAGTGGCCCTGGAAGAACGGCTCGTTGATGCTGACGTTCTTCTGCGCCAGGATGCGCTTGGCCTCGACGTCGAGTTCAAGCACCCGGTCCACCAGCAGGAACGGGTAGCGGTGCGGAAGCAGTTCCTGGATCTGGCAGACATCGATCGGAAGCTGCAGCGAATCGTTCATTCTTTCTCCTTGCCAGCAGCCAGGACGCGGCGAGCCAATGCGTCCAGCTGCTTGAAGCGCGCGGCGTTCTTGCGCCACGTGCGGTTGTCGGTCAACGGGGTGCCGGACGAGTACTCGCCTGGCTCATGGATGGAGTTGCGGACCACCGACTTGCCGGTGATCACGACCTTGTCACAGATTTCGAGGTGGCCGACCACGCCAACGTGGCCGCCAAGCAGGCAGTAGCGGCCGATCTTGGCGCTGCCGGCGATGCCGGTGCAGCCGGCGATGGCCGAATGCGCGCCGATCTGCACGTTGTGGGCGATCTGCACCAGGTTGTCCAGGCGCACATCCTCGTCCAGCACGGTGTCTTCCAGCGCGCCGCGATCGACGCAGGTATTGGCGCCGATCTCGCAATCGTCGCCGATGCGGACGCCGCCGAGCTGCGGCACCTTGATCCACTTGCCAGCGTCCATCGCCAGGCCGAAACCGTCGGCGCCGAGCACGGCACCGGGATGCACGCGCACGCGCTTGCCCAACGTGACCCGGGTGACCAGGGTCACGCGGGCGATCAGTTCACAGCCGGCGTCCAGGCTGCAGTCCTCGCCGATCACGCTGCCGGTGCCGATGATGCAGTTCTCGCCGACCACGCTGCGCGCACCGACCGAAACGAACGGGCCGATATGGGCGCTGGCGGCCACCTGGGCGCTGGGGTCGATGACGGCGCTGGGGTGGATGCCCGGTGGGCGGGTCGGCGCGATGTCGAACAGCGCGGCGATCTTGGCGAACGCGGTGTACGGGTCCTTGGCGACGAGCGCAGTGCCCGGGGCGGCCTCGGCGTCGTCGGCACGCAGGACCACCAGCGAGGCCTGGCTGTCGGCCAGCTGGGCGCGGTAGCGCGGGTTGGCAAGGAAGGTCAGCTGGCCAGGGCCGGCATGGGCGAGGGTGGCCACGCCATGGATGGCGGTGGCGGGGTCGCCATGGACCTGCAGGCCGAACTGCTCGGCGAGTTGCTGGGCGGTGTAGGTGGGAGTATTCACGGCGGGAGTTTAACGTGTGACGCCATTTCGGTCATGCGGGGGCAGGGCTTGGCGCCTGCCTGGTACGGGCGGGAGGCGGGGGGGGGGGGGCGGGCCCCCCCCCCCCCCCCCCCCCCGCGGGGCGCGGGGGGGCGGGGGGGGGGCCCCCCCCCCCCGCGCCCGAATAGCCCGGGCGCGGGCCCCCCGCGCCCCCCCCCCCCCCCCCCCCGCCTCTGGACAATTTCCCGCGAGCGCGGCCAAAAGCCCGTGCCGTGCAGTGTCATCTGCAAAACGAAAACGCCGGGCAGAGCCCGGCGCTTCGCACCCCGTCTGGTGGAGAGCCCCCCTTTGTTAAGGGGGGCGCGCCAATGGCGCGGGGGATAGGAGGTAGGTCGGGACCCGCTGCTTGCGCAGCAAGCCGCGGCGCACCTTCGGTGGTCAGTTCTTAGAACTGACCGCCGAAGGTGAACTGCAGACGCTCGATCTTGTCATCGTCTTCCTTCTTCAGCGGGAAGGCGTAGCTGATCGAGATCGGGCCGACCGGGGCGCGCCACAGCAGGGCCACGCCGGTGGACACGCGCAGCTCGTTGGCCTTGAAGTTCTGGGTGCCGTTGTAGACGTTGCCGAAGTCGACGAAGGCCGACACGCGTGCCGACGGGCTGTCGAACAGGCGCGGGAAGTAGGCTTCGACCGAACCGACGGTCTTCAGCGAACCACCCAGCGGCTGGCCTTCCGGATAACCGGTGGTGACTTCGCGCGGGCCGAGGGTGTTGTCCTCGAAGCCGCGCACCGAGTTGGTGCCACCGGCGTAGAAGTTCTCGAAGAACGGCAGGCCGCTGGCGGTGACGGTGCGGGTGGTGCCATCCGGATTGGTCAGCGTACGGGTGTAGTCGTTGCCGTAGGCATCGCCGTAGCCGATTTCCGCGCGGGTGTTGATCACCAGCGACGGCATGATCGGCCAGTACTTGCTGATCTGGTAGTTCAGCTTGTAGTACTCGATGGTCGAACCCGGCAGCGTGGTTTCCAGGCCGATGCGCTGGTAGGTGCCGCGCGTCGGCATGAAGTAGTCGTTGCGCGAGTCGCGCGCCCAGCCCAGCTCGGTGCGCCAAGCGTGGAAGGTGCGCTTACCGACCGCGTTGATGTAGTCGATGATCGACTGCGGGGTCGAGCCCTGGTAGGTGGTGATCTGGTTGCTGTCGATGCCGAACATCAGCGAGACGGTATCGGTCTCGGTCAGCGGCACGCCGAACACCACCTGCGCCGAACCATTGGTGCTGTTGTACTGCGCGGTATTGAAGTCGGAGTAGTCCAGTTCGCGCCAGGACAGGTTATAGCCCAGCGACACGCCGTCATCGGTGAAGTACGGGTTGGTGTAGCTGAAGCCGTAGCGCTGCAGGTAGCTGCTGCGCGAGGCTTCGACCGACACGCGGTTGCCGCCGCCAAGGAAGTTGTTCTGCGACAGCTGCACCGAGGTGGTCATGCCGTAGGACTGCGAGTAGCCCAGGCCGAACACGAAGCTGCCCGAGGTGGTTTCCTTGACGTTGTAGACGACGTCGACCTGGTCGTTGCTGCCGCTGACGGCCGGGGTCTCCACTTCCACCGATTCGAAGTAGCCCAGGCGCTGCAGGCGGATCTTGGAGCGGTCGATCGCGGCCTGCGAGTACCAGCTGTTCTCGAACTGGCGCATTTCGCGGCGCATCACCTCATCGGAGGTGCGGGTATTGCCACGGAACAGGATGCGGCGCACCGACACGCGCGGGCCGGGCACGACCTGCATGTTGATGGCGACGGTCTGCTCGGCGCGGTTGGTGGTCGGGATCGGGTTCACCTTGGCGAACGCGTAGCCGATGTTGGACAGCGAATTGGTGATGGTGTCCGAGCTGAATTCCAGCAGGGCACGCGAGAACGTGTCGCCGGACTTCTGGATCACCATGCGCTCGACGTCCTCCTGCGGGAGGATGGTGTCGCCGCTGACCTTGATCTCGGAGATCTTGTACTGCGCACCCTCGGTCACGCCCGCGGTCAGGAACATGTCGCGCTTGTCGGGGCTGATCGAGACCTGGGTGGAATCGATGCTGAAATCGACGTAGCCGCGGTCCAGGTACCAGGAGTTGAGCTTTTCCAGGTCGCCGGACAGCTTTTCCTTGGAGTACTGGTCGTCACGGCGGTACCACGACGCCCAGTTGTGCTCCTTGGACTCCCAGGTCTCCAGGATGTCCTTGCTCTCGAACTTTTCGGTGCCGACCAGGTTGACGTGGCGGATCTTGGCCGCCTTGCCTTCCTTGATGGCGATGGCGATGTCCACGCGGTTGCGGTCCAGCGGGCTCACCGTCGGGGTGATGTCGACGTTGTATTTGCCACGGTCGTTGTACTGGCGGCGCAGTTCCTGGGTCACGCGGTCCAGGCTCAGGCGATCGAAGGTGCCGCCCTCGGTCAGGCCGATGTCGGACAGGCCCTTGAGCAGCTGGTCGGACTTGATGTCCTTGTTGCCGGTCACGGTCAGCTTGTTGATCGCCGGACGTTCCTTGACGGTCACCACCAGGATCGTGCCCTGGCGGTCCAGCTGCACGTCTTCGAAGAAGCCGGTCTTGTACAGGGCGCGGATCGTCTCGCCGACCTTGTTGTCGGTGACCGTCTCGCCACGTTCCACCGGCAGGTAGGTGAATACCGTGCCCGAGCTGATGCGCTGCAGGCCATCGACGCGGATGTCGCTGACAGTGAAGGGCTCGGCTGCCTGGGCCAGGGCGGGAGCGCCGGTGACGGCGGCGAGGGCGAGGGCCAGCAGGCGGCGATTGGGGAGTCGCGTCATGTCACGTCCGGTAGGAAGGTCGATTTCATTGGTGCGGGATGCCGACGCTGTAGACGGCAACAACATGGAAAAGTTCATCGCGGGACCAGGCCGAGGATGTCGTTGTAGAACGCCAACCCCATCAGCCCGGCCAGCAACGCCAGGCCGATGTATTGGCCGGCGGCGATGGCACGCTCGCTCAGCGGGCTGCCCTTGACCAACTCGATAAGGTAATACAGCAGGTGGCCGCCGTCCAAGATCGGGATCGGCAGCAGGTTGATGATGCACAGGCTGAGGGACAGCAGGGCAAGGAACTGCAGGAACCAGTCGAGGCCGCGCTTGGCCGAGACATTGGCCACGCGGGCGATGGTGACCGGCCCGGAAACGTTCTGAAGCGAGGCCTTGCCGGTGACGATGCGGCCCATCATGCCCAGCGAGTCGGCCGCCAGGCGCCCGGTTTCGCGTACCGCGACGGTGACCGAGTCCAGGGGGCCGTAGCGCAGGAGGGTGTCGTAGGGGGGGCTGAACTTGGTCGGGAACTGAACGCCGATCTGCCACGTGGGGCCGCCCTTGGCGTCCTGGCCCTTGCGTGGCGTCACTTCCAGCGCCAGGCGCTCGCCGCCACGCAGGACCTCGATCATGCCCGGGCCACCGGCACGGCCCAGCGCCTGGATCTCGCCGATCACCTGGTCGGCGCCGTCGATGCGCTGGCCGTCAATGGCCACGATCAGGTCGCCCGGCTGCAGTTGCCCGGCCACCACGGAGTCCGCGGTGAGCGACTCGACCAGCGGGGGCTGCAGCCACGACTGCCAGTACATGCCAGCCAGGATCGGCACCCGCCGCTCATCGAAACCCGCCGGCAGCTGCGACAGCGGCAGGGTGCGCGTGCGCACCTGATCGGCCGTATCCAGCACTTCCAGCTTCACGTCGCGGCGGTCCATCGCAGCCGCGGTCAGTGCCATGCTGGCCTCGCCGAGGGTGACCACCTGGCGGTCGTCCACGCGCAGCACGCGGTCGCCGCTGGCCAGGCCGGCACTGGCGGCGATGCCGCTGACGCGGCCGACGGTGGGCGAGTAATCCTGCTTGCCGATCACGAACATCGCCCACAGCAGGAGGATGCACAGCAGCAGGTTGGCGATCGGGCCGGCGGCAACGATCGCGATGCGCTGCCAGACCGTCTTGTGGTTGAAGGCCTGGCCGCGCTCGTGCGGGTGGACTTCGACCTCGCGTTCGTCGAGGAACTTCACGTAGCCACCCAGCGGAATGGCGGCGATGGCGAACTCGGTACCATGCCGGTCGCGGCGCGACCACAGCGGCCGGCCGAAGCCGACCGAGAAACGCAGGATCTTGACCCCGCACAGGCGTCCGACCCAGTAATGCCCGAACTCGTGGAACGTGACCAGCAGCCCGAGGCTGACAATCATCCACCAGACCGATCCGATGAAGTCAGTCATGCAGGCTCACAGTGGCGGGCAGGGGCGGCGGCGTCATGCTGGGCGAGGCGGTCGTTCAGGCGGCGTCGATGGCGTTCAGGGTGAGCTGGCGTGCCCGCTGGTCGGCGGACAACAGGACCTCCAGTGTATCGGCTGCTTGCGTCGGCAGTGTTGAAAGAGCGTTAGCAACCAGCGCCGGGATCGTCAGGAAACCGATCCGGCCCTGAAGAAACGCTGAAACCGCCTCCTCGTTGGCAGCATTCAGCACCGCCGGTGCGGTGCCGCCGGCCTGCATGGCCTGCCAGGCCAGAGCCAGGCAGGGGAAGGCGTCGGTGTCCGGGGCCTCGAAATCCAGCCGGCCCTGGGCCAGCAGGTCCAGCCCGGCCACGCCCGATTCGATGCGCTGTGGCCAGCCCAGGCCAACGGCGAGGGTGGTGCGCATGTCCGGCAGGCCCATCTGCGCCAGGGTCGAGCCGTCGACGAACTCGACCAGCGAATGGACCAGGCTCTGCGGGTGCACCAGCACTTCGATGCGTTCACCGGGCACGCCGAACAGGTGGTGGGCCTCGATGACTTCCAGGCCCTTGTTCATCAACGTCGCCGAATCGACCGAGATCTTCGGTCCCATCGACCACTTCGGGTGGGCAACGGCCTGGGCCGGGGTGACCTGGGCCAGTTCGGCGCGGCTGCGGCCACGGAACGGGCCGCCGGAGGCGGTCAGCAGGATCCGGCGCACGCCGGCGCCGTCGACGCTGGCGTCGCGCGAGCGCAGGCACTGGAAGATCGCGCTGTGTTCGCTGTCGATCGGGATGATTTCGGCGCCGGCACGTTCGGCGGTACGGGTCAGCAGTTCGCCGGCCAGCACCAGCGATTCCTTGTTGGCCAGCAGGATGCGCTTGCCGGCGGCGGCCGCGGCCAGGGTCGAGGGCAGGCCGGCAGCGCCGACGATGGCCGCGACCACGGTATCGCAGGCGTCGCTGGCGGCCAGCTGGTCCAGCGCGGCATGGCCGGCATGGGCTTCGGTGGCCAGTCCGGCGTCGCGCAGGCCGTCACGCAGTTCGGCAAACAGCGATTCGTCGGCGATCACCGCGTGCGCGGGTTTGTGCTGGCGGCACAACGCCAGCAGCCCCTGCACCTGGCGTCCGGCGGCGAGCACGGTCGCCTGGTAGCGCTGCGGGTGGCGGGCGATCACGTCCAGCGTGGAGGCACCGATCGAGCCGGTGGCGCCGAATACGGCGACCCGGCGCAGGTCTGCAGCAGCATTCATGGTCAGAACCCGAAGATTTCCTTGCCCAGCGCGAACACCGGGACGGCGGCGAGGACGCCGTCGACCCGGTCGAGCACGCCGCCATGGCCCGGGATCAGGTGGCCCGAATCCTTGGCGCCCGCGTGGCGCTTGATGAGGCTCTCGAACAGGTCACCCAGCACCGAGGCGAACACGGCCACGACCGCGGTGATCAGCAGGCCCGGCAGGTGTGCGGTATCGATCCCGGCCAGCCAGCCCAGGCCGACGGCCACGGCGACACCGGCCAGCAGGCCGCCGAACAGGCCTTCCCAGGTCTTGTTGGGGCTGATCCGCGGGGCCAGCTTGTGCTTGCCGAAATGGCGGCCGGCGAAGTAGGCGCCCGAGTCGGCCGCCCACACCAGTGCCAGTGCAGCCAGCAGCCACAGGTGGCCCTGCTTGCCCGGCGGATCGCCACCGGCATGGATCAGCACCAGCGCGGCCCAGGCGGGCACGATGGCAAGCGTGCCGGCCAGCATCTTCAGGATGCGCGAGGGCGCCGACGGCTGTGCACCGAAATTGAAGAAGCGCAGCCAGACCAGCGCGGCCAGCCACCAGGCAACGCCGGCCAGCGTGGTTATCTGGAACAGCACCAGCGTACTGCCATCGGCCCAGACCAGCAGCACCATCAGCAGCAGGTTCAGCACCAGAAGTACGGTGCGTGCCAGGGTGTCTTCGATACCGGCCAGCTTCAGCCATTCCCACAGGCCGATCAGCAGCACCGCAGCGGCGGCGGCGGCCAGCCATTGCGTGGGCAGCAGCAGGATCGCCGCAATGGCAACCGGCGCCATGATCAGCGCGGCGAGGACTCGGGTCTTGGTCATGGGCTGGAAGTCTCGGTGGCCAGTGCGGCAATCTGGGCGCTGGTCAGGCCGAAACGACGCTCGCGGCCGGCATAGGCGTCCAGCGCCTGCTGCAGCTGCCCGGCATCGAAGTCCGGCCACAGGGCCTCGGTGAACCACAGCTCGGTGTAGGCCAGCTGCCACAGCAGGAAGTTGCTGATGCGGGTGTCGCCGCCGGTGCGGATGAACAGGTCCGGCGGCGGCAGGTCGGCAAGGGCGACCTGGCTGCCCAGCAGCGATTCGTCGATCTGCTCGGGCAACAGGCGACCGGCCGCCACTTCGACGGCCAGGGCGCGCGCGGCGCGGGCGATGTCCTGGCGGCCGCCATAGCTGGCCGCGATCGACAGGGTCAGGGTGGTGTTATCGGCGGTGCGCTGTTCGGCCAGCTGCATGCGGCTGACCAGCCCGGCACCGAAGCGCTCGCGTTCGCCGATGAAGCGTACGCGCACGCCGCGCCGATGCAGCTCGTCCACCTCGCGGTCGAGCGCGCCGAGGAACAGCTTCATCAACGCATCCACTTCCTCCTGTGGCCGGCCCCAGTTCTCGCTGGAGAAGGCGAACAGGGTCAGCGCCGGAATGCCCAGTTCAAGGCAGCGCTCGATGGTGCGGTTGACCGCGCGCGCGCCGGCACGGTGGCCGATCACGCGGGGGCGACGGCGCTGCTGTGCCCAGCGCCCATTGCCATCCATGATGATGGCAATGTGGCGGGGCAGGGCGGCCGGTAACGGAGGCGGGGCTGAAGGCATCGACTTCAGACCGACAGCAGTTCTTTTTCCTTGTCGGCGACGACCTTGTCGACGTCCTTGATGTTGGCGTCGGTCAGCTTCTGGATGTCGTCTTCGCCGCGCTTCTTCTCGTCTTCGCTGATCGCCTTGTCCTTGACCAGCTTGGCGATTTCCTTGTTCGCGTCCTGACGGATGTTGCGGATCGCGATCTTGGCGCCTTCACCTTCCTTCTGCACCTGCTTGGCCAGCTCCTTGCGGCGCTCTTCGGTCGGCGGCGGCATGTTGATGCGGATCGCGGTGCCGAGGGTGTTCGGGGTGAACTCGGCGTTGTAGAGACCCTTTTCGATCTCCTTGATCATGCCCTTGTCGAACGGCGTGACCAGCAGCGAGTGCGCGTCGGCGTTGGAGATCGAGGCAACCTGGTTCAGCGGGGTGCTGGCGTTGCCATAGGCACTGACCGTCACGCGGTCCAGCAGGGCAGGCGTGGCACGCCCGGTCCGGATGGAGGTGAGGGTGTGCTTCAGAGCGTCGATGCTCTTGGCCATGCGCGTCTGCGCGTTGTTCTTGATGTCGTTGAGCATCGCCCGGTCCTGGATGTATCTGGAATCGGGCGATTATAGGCGAATACGGGACGCTGCCGGGCCTGAATCGGCCCGATCGCCGCTTTGCGCTCAGGCTCAGGCCGGGTCGCGGCCCTGGACCAGGGTGCCGATGTTCGCGCCGTTGAGGATCTTCAGCAGCTCGCCCGGCTGGCCCATGTCGAACACGCGCATCGGCAGGTCGCTGTCGCGGGCCAATGCGAAGGCCGCCGTGTCCATCACTTCCAGGCCGCGGCGGATCACTTCGTCGTAGCTCAGGCTGTCGAAGCGGACCGCATCGTTGTGCTTGTTCGGGTCCTTGTCGTACACGCCATCGACCTTGGTGGCCTTCAGCAGCAGATCGGCGCCGATCTCGATCGCGCGCAGGGCGGCGCCGGAATCGGTGGTGAAGAACGGGCTGCCGACGCCGGCGGCGAAGATCACCAGGCGGCCCTTTTCCAGGTGGCGGATGGCGCGGCGGCGGATGTAGTCCTCGCACACGTCGTTGATCTTGATCGCGCTCATCACGCGGGCCTTGGCGCCCAGCTTCTCGAGGGCATCCTGCATGGCCAGGGCGTTGATGACCGTGGCCAGCATGCCCATCTGGTCGCCGGTGACCCGGTCCATGCCGCCGGCGGCCAGGCCGGCGCCGCGGAAGATGTTGCCGCCGCCGATCACCAGCGCCACTTCGGCACCGGCCTGCTGGGCTTCGATGACTTCGCGGGCCAGGCGATTGATGACCTTCGGGTCGATGCCGTAGTCCTCGTCTCCCATCAGCGCCTCCCCGGACAATTTCAGAAGGATGCGGCGATAGGCGAGCTTGGACATGAGGACCTCGGGTGCGTGGAAATCGCGGGCGATTCTACGCGCATGCGGCGTCGTGCCAAAGTGTTTTGTGCACTGCGGCGCAGAATCCGGTCGTTCGCCCCGGTCAAACGGGGCTTCCCGTTCAGCCCAGCTCGGCGCCAGCGGTGGCCGACAGCTCGTCGTGGCCGAGGGCACCTGGCGAGCGGGCGATCACCCGGTTGCGGCCCAGGTTCTTGGAGCGGTACAGCACGTCGTCGGCTGCGCGCAGCAGGTCCTGCACGTCGGCGAAGCGCTCGTAGCCACCCTGGGTGGCCACGCCGGCGGAGAAGGTGACGAACAGCGGCCCGCCCTCCAGCTCGGCCATCGGCGTGGCGACGATATTGGCCAGCACCCGGCGGATCACGTCCAGGGCCACGCTTTCGCTGGTGTTTGGCAGCAGCGCGACGAATTCCTCGCCGCCGAAGCGGGCGACGGTGTCACTGTTGCGCAGCTGGCCCTGCAGCTTGCCGGCGAAGGCGCGCAGTACCTCGTCGCCGGTCAGGTGGCCGTGGGCGTCGTTGATCTTCTTGAAGTCGTCCAGGTCGATGAAGGCCACCGACAATGGCCAGCCCTGGCGGCCGGCGCGCAGGAATTCCTGCTCCAGCACCGCTTCCAGCTGGCGGCGGTTGAGCACGCCGGTCAACGCGTCACGATGGGCCTGGTCGGCGAGGCGCTTGGCGCGCGCCTCGAACTCGTCGGCGCGGCGTCGTGCCTGGTCGGCGTCCTGCAGTTCGCGCAGGTTGCGCAGCGTGGCCAGCTCCTGCGCGTGATCGATCAGCTCGCGCACCCGCGCCGGTGAATTGAGGCCGGCATCAAACAGGCTGGCGATGTCGGGCAGGGCTTCACTGATGCGGGCGAGGACCTGGTCGAAGCGCGCGCTGTCCAGCTCCAGGCGGTCGTGCACCTGCTGCAGGGCGCGCTCACGCGCGGCGTCGGCGTCGCTGTCCAGCCAGATGTCGGCCACCGCGCCGGACAGCTGCACGCAGGCCTGGAACGGCGATTCGGCGAAGTCCTCGTCCTCGCTGTGGCTGATGCTCTCCACCAGGTAGCGGGGCAGGCCCCATTGCTCGGCCACCCACGCGCCGACCTCGGCATGGCTGCAGCCCAGTTCCTCGCGTTCGCGGGCGACCAGGTCGATGTTGTCGCGTGCCTCGCGCAGCAGCGGCAGGTAGCGCTCCGACTCGGCCTGGGCCAGGCACAGTACGCCCAGGTCCTGCAGCAGGCCGGCCAGCATCAGTTCTTCCAGCCGGCGCAGGCCGCGCGCCTGGCCCAGCTGGCTGGCAGCCAGGGCGCTGAGGATGCTGCGCTTCCAGGCGCGCTGGCGCAGGTCGTGGTCGGCGCCGGTGCCGCCGGTCAGGCCCTGGGTGACGGTGAAGCCGAGGGCGAGGCTGATCGTGGCGTTCAGGCCCAGCATGGTCAGCGCCTGGCCGAGGTTCTCGATCCGGCGGCGGCTGGCGTAAAGCGGCGAATTGGCGATGCGCAGCATGCGAGCGCTCAGCGCCATGTCGATGGCGATGATGTCGGCAGCGGTGGCGATGTCCGCTTCCGGGTCCTGGGCCAGTTCGATGATGCGCAGGGCAATACCGGGTGGCGAAGGCAGGTTGCGGCAGAGCGCCAGGGCAGCTGTCAGCTCGGGAGGCATGTCGGGTCGTTCAATTCCATTAGGACAAGAATACCTAGGAATGCATCACAGTCCGCGATTTTCGTTCCTGCTAAATGACTGTGGATTCCCTGCGCCGAGTATCGGCTTGATTCGCGCGCAACGCAAAGGTGCCGGTTGTGCGCACCAACGGTGCGCACCCACCGGTGGGCCATGGGTTGATCCCTGGGTCCATGCATAAAAAAAGAGCCGCGGTTTCCCGCGGCTCCTTCTGGTCGCTTCACAGCCGGAAGGCTGGAATCAGACCTGCATCGCCTTGGCAACTTCGGCGGCGTAGTCTTCCACCACCTTCTCGATGCCTTCGCCGACGATCAGCAGCTTGAAGCCTGCCACGTCGGCGCCGGCGGCCTTGACCACCTGCTCGACGGTGGTGTCGCCCAGCACGTAGGTCTGGCCGTACAGGGTCACGTCGCTGACGATCTTGTTGATCTTGCCGCTGATGATCTTTTCCAGGATGTCGGCCGGCTTGGCCTTGTCCTTATCGGTCATCTTGGCCAGCTCGATTTCCTTTTCCTTCTCGACGAACTCGGCCGGGACGTCCGCAGCCTTGTTGTGCGGCGGCTTCAGCGCGGCCACGTGCATGGCCAGGCCACGGGCCAGCTCGACGTCGCCGCCGATCAGGTCGACCAGCACGCCGACCTTGCCGTTGGTGTGGACGTAGGCGCCGATGTTGCCGGTGGTGTCGACCTTGACCATGCGGCGGATCTGGATGTTCTCACCCAGGGTCTGCACGGCGGTGGCGCGGGCTTCCTCGACGGTACGGCCGTCGGCCAGCGTGGCGGCCTTCACGGCTTCGACGTCGTTGGCGCCCGATGCCAGGGCAGCAGCGGCGACGGCGTTGACGAAGGACTTGAAGTTGTCATCGTTGGCGACGAAGTCGGTTTCCGAGTTGACTTCGACCAGCACGGCCTTGCCGCCGTCCTGGGCCAGGCCCAGGCGGCCTTCGGCGGCCACGCGGTCAGCCTTCTTGTCGGCCTTGGCGGCGCCGGACTTGCGCATGGCTTCAGCAGCGGCGTTGATGTCGCCGTTGGCTTCGGTAAGCGCCTTCTTGCATTCCATCATGCCGGCGCCGGTGCGCTCGCGCAGTTCCTTGACCAGGGAAGCAGTGATTTCCACGGGATTACCTCACGAAAGAAAGGGGTTGGGCCGGCATGGTGGCCGGCCCGTGTGACACGGTCCTGTCACGCGCCGATGGCTGCGTGCAGGGAGGGTGGACGCCGGGCGTCCACCCGGGGCCTGGATCAGGCCTGGGCGTCGTCGCCCTTCTTGGCAGCCTTCTTGGCCGGAGCGCGGCGGGCCGGCTTCTCTTCGCCTTCAGCAGCGGCTTCAGCGAATTCTTCCTCGCGCACCGAAGCGGCGTGCGGGGCAGCCGCCTTGCCTTCCAGCACGGCGTCGGCAGCGGCGCGGGCGTACAGCTGCACAGCGCGGATGGCGTCGTCGTTGCCCGGGATGGCGTAATCAACCAGTTCCGGGTTGTAGTTGGTGTCGACCACGGCGATGACCGGGATGCCCAGCTTCTTGGCTTCCTTGATCGCGATGTCTTCGTGGCCGATGTCGATCACGAAGATGGCGTCCGGCAGGCGGTTCATGTCCTTGATGCCGCCCAGCGAGGCTTCCAGCTTGTCGCGCTCGCGACGCAGGCCCAGCACTTCGTGCTTGACCAGCTTCTCGAAGGTGCCGTCGGTTTCACCGGCTTCCAGTTCCTTCAGGCGGGCAACCGACTGCTTGACGGTACGGAAGTTGGTCAGGGTGCCGCCCAGCCAACGCTGGTTCATGAACGGCATGCCGCAACGCTCGGCTTCTTCCTTGATGGTTTCGCGGGCGCTGCGCTTGGTGCCCAGGAACAGGACGGTGCCGCGCTTCTGGGCAACCGACGAGATGAAGTTCATCGCGTCGTTGAACAGCGGGACGGTCTTTTCCAGGTTGATGATGTGGATCTTGCCGCGGGCGCCGAAGATGTACGGAGCCATCTTCGGGTTCCAGTAGCGGGTCTGGTGGCCGAAGTGGACGCCGGCTTCCAGCATCTGACGCATGGTGACCTGGGGCATTGCAATACTCCTGATATGGAACCAGCGATTCCGCCCGCGGGGATAGGTATGCGGGACGCGTGGAAGCGCGATCGGTTCCGGGGTTGGGCTTCCCTGTTGCCTCCGTGGCCGAACTCCTTGCGGAGCACCCCGGCACGGATGGGGGCAGCAGGTGTGGATTCACCGGTGACGTCCGGTGTGGACGGGTTCGCGCGCACGCTGGCGGCAGGAATCCGGTCGATTATAGCCCGCTGGGGGCGCTTGCTGCAATTGCAGGGTCAGTTGCGGCCAGATCGACCTCGCGGCCGTCCTGCAGGCGTGCCTGGAAGCGGCCGCCTGCATAGCCATCGGCGCGGGCAGGCAGGGGCCAGCGGCGTTCATGGCCCGCCAGAATGTAGCCGGCCAGGCCAGCCGTCAGCAGCGTTGCCTGGCCGTCCGCCGTGATGAAGCGCAGATCGTGCAGGCGGCCGTGCAGGGTACCGGCATTGCTGAGTCGCAGTACGGCCAGAGACCCGTGGGCCTCGACGCGGCCCAGCAGCCGGGCCTGCAGTGCTGGCCCCGCTGGGCCGCGGAACAGCGGCAGCGAATAGCGCGGCAACCCGGGCAACGTCGGTGCCAGTACGACCCGATAGGCCTGTTCAGCGGCCGCCGCTGCCGGATCGCCCGGCAACAGCCAGACGCGCTGGGTGCTGCCGGGGGCCAGGTCCAGCCGCGCCGGGCTGACCCGGATCTGGTCGCTGGGGTGCAGTCGTTCGGCGTCCAGCTGCTGATCCCACGCCAGCACCTGCACCTGGCCCTGCCAGCGGCCGGGCCCGGGGTTGTGCAACCACAGTTCGGCGCTGCCGCCCTGGGCCGGCAGCTGCAGGGTGGTCGGCAACAGCTCCAGCGCTGCGGCAGGCAGTGCCAGCAGCAGTGCCAGCAGGATCAGCAACGCGCGCATCAGTAGATGAGGGTCACGGAGGGTGTTGCGTTCTCGTCCGTCGCCGGTGGTGCGAGCTCGCGGACCTGGCGCGACGCCTGGGGTGCGTCACTGCGCTGGTGCGGTGCCGGGCAGCGGATGCCGCCGCCATCGTCGCTGCAGGATTCAACCACGGTCAGCCGGATCTGCAGGGGGCTGCTGGGTTCGGCCCATGCCGGCAGGCTGGCGACCAGCATCGCCCCGATCAGGAATGTGCGAACCACCTGCCATCCACCATGCTGAAAGACTTGCTGCGCGGTATCGGCGGGATGTGCTGGAACTGTAGCGCCGAGCCGGCGCTCGGCACGGCCTTCGTCCGGTGGGTGCCGACCGTTGGTCGGCACGCCGGTCAGTAGGTGATCGTCACCGTCACCAGGTCGTTGTAGGTGCCGGCCGGCGGCTGGCCGCTGACCGGTGGCACCCGGCCATGGATGGTCAATTGCTGCGCGCTGCCGGTACCGGTGCCGCTGGCCGTGTCGACGGTCAGGGTATTGCCCCAGCGCAGGCTCCGCGCCGAGTCCCGGTAGAGCTCGTAGGCGAGGTAATAGGTGCTTCCGCCGAGGGTGGTGGCCATGCGCCGGGTGGTGGTGGCGGTGGGATTGTTCTGGCCGTTGTTGAGGCCGACCTGGAAGGCAGTGTTCTTCAGGCAGGTCAGGGTGAGGGTGGCGGTCCGGTCGATGTTGGCCGGAATGCCGCCGGTGACGTTGCCGAAGTCCATGGTGGTGGTGACGTAGCTGCCACATTGCGGCAGCACGTTGGCGGTGGCGGTGAAGCTGAAGGCTGCACTGGCGCTGTTGGTGCCGGTGGCGCCGCCATTGCAGGTGGCGGGCACGGTGGCGGTACCGAGCAGGACTTCGTTCCAGGCCCAGGTCAGGACCACGTTGGCCCCGCTGAAGGTGCTGCTGTACGCGCCGGAGGCCAGGATCTGGTTGGCCGGGATCTGCCCGAACAGCTGTATGGACTGCGCGCCGCTGCCGCCCGTCACCAGCGGCACGTTGTAGGTCATGGTCAGTTCCTGCGCAGGTGGCGTGCCGCGCGGCACCAGTCCGGTGACCTGGCCGAAGCTGGCGTTGTTGTACAGCTGGAAATTCAGGGTGTCACTGCTGGAGGTGGCCATCGTGCGGAAGGTGGAACTGCTGCCGCCGCCACTGCCTGCGCCGATGCCCACGCAGACGCGCACGCCGGTGGTGGCCAGCAGGCTCAGCGCGGCGGTGGTGCAGGTCACCGTGATGTTGAGGTTGGCCGTACTCGGGCCGGGTGCATTGCTGTTGATGTTGCCGAACGGCAGGGTCGGATTGGCGACCGCCGTGCAGACCGCGGTGGCACCGGCGGGCGCCGCTGCCAGCAGGCCGGCCCAGAGCAGCAGGACGAGCAGCAGCACCCTCATGGCGCCACCTCCGGGATGCACTGCTGCGGCGCCGGCTTCGGCCGTGCGCCGGACGCCACCACCTTGGGCAGGTCCGGCACTTTCACGCGGCAGGGGCCGCGGCTGGTGGTGACGTACAGCACGCTGCCGGCGGCAACGTCTTCCAGATAGAGCAGGCCGTCGTAGCCGACCGTGGCCTGGCGGCCATCGGGCAACCGCACCTCGCTGCCGACCTCCAGAGGCTGGCCGTCCATTGCCAGCAGGGTCAGGCTCAGTGACGGCCGCGAGCGCAGCTGGAAGGTCACGCGGGTGCCGGCGCGCTGGCGCGGGGTCACCCAGTCCTCGATGCGGTCGGCGCGCATGTCTTCGGGCAGGTCCAGGGTGTCGATCGAGACCCGGTTGCGCTGCCAGGACAGCAACGGACTGACCAGCAGCAGGCCGCGATCATCGGTGACGCCGATCAGGCGGTTCTCCAGCCGCACCGGGACGCCGCCGACCCCATTGGTGCTGATCACCGCGAACGCATCGGACACCTCGCGCGTGGCGAAGGTGTGCCCGCCCATCCACACCAGGCTGCCGCTGGCGCTGGCGTAGGCATAGTTGAGTCCACCCTGGCGCGAGGCGCCGAACGAGTAGCGACCGACATCGTTGAGGATGCCGACCTCGGCCAGGCCGCCGTTGCCGTCCTCGCCGTGGCGCAGCTGCGCGCGCCAGCCGACGCCGCCGGCGCTGCCATCGCCCGGCACTGGCTGGGTCACGTCCGCCACCCAGCTCTGGCTGTCGCCGTTGCGCTGGCTCGAAAGGCTGGCCTGGCGGTTGTTGCCCAGGCTGGCAGTCACCGACAGGTAGATGCTGCGGTCGTCGCTGCGGTCCAGGTTCTGGTTTACCGAAAGATAGGCCGACCAGCGCTGGCTCCAGGTACGTGACCAGAACAGGCTGGCATAGCGGTTGTCGTCTCCATCCGGGTAGCGCAGGCGCAGATAGCTGGCGCTGAGCGTGCCCAGCCGCAGCAGGTCCAGGCCGAGCGTGGCCTGCTCGCTGATGCTCGGCGGCAGGTTGCCCTGCAGCGCGCCGAGGTCGCGGTAGTCGCCGTGGCTGCGTACGCTGCGCAGATTGACGTTGAAGCGACGGTTGTTCCAGCTGTAGCCCAGCGCCCATTGCCCACCCTGCAGGCCGTGGTAGCCGCTGTGCGCATAGGCGGCATTGAACACGCCAGCGGCGCCGAGCAGCCACCAGCCACCGACACCGGCCTGGGCCAGGCCGCCGCCGCCTTCGGCATGCGCCTCGCCGGTGAACGTGTCGGTGACACCGCCGCGCCAGCTGGCACTGGCCACCGTGCGATCGTCATAGGCGAAGGAGCGCTGGCCAAAGTCCTCGCGCAGGTGGCCGACGCCGGCCGACCAGTCCGAAAGGCCCCTGGCCAGCAGCTGCTGGGTGCCATAGAAACTGAAATCCAGCGTCTGCATGCGGCCGAACGCATCGGTCACCACCACCTGCGCGTTACCGGTGCCGCTGATGCCGGGCTGCGCCGCCAACTGGAAGGGCCCGACCGGCACCTGGCCGCTGTACTGGCGCAGGCCATCGACATACAGCTCGACCGTGGAGGGCACCACCGCCTGGCCGAGGAAGCTCGGCGTGGGCGTGAGCACGCGGTAGGGCTGCAGGCCGTAGTTGCGGCCGATCTGCAGGCCGCCCAGGCGAACCGGGCGGGTCCAGTCGACGAAGCCGCTGTAGAAGTCACCGACCTCCAGCGTGGTTGCACTGTCCGGGAAATCCAGGCTCCAGCGTGTGTCCAGGCGCACGCTCTCGCCGCGCCAATGGCGGTCGCCGGGTTGCTGGTAGCGGCGGCTGATGGCGGTGTTTTCGAAGGTGCCGTTGCCGATACCGAACACGCGCAGCTCCGCGCTCAGGCTGAGGTTGCCGAGCGTGTCCACCCGGCTGCCGTAGACGTCGTAGTTGAGCAGCACGCCGGGCGAGGCACTGCCGGTGGGCGCGCGCGTCTGCGGGCGGCTGAGCACGGTGGTGGGCAGGATGAGCTGGTCCAGCGGCACGTCCAGTGCCAGGGTCTGCATGTGCGCGTCATAGCGCACCACCGCACCGCTGATCTGGTCCAGGTAGACCGGCGCATCGCCGCTGGCGTTGAAGCCAAGCTGGCGCAGCACTTCGGGGCTGGCCTGCAGCCGGCCGCGGTTCTCGGTGAATGGCAGCAGGCCGCGCGGGGTGCTGTTGAGCGACACATCCAGGTACAGCGCCTGGCTGGCGGTCAGCGGGGTCGGGGGAGGCAGGATGGCATCGGCCGACACGCCGGATACATCAACGGCCGCCACGCCGGACACATCGGCGGCCTCGGTCGCCGCGGGAGCCAGGGCCGCCAACAGCGCGCCCATCAACGCCTCAGCGAGCCGGTGGGGGCGACAGTGGCGTCTGTTCCGACTCGCCATTGAGCTTGGCCGTGATCTGGTCGTTGTCGCGGTCGATCGCCGTGCGTTCGATCGGCCAGCGCATCACCTGGCCCGGCAGCACGTAGCCCAGCAGCCCGGGATGGACAATGCGCGGGCGCGCGGCGCTGCCCAGCGCAAGATCGGCGATCTGTGCGTAGCTGTCGCCCGTATTGGCGACTTCCACGCCATTGCGGCCGTCCGCCAGTTTCACCAGGTGCGCCTGCAGCCGTGGGGCCAGGCGGCCGGCCGAAGGCTGCACGAACACCGGGATCGAATAGCGCAGCACGAACTGCATGCCCTCGGCACGGGTGGCCAGGTCGGGTACCTCGTCCACGATCAGCCGGTAGTGCCGCTGTGCAGGCGGTGGCTCGCTGTCCGGACGCATCACCCGCACCAGCTGCTGCTGGCCGGCGGCCAGTTCCTGCATCGGCGGCGTGGCCATCACTTCATCGGTGGGCAGCAGCTGTTCCTGGCCGTCCTGCTGCACCCAGCGGAACACGCGCACCTGCAGCGTCACCGGTGAGGTGCCGCTGTTGGTCAGCCACAGCTCGCCGGCACGCTGGCGGGCTTCCAGCTGCAGGCTGGTCGGGGCGACCTGCAGGCTGGTGGCGCCGGCACCGGCGGGGGCCAGCAGGTGCAGGGCGAGCAGCGCCACGCCGGTGGCGCGCCACGGGCGGGGTCCGGCCATGCGGGCGTGCTCCATCAATAGGTGATCGTGGCGGTAACCGTATCCAGGTAGTTACCGGTGGCCGGGTTGTTGGTGCTCAGGTTCAGGATCTGGCCATAGACGATGTAGGGCACGGCCAGGCCAGTGCCGATGCCGGCCTGGGTATTGGTGCCGGTTGTGGCGCCCCAGACCAGGGTATGTGCGGCATCCTGGTAGAGCTGGTAGCCGACATAGTTGTTGGCGGTCACCGCGGCATTGGTGTTCTTCATGCGCCGGGTGGTGACGTCGTTGGCGGTGCCGGCGTTGGCGCCCGCGTTCAGCGCAATCGTGTAGGGCGTCAGTGCCGAGCACTGCGCGGTCACCGTACCCTGGCCCAGGGTGGGCGTGGCGGTGGTCGAGGCCGCCGTGCCGAAGTCGACGTTGGTGGCGGCCGCCGCCGTGATGGTGCAGGCCTTGGTGACCACCAGGGTGACGTTGAAGGTGGTGGTGTCGGCGGCCAGCGCCGGGCTGGAAAGCAGCAGCCCGGCCATGACCCATGTCAGCGGGGATCGAACTGGGGATCGCATGGACAACCTCCCTGACCCGAAGGTCCGTTGAACAAGGCGAAGACGGCACGTTCGGCGCCGCTTTGACGACAGCGGGTCCAGCTTAGGAGGCGTAAGTGTCTGTAATCCGTGATAAATAGGCAGGCGCAAGAGTGGAGGCCATCACGCTTTCACTTTCCTTGCCGGAATCGTGCATGGCCCGGATCGCCAGTTGGGCGGCGTTCGTTCAGATTGCGGCCGGATCGGCGATAATGGGTGCCATGAGCGTGAATCTGAAAACCCCGCAGGAAATCGAGATGATGCGCATCGCCGGCCGCCTGGCCAGCGAAGTGCTCGACATCGTCACCCCCCACGTCAAGCCCGGTGTCACCACCGAGGAACTGGACCGCATCTGTCACGACCACATCGTGAACGTGCAGGGTGCCATTCCGGCCAACGTCGGCTACCGCGGCTTCCCGAAGACCGTGTGCACCTCGGTCAACAATGTGATCTGCCACGGCATCCCCAGTGAAGGGAAGGTGCTCAAGGATGGCGACATCATCAATATCGACGTCACCGTCATCAAGGACGGCTGGCACGGCGACACCAGCCGCATGTACTTCGTCGGCACCCCGTCGGTGATGGCCCGCCGCCTGGTGGAAACCACTTACGAAGCGATGTGGCGCGGCATCCGTGCGGTGCGTCCGGGCGCCACCCTGGGCGACATCGGCCATGCCATCCAGAGCTACGCCGAAGGCGAGCGTTTCAGCGTGGTGCGCGAGTACTGCGGCCACGGCATCGGCAAGGTCTACCACGACGAGCCGCAGGTGGTGCATTACGGCCGCCCGGGCCAGGGCCTGGTGCTGCAGCCCGGCATGACCTTCACCATCGAGCCGATGATCAACGAGGGCACCCGCTACAACAAGGTGCTGCCGGATGGCTGGACCGTGGTGACCAAGGACCGCAAGCTGTCGGCGCAGTGGGAGCACATGATCGCGGTCACCGAGACCGGCGTGGACGTGTTGACCCTGTCGCCAGGCGAGTCGCAGGTTTCCTGAAGATGCTGCCGGCGAGTTCGCTGCTGGACACGCCGGCCGCGTCGCTCAACGACCCGGATTGGGCTGCTGCCGCGCGCCAGGCGCTGCAGCAGGCCGACGCGCGCCTGTACCGCCGCTTCGACCAGGGCGACAACATCGAGCGCCTGCTGGCGTTGCGCGCGCGCGCTGCCGACCATCTGATCCGCTTGGCCTGGCAGCGCTGCCTGCCGGCCGACAGCGGCCTGTCGCTGTTCGCGGTCGGCGGCTATGGCCGCGGTGAACTGTTCCCGCGTTCGGACATCGACCTGCTGGTGTTCGGCGATCCGCCGGCACAACTGGCGCACGAGGCGGCATTGGCGCGCCTGTTCGCGCTGCTGTGGGACTGCGGATTGGCTGTCAGCCATGCGGTGCGTTCTGCATTGCAGTGCCGGGAGGCGGCGGCTGACCAGACCGTGCTGACCGCGTTGATCGAGGCGCGCCCGATCCTGGCCGATGATGCTGCGCGCCGCGCGCTGCGCGAGGCGATCGACGACCGCGAACTGTGGCCGGCACGCGCCTTCTTCCTGGCCAAGCTGGAAGAGCTGCGCAACCGCCACCAGCGCTTCGGCGATACCGCCGACAACCTGGAGCCGGACCTGAAGGATGGCCCCGGTGGCCTGCGTGATCTCAATACGCTGGGCTGGATGGCGTTGCGTGCCTTCGGCGTGCGCGACCTGGAGGCCCTGGTCGGGCTCGGCCACCTGGGCGCCGACGAAGCCGCGGCGTTGAAGCGCGAACGTGCAGTGCTGGCGCGGTTGCGCTTCGGCCTGCACCTGGTCGCGCGCCGTCCGGAAGAGCGCCTGCGTTTCGATTACCAGAAGACCCTGGCCGCGCGGCTGGGCTTCGAAGACGATGCCGAGAACCTCGGCGTCGAGAAGATGATGCAGGGCTTCTACCGCGCCGCGCTGGTGGTGCGCCGGATCAGCGACCGGCTGCTGCAGCGCTTCGAGGAACAGTTCGACGGCGAGGCCCAGCCGGAGCCGCTGACCGTGGGTTTTTCCCTGCGCCGTGGTTACCTGGCCGCCAACGAGGCCGACTGGCCGCGCGGCGACATCGGCCAGGTGTTCGCCCTGTTTTCCAGCTGGGCCAACAACCCGCAGGTACGCGGCCTGCATTCGCTCACTGCGCGTGCACTGGCCGAGTCGCTGCCGCTGCTGCCGGCCTATGACCAGGCCGATGCCGATGCACGCGAGCAGTTCCTGGCCCTGCTGCGCGGCCAGCGTCCGGTCGATACGCTTTCGCGCATGGCGCGGCTGGGCGTGCTTGGCCAGTGGATTCCCGCGTTTGCCCAGGTCAGCGGGCGCATGCAGTTCGACCTGTTCCATGTCTATACGGTCGACCAGCACACGCTGATGGTCCTGCGCAACATCGGCCAGTTCGCCAGCAGCCGCGCCGACGAGCGCTTCTCGATCGCGCACGAAGTGTGGCCGCGCCTGCGCAAGCCGGAACTGCTGCTGCTGGCCGGCCTGTTCCATGACATCGCCAAGGGCCGCGGCGGCGACCACTCGGAGCTGGGCGCGGTGGACGCGCGCGCGTTCTGCCAGGCGCATGCGCTCAGTGGCACCGATACCGAGCTGGTGGCATGGCTGGTCGAACAGCACCTGCGCATGTCGGTGACCGCGCAGAAGCAGGACATCGCCGATCCGGTGGTGATCCATCGCTTCGCCACCCTGGTCGGCAGCCGCGACCGCCTGGATTACCTGTACCTGCTGACCTGTGCCGACATCGCCGGCACCAGCCCGAAACTGTGGAATGCCTGGAAGGACCGCCTGCTGGCCGATCTGTACTTTGCCACCCGGCGCGCGCTGCGCGAGGGGCTGGAGCACCCGGTACCGGCCGCCGAGCGCGTGGCCGAGGCACGTGACAGCGTGCGCGCACTGGTGCGCGAGCAGGGTTACGACGATGCCACCATCGACCGCCAGTTCGCGGTGATGCCGGATGAGGGCTTCATCCGCCTGCGCCCCGAGCAGCTGGCCTGGCAGGCCGCCGCACTGGTGCCGGTGAAGCAGGGCCAGGCGCTGGTGAAGGTGCGCCGGATCAGCGTCGACGACCCGGCGCTGGAAGTGTTCGTGCACTCGCCCGACCGTGATGGCCTGTTTGCCGCGATCGTGATGACCCTGGACCGCAAGGGCTACGGCATCCATCGCGCGCGCGTGCTGGACGGTCCGGCCGACACCATCTTCGATACCTTCGAAGTGAACCCGGCCGATACCTTTGCCGATGGCAGCAGTGCCAACCTGGAAGCGGCACTGCGCGAGGCACTCAGCGGTGACCTGTCGCGCCTGCGGCCGTCGCGCCGGGTGGTACCGCGGCAGCTGCGGCACTTCCGCTTCGCCCCGCGCATCGAGTTCCGCGATGAACCGGGCGCAACCCGTTTTGCCCTGGTCGCCCCCGACCGTCCCGGCCTGCTGGCCGATGTGGCGTTCGTGCTGCGCAACCAGGGCCTGCGCGTGCATGATGCGCGCATTGCCACGTTCGGCGAACGCGCCGAAGACACCTTCGTGATCAGTGACGAACACGACCTCCCCCTGACTGAACCTGCCCGGCAGCAGCTGCATGACGCGATGCTGGCCTGCCTGGACCCTGATCGAAACGCCGGAGACCCCGCCTGATGGCCACCAAGCCCGCCAAGAAGACCGCCGCGACCCCCAAGAGCGCAGCGGCCCGGAAACCCGCTGCTGCCGCACCGGCCGCGAAGAAGACCCCTGCGCCGAAGAAGGCCGCTGCGGTGAAGGCCCCGGCGAAGAAAACGGCTGCAGTGAAGCGTGCTGTGAAGAAGCCGGCCCCGGCCAAGAGTGCCGAAGCCGTCCGCGCCGAAACCATCGCCCGCAAGTCGCTGCGCAAGCCGTCGGCACCGGGCGTGGAAGAACTCAAGTTCGGCATCGAGAGCGCCTTCGAGCGCCGCGCCACCTTGACCCTGCACGAGCTGGAAGGGTCGACCAAGCCGCTGGTCAACCGCGTGATCGACGGCCTGGAGAGCGGTGAGTTCCGCGTCGCCGAGCCGGACGGCCAGGGCGGCTGGAAGGTCAATGAGTGGCTGAAGAAAGCCGTGCTGCTGTATTTCCGCGTCAACGACATGGCGGTGGTCGATGCACGCCCGGCGCCGTTCTGGGACAAGGTCGAATCGCGCTTCGCCGGCTATGACGAAGCGAAGTTCCGCCGTGGTGGCGTGCGCGTGGTGCCGGGCGCGATCGCCCGCCGCGGTACCTACTTCGGCAAGGACGTGGTGCTGATGCCGAGCTTCACCAACATCGGCGCCCATGTCGGCGAAGGCACCATGGTCGACACCTGGGCCACCGTCGGTTCCTGCGCGCAGATCGGCCAGCACTGCCATCTGTCCGGCGGCGCCGGCATCGGTGGCGTGCTGGAGCCGCTGCAGGCCAGCCCGACCATCATCGAGGACCACTGCTTCATCGGTGCGCGTTCGGAAGTGGTGGAAGGCGTGGTGGTCGGCCACCACAGCGTGATCGGCATGGGCGTGTTCCTCAGCCAGAGCACCCGCATCTACAACCGTGCCACCGGCGAGGTCACCTACGGCTACATTCCGCCGTACAGCGTGGTGGTGTCCGGCTCGCTGCCGAGCAAGGACGGCACCCACTCGCTGTACTGCGCGGTGATCGTCAAGCAGGTTGATGCCAAGACCCGCAGCAAGACCAGCGTCAACGACCTGCTGCGCGGCCTGGCTGACTGAAGATGACGGCGCCGGAGGATCTGGCGCAGTCCGCGATCTACCAGCATCCGTCCGACACCCTGTTCGGGCGGATGCTGCCGCGCCTGCTGCACGCTCCACGCTGGTCCCGGCTGCGCCGCGCGCTGTCGCGGCGCTGGCCGATGCCGGCGCTGGTAAGCGATGTGCGCGACGTGGTCTACGTGAGCTGGTGGGTCGACGTACGCCAAGCGCCGATGCCACCACCAGGCCATCACTACGTGGTCCATGCCGGACGCACGCCCTACACCATCCTCAGCTACCGGCACGGCCACTTCGGGCCCGCGCTGGCCGGGCCGCTGCGCTCGCTGATGCCGTCTCCCCGGCAGAGCAACTGGCGCTGGTACCTGCGTCGTGACGACGATCGGGACGGGACGCCAGTGGTGCTGTTTGATCGCAACGTGATGGACCAGCTGGCCTTCGTCGCCGGCGCGCGCGCTTTCAGCGATGCCATGCAGCCGCATCTGTCGGTGCGCTTCGCGCACGTGGTGCGCGCCGATGGCGGTGGGTACACCCTGATCGAGGGCGGGCAGGGCAGTGCGCCGGCGCTGCACCTGCAGTGGCAGGGCGCTGCGGGCTGGGACGATGCCGGGTGGGCGGCGGCCTTCGGCGGCCACCAGGCCCTGCTGCGCTTGCTGACCTGCCAGGACGAGGCCATCGCCCGCACCTGCGACCAGCGCTGGGCCAGCACCCGCATTGCTCTGCCGGTGGACATCGCGCAGCTGCAACCGCTGCAGCTGGAAGGCGAACAGCAGTGCCCGCGCCTGCAGGCGATGGGCGTGGCGCTGCACGAGGGGCTGGCCTTCCAGCTGCCAAGGGTACCTTTCCGGGTCGTGTCCGAGCGCCTGTTGTGAGATTCTGGCCCTCTGTTTTCCAGCATCACAGATGGCCATGAGCACCACTGTCTACGGTTTGAAGAACTGCGATACCTGCAAGAAGGCGACCAGGTGGCTGGACCGCTTCGGCGTGCCGTACACCTTCGTCGACTACCGCGACAACAAACCCAGCCCGGAAATGCTGCTGGCGTGGGCCGCGCAGCTGGGTGGCCTGGCCGCGATGGTCAACAGGTCCTCCACCACCTGGCGGCAGCTGCCGGACAACCGCAAGGCCGCCGATTCCGAGGCCGAATGGAAGCTGCTGCTGCGCGAGTACCCGCAGCTGATCAAGCGCCCGCTGGTGGTCACGGCCGATGGCACGGTCAGCCAGGGCTTCAGCGACAACGGCTTCAAGGCCCGCTTCGGCGTGGGTGACGCATGAGCGCGGTGCTCGACCTGACCTGCGAGCTGATCGCGCGGCCCTCGGTGACGCCCGATGATGCCGGTTGCCAGGCGCTGCTGGCGGCACGCCTGAAGCAGGCCGGGTTCCAGTGCGATCACCTGCGGCTGGGTGAGGTCGACAACCTGTGGGCGACCCACGGCCAGGGCGCGCCGGTACTGGTGCTGCTGGGCCATACCGACGTGGTGCCGACGGGCCCTCGCGAGGCCTGGGCCAGCGATCCGTTCAGCCCGCAGATCCGCGATGGCGTGCTGTATGGCCGTGGCGCCGCCGACATGAAGGGCAGCGTGGCGGCGTTCGTGGTGGCCGCCGAGCAGTTCGTTGCCGCGCATCCTGATCATCCCGGCACGCTGGCGGTGCTGCTGACCAGCGACGAGGAAGGCGACGCCATCGATGGCGTGCGCCACGTCGCACGCCTGTTCGCCGAACGCGGCCAGCGCATCGACTGGTGCATCACCGGCGAGCCGTCCTCGACTGCGACGCTGGGTGACCTGCTGCGCGTGGGGCGTCGCGGCAGCCTGTCGGCCAAGCTGCGCGTGCAGGGCGTGCAGGGCCACGTGGCGTATCCGGAGAAGGCACGCAACCCGATCCACCAGGCGGCGCCGGCCCTGGCCGAGCTGAGTGCGCGGCGCTGGGATGACGGCTACGAAAGTTTCCCGCCGACCAGCCTGCAGGTCTCCAACATCCATGCCGGTACCGGTGCCAACAACGTGATTCCCGGCGAGCTCGAGGTGGATTTCAACATCCGCTACAACCCGCACTGGGACGCACCGAAGCTGGAAGCGGAGATCACCGCGCTGCTGGAACGGCATGGCCTGCAGTACACGCTGAAGTGGCACCGCAGCGGCGAGCCGTTCTACACCCCGGAGGGCACGCTGCGCGCCACCGCGCGTGCGGTGCTGGCCGAGCACATCGGCCGTGCACCGGAAGAAAGCACCGGCGGCGGCACCTCCGATGCACGCTTCATCGCGCCCTTGGGCGCGCAGTGCATCGAAGTGGGGCCGGTCAACGCCAGCATCCATCAGGTGGACGAGAACGTGCGCGTGGCCGATCTGGAGGCATTGCCGGGGCTGTACCAGCGGCTGGTGGAGCGGCTGCTGGCGTGAACCTGCGACGCTGGGTGCCGACCGTTGGTCGGCACGCCTTTCGCCGGCATTGCTTTCCTGTAGAGCCGAGCCATGCTCGGCTGCTTCTGCAGGGAATGCCCAGCCGAGCGTGGCTCGGCTCTACTCAGAAAAAAATGAAGAACGGCGGCTCGACCGCTTTTTCCCAGTAGCTCGGCGCCGCCATGTAGAAGCGCTGCGCCTCGGCCCGGGCGAACCAGCGTGCGGCTGCGTCGGTGTCCTTCTCCACGCCCGGTGCACCGCGGCCCAGCAGCAGTCCGGCGAAGTACTGGCCGAACACATTGCCCTTCTCGCCGGCACGCTGGTACAGCTGCAGCGCACGTGCGGGATCGCGCGGCAGTCCCATGCCCTTTTCCAGCAGCGCGCCCAGGTCTACCTGCGCTTCGGCACCGCCACGCTCGGCGCGGCGCTGGATCTGCGCAACCAGTGGATGCACGGTGCCATCCTGTGCGGCCACCGCATCCGGTAGCCGTGACGATGAACTCGGGTAGCGCTCGTAGATCATTCCGCGCAGGTCCCAGCGCAGCGCCTGTTGCGCGTCGCCTCGCTGACGATAGGCCTTGGCGAGTTCGTAGAACGCATAGGGATTGCCGTGGTAGGCCGCCGCCAGGTAGGCGCGTTCTCCGCGTCGCCAGGACGCACGCAGCACCGGCGCCGGATTGATGTGGGGGCTGTCGGCATGCCGCAGCGTGCCGGAGATCCAGATCCTGCCCAGTGCTTCTTCCGCCTTGGTGTTGTGGAAGGTCCAGGGTGTGACCGCGGCGGCGCGCTCGTAGTAGGCGATGGCGCGCGGATCGTTGAAGCGTTCGAAGGTTTCCGCGGTATCGAAGGCACCCTCGAAGCTGCCGTCGGTGCCGTGTTGCTCCAGGCCCTGCAGCTGGGCCGGCGGCAGGGGCGAGGGTGGGGCCAGGGTCTGGCAGGCGGCCAGGCCCAGGCAGAACAGGGCGGCCAGCGCCGCGTTGCGTCCAGTGCGGTGTTGCATTTCCATTACACGTTTCACGGCCGGCCATTATGCGCGCCGGGGAGTGGTTGCCAACGCAACGGTTGCACCATGCCGGAAAGCGGGGTAGGGTCAATGCCATGTCGATCCGCCTGGCCACCGCCGTCAATAACAACAACCGCAATAATCTGCGCGCGAATAATCGTGCGCGGCCGATGCGGGACTGCGCCCTGGGTAGATAGACAGCAACACACGCCCGGACACCAGAAAACCCGCATCGGTCGATGCGGGTTTTTTTGTGCCCGGGCGTAGTCCCACCCGGGCCTGGATGGCCGGTCGAACACCCTCCCACCCGTGAAATCCCCAACAGGAGCTCCCCCATGTGTTCGATCTTCGGAATCTTCGGCCTGCAGGCCGGTGACGATCTTCCCGCCCTGCGCCGGCACGCGCTGGAACTGTCGCAACGCCAGCGCCACCGTGGCCCGGACTGGAGCGGCGTGTACCTCGACGAAGGTGCGCTGCTGGTCCATGAACGGCTGGCCATCGTCGATCCGGCCGGTGGTTCGCAGCCGCTGCTGTCGGCCGATGGCCAGCTGGCGCTGGCGGTGAACGGCGAGATCTACAACCACCAGGCGTTGAAGGCGGCGCTGACCACCACCTACGACTTCCAGACCGGCTCGGACTGCGAGGTGATCAACGCGCTCTACCGCCAGGGCGGCGCGCCGGCGCAGTGGCTGGAACAGCTCAACGGCATCTTCGCCTTCGCGCTGTGGGACCGTGACAGTGGACGCGTGCTGGTGGCGCGCGACCCGGTGGGCGTGGTGCCGCTGTACTGGGGCCACGATGCCCAGGGGCGCTTGCGCGTGGCCTCGGAAATGAAGGCGCTGGTCAATACCTGTGCCGATGTCGCGCAGTTCCCGCCGGGCCACTATTTCGACAGTGCCAGCGGTGAGCTGGTGCGCTACTACCAGCAACCGTGGCGCGACTACGCCGACGTGCAGGGCCGCCAGGCCGATCTGGCTGAACTGCGCCAGGCGTTCGAGCATGCGGTGGAGCGCCAGCTGATGAGCGATGTGCCTTATGGCGTGCTGCTGTCCGGTGGCCTGGACTCGTCGCTGGTGGCGGCGGTGGCCGCGCGCTATGCACGTCGTCGCATCGAGGATGGGGGACAGACCGAAGCCTGGTGGCCGCGCCTGCACTCGTTCGCGATCGGCTTGAAGGGCTCGCCCGATCTGGCCGCCGCAGCGATCGCCGCCGAAGCGCTGGGCACCGTGCATCACGGTTTCGAGTACACGTTCGAGGAAGGCCTCGATGCGCTGCCGGAGGTGATCCGCCACATCGAGACCTACGACGTCACCACCATCCGCGCATCGACGCCGATGTTCCTGCTGGCGCGGCGGATCAAGGCGATGGGCGTGAAAATGGTGCTCTCCGGCGAGGGCAGCGACGAGATCTTCGGTGGCTACCTGTACTTCCACAAGGCACCGGATGCGCGTGAATTCCACGACGAGCTGGTACGCAAGCTCGACGCCCTGCACAACTACGACTGCCTGCGCGCCAACAAGTCGATGATGGCCTGGGGCGTGGAGCCGCGCGTGCCGTTCCTGGACCGTGAGTTCCTCGATGTGGCGATGCGCTTCGATGCCGCACACAAGATGGTCGGTGCCGGTTTTGGCGGCCGCCGTATCGAGAAGGCCGTGTTGCGCGAGGCGTTCGACGGCTACCTGCCGGACAGCATCCTGTGGCGGCAGAAGGAACAGTTCAGCGATGGCGTGGGCTATGGCTGGATCGATGGGCTGAAGGCACATGCCGAGGCGCAGGTGAGCGACCGTGTACTGGCGGCCGCCGACAAGCGCTTCCCGCACAACCCGCCGCAGACCAAGGAGGCGTACTACTACCGCCACCTGTTCGAGCAGTTCTTCCCGAGCCGGGCAGCGGCCGAGACCGTGCCGGGAGGCAAGTCGATCGCCTGTTCGTCGCCCGCGGCCATCGCCTGGGACGCCAGCTTCGCCGCGGCGGCAGATCCCTCCGGTCGCGCGATCGCCGGCGTGCACGAGCAGGCACTGGCCTAAGCACCCCAAAAAGGGGACGGAGGGGATTAAGTCGTTTGTGCCGTTAACGCCTTAATCCCCTCCGTCCCCTTTTTGTATCATCGCCCCCTGCACATTGGGGAATGTTCATGGACGTACAGGCAGGCGGCAACGCGCCGCCCACGAAATGGGGATGGCGCTACCTGGCCTGGGCCGGGGTTCCGTTGCTGGCTGGCGTGCTGCTGGCGCGGTATGCCGGGCCGGCGGCGCCCGAGGCGGTTGCCCGTGCCTCCGTCGCCGCCGAAGGCGGCTGGGTGCAGCATCTGGCGTCTCCGCTGGGCCTGTTCCTGCTGCAGCTGCTGGTACTGCTGCTGGTGGCCAAGGGCGCGGGGGCGCTGCTCAAGCGCATGGGACAGCCGGCGGTGATCGGCGAAATGGCCGCTGGCCTGATGATGGGGCCGCTGGTGCTTGGCAGCCTGCTGCCGCAGCTGCATGGTGCGCTGTTCCCGGCCAGTTCGCTGGGCCCGCTGGGCATGCTCAGCCAGCTGGGCGTGCTGATGTTCCTGCTGGTGGCCGGTGCCGAACTGGACCTGGCGGCGCTGCGTGGCCGCCGGCGTTTCGCCTTTACCGTCAGCCATGCCGGCATTGCAGTGCCGTTCGTGCTCGGCGTCGCCTTGGCGATCTGGCTGTATCCGCAGCACGGCCCACAGGGTGTGGGCTTCACCGCATTCGCACTTTTCGTAGGCATCTCGATGAGCATCACGGCCTTCCCCGTGCTGCTGCGCATCCTGGCCGACCGCGGGATCACACAGACGCCGCTGGGGCAGACCGCGATCGCCTGCGCCGCCTTGGGCGATGCCACCGCGTGGTGCCTGCTGGCGCTGATCGTGGCTGCCGCCCAGGCCAGCGGCTGGTTGCCGGCCAGCCTCAACCTGGTGTGCGTGGTCGCGTTCGTGGCGCTGATGCTGGGGCTGGTGAAGCCGTGGTTCGCGCGCCGGCAGATTGCGCCGGGCCGTGAGGGGCGCTGGCTGCTCGGCATCCTGCTGCTGTCGCTGGGCAGTGCGCTGGTCACCGAGATGCTGGGCATCCACGCGCTGTTCGGCGCGTTCGCTGCGGGTGTCGCGGTATCGTCCAACGCGCAGCTGCGTGACCTGCTGATGGCCCGTGTCGAGCCGTTCGCGGTCACGCTGCTGCTGCCGTTGTTCTTCGCCATGACCGGGCTGCGCATGCGCGCCGATGCGCTGCAGGCCAGCGACATCGTGCTGTGCGTGGTGGTGATCGCGGTGGCCACGACGGGCAAGCTGCTGGGCACCTTCAGTGCCGCGCGCAGTGCCGGCATGCCCACGCGCGAAGCGTGGCGGCTGGGCGCGCTGATGAACACCCGCGGCCTGATGGAGCTGATCGTGCTCAACCTGGGGTATGAGCTGGGCCTGCTCGGTGACCGCCTGTTCGCGGTGCTGGTGATCATGGCGCTGGTGACCACGGCGATGACCGGGCCGCTGCTGAACCTGATCGAACGGCGCAGGGCCTGAACGTTGAACGGTAGTGCCGGCCGCTGGCCGGCAACCTGATGATGCTGGACACACCTGCATGGATGCCGGCCAGCGGCCGGCACTACCGCGCTGGCACCAGTGTCATCACGTGCTGCGTCTTGCCCGGCAGGAACGGTGTCGGGCGCCCATGCACCCAGTCCTCGTGGCCGGCACCCCAGTACGGTGACAGCGGATGGCCGCTCTGGCCGCTGGGCATGTGCACGATGCCGTCGGCCTCGTGGCCGGGCGAGACCACCATGCGCTCGGAGGCGCCGAAGTTCGGCGTCTGCACGCGCGGCATGTCCCGGTCGCCGGGCAGGCGGTCGGCGGGCATGCACAGCCAGCGCTTGGCGATGTCCGGCAGCGCCCGTGCGATGGGGTGGCAGATCGCCGCGGTATTGCGTTCACCCCAGCTGCGCTTGGCCAGCGGCCCCTGCTTGGCCAGCTCACCCTCGGTACGGCGCGCGGCGTCGATCAGCAGCGCATCCCAGCTGTCGAAGGCCGGTGGCAGCAGGTTGGCCGGGCGCTGTTCCAGCATCGGCCAGGCCACGCCTTCCAGCTGTGCCAGGCGTGGGTCCAGGTAGGCATCGCCCAGCTGCGCGTTGGCCGGGGCCAGCAGTGCATCGGACAGCGTGGCCATGACCTGCGTGCGGAATTCACGCACCACCCGGTAGCTGACCGAACTGGCCGAGGCGCGCCCGCCCCATTGATGGCTGGCCTCCTTCAAACGCTTCAGCGCAGGATCGTCACTGCGTTCGATGACGTCGTGCAGCAGAGCCCACCAGCGCTGCAGGAACACCGCGCGGTCGTCGAGCTGGATCGCCAGAAGGTCGTGCTCGTCGAAGCGCTCCTGGATTGCCAGCAGGTCGCGGATCTGCCGCGCCCGCGCACCCAGGTCATAGCCGCCGTTGCCGACGTTGGCGAGTGCCTCGCCGTCGAGGACGCGTCCATTGGCGGTCCACAGGCGATGGTTGGGGGGATCGATCAATGCCGGCGAGGCATCGCTGCGGATCGGCCACGGCGCGCAGCCCTGGTTGCTGGCGGCATTGAAGCCGGCCGGTGCACAGCCGGGGCCGCGGTCCGGGCGAGCGCCGATCAGGCGCCAGGCAATGCGCCCGCTGCGATCACCGACCACCAGGTTCTGTGCGGGGATGCCGGCACGGTCGGCGAAGTGCAGTGCACCGTCGAGGTCACCGGCGCGGGCCAGGTCAGCGAAATCCAGGCGTACGGCACCGGGCAGGTGTGCGACCCAGCGCAGGGCGTCGCCACTGCCATCGGCATGGGTATGCAGGATCGGCCCCCAGTCGGTTTCGCGCACCGCGAACAGCACGTCGGCCTGGCCGGCCACGGCGATGCGCTCTTCGTGCACGGTCACGGCGGCGCTGGCCGGTTCCGTGCGGTAGTCCGCCGTGTCGATGTAGCTGTTGGTGAAGCCCCAGGCGACGTGCCCGTTGCTGCCGACGATCACCGCCGGCAGGCCCGGCAGGGAGAAGCCGGTGACATCGACCTGGCCGCCGGCGGCCTGCGGGTCGGGGTAGCGCAGGCGCACGCGGAACCACAGGCCGGGTGCACGCAGGCCCAGGTGCATGTCGTCGGCAACGATGGCGCGGCCGTCGGCGGTAAGCGCGCCGGCCACCGCGAAGTTGTTGCTGCCGATGAAGTCGCCCTCTTCCTGCTCAGTGCCCGTTTTTCCCTTCAATGTGCGCAGGTCCAGCTGGCTGGCATCGGGCAGGGCGGCGTTGCCGGTGGGTTCGCCAAACAGCGGCGCATCCCATTCGGTGCCGTCGTGGGCGATCAGTGCGTACAGCGCCGGCGGCACCACTGCGCGGATGCGGCTGAGCGCAAGCTCGGTCTGGTTGCCGGGATCCTGCAGGTCGGCATACATGGCCAGCCCGGTCAGCACGCTGTCGCTGGCCTGCCACGGTTGTGGTGATTGCCGCAGCAGCAGGTAGGCCCACGGGCGCACGGAGAGATCGGCCAGGCCTTCGTTGACGCCATCCACGTAGGCGCGCACGGCTATGCCGTTGTCGCCCAGTGCGGCCTGCAGATTCGCCTCGGTGCGTGCACGCAGCCGGTGCACGCGCATGCGCTTGTCGGCGTCGATGGCCTTCGGCCCGAACAGCGCCGACAGCTCGCCAGCGGCACTGCGGCGCATCAGGTCCATCTCGAAATAACGTTCCTGCGCGTGTACGCGGCCGAGCGCACGCATCGCGTCGGCCTGGCTGCCGGCAGTGATGGTGACCACGCCCAGCCCATCGCGCTCGATGGTGACCGGCTTGGCCAGCCCCGGCAGCGCATGCTCGCCGTCCAGGTCGGCCAGGCTGCCGCGCAGCAGCAGCCACAGCACCAGTGCGGTGACCAGCACGATGGCGATCAACACGCCCAGCACCCAACGCCATGTACGTCGCATCGCACGTCCTTTCCGAACTCGTGGGCCGATTGTAGCCGCAGGCGCAACTGCGACTGATTCCGATTAGATCACCGTATTTTGAAATGCGGCACCCTATGCCGCATCGATTCACAGGAGCCCCCCCATGAAAGGCAACCCGGACGTCATCGCCTGCCTGAAGGAACTGCTGCGCGGCGAGCTTGCTGCGCGCGACCAGTACTTCATCCATTCCCGCCGCTACGAGGACCAGGGCCTGTTCGCGCTGTACGAACGCCTGAACCACGAGATGGAAGAGGAAACCCAGCATGCCGATGCGCTGCTGCGCCGGATCCTGTTCCTGGGTGGCGACCCGGACATGCGCCCGCATGCCACCGAGCCGGGCAAGACCGTGGAGGAGATGCTGCAGAAGGATCTCGATACTGAATACGCCGTTCGGAACAATCTCGCCGCCGGCATGAAGCTGTGCGAGGAGAAGGGCGATTACGTGAGCCGCGACATCCTGCTGGCGCAGCTGAAGGACACCGAGGAAGACCACGCCTGGTGGCTGGAGCAGCAGCTGGGCCTGATCAAGCGCATCGGCCTGGAGCTGTACCAGCTGAGCAAGATCGACGGCAGCGGCGCCCCGGCGCACTGAGCGGGCATCGTTTTTGTAGAGCCGAGCCAATGCTCGGCTGCCTTCCGGTAGAGCCGACCGCTGGTCGGCTGCTCTGCAGAAAGCAGCCGACCAGCGGTCGGCTCTACCAGCAGCACAGCGTTCTGTCGCCCGCCAGCACCGGAGCACCGCCAGCCAGCCTTCGCCCGCCAGCCGCTCCACCGCCCGCCAGCCGACAACGAAAAAGCCGGGGAATGCCCCGGCTTTTTCGTGCCTGGGGTCAGAGCCCTTTCCCATGGAAAGGGATCCGACCCCCGTACCTCTTATTCCACCGACAGCCCTTCCACCTTCTGCCAGCCGCGCGGCAGCAGGTGGCCGCGGGTGGCACGGGCGCCGAGGTAGGCGTCGAGCTCGTTGAACTTCAGGCCCATGGTGCGCTGGCCGCTGCGCACCTGCAGGGTCTGCCCCGGACTGATCGCCACGATGGCGACCACGCGTTCGGTGGCGAGCTTGGCCTTCGGGATCTCGATGATCTTGTTGCCCTTGCCCTTGTCCAGTTCCGGCAGGTCGTTGGCGGCGATCGCCAGCAGGTTGCCGGAGCTGGTCACCGCCACGATGCGGTCGGTGGCCACGTTGGCGACCATCGACGGGGTGAGCACCGACGAGCCGGACGACAGGTTCAGCATCGCCTTGCCGGCCTTGTTGCGACCGATCAGGTTCTCGAAGCGGGTGACGAAGCCGTAGCCGTGGCTGGAGGCCAGCACGAAGCGGGCATCCGGCTCGGCACTGGCCAGGGTCACGAAGCTGGTACCCGCTGCCGGCGAGAAGCGGCCGGTCAGCGGTTCGCCATTGCCACGCGCGGAGGGCAGGGTATGCACCGGCGTCGAGTAGGCGCGGCCTTCGCTGTCGAGGAACGCGACCTGCTGGGTGCTGCGCGCACGCACTGCGCCCTGCAGGGCGTCGCCGTCGCGGTAGGACAGGGCGGACGCATCGACGTCGTGGCCCTTGGCCGCTCGGATCCAGCCCTTCTCCGACAGCACCACGGTCATCGGCTCGCTCGGCACCAGCTCGGTCTCGTCGATGGCCTGCGCGGCCTGGCGCTGCACCAGCGGCGAGCGGCGTGCGTCGCCGAACTTCCTGGCGTCGGCGGTCAGTTCGTCGCGGATCAGCTTCTTCAGCTTGGCCTTGCTGTCGAGGATGCCGAGGATCTTCTCGCGCTCCTTGGCCAGTTCGTCCTGCTCGCCGCGGATCTTCATCTCCTCCAGGCGGGCCAGCTGCTTCAGCTTGGTTTCCAGGATGTACTCGGCCTGTTCCTCGGACAGGCCGAAGCGCGCGATCAGCGCCGCCTTCGGTTCGTCCTCGGTACGGATGATGTGGATCACCTCGTCCAGGTTGAGGAAGGCGACCAGCAGGCCTTCCAGCAGGTGCAGGCGGCGCTCGACCTTCTGCAGGCGGTGCTGCAGGCGGCGGGTGACGGTGTTGCTGCGGAAGGTCAGCCATTCGCTGAGCAGCATCTTCAGGTTCTTCACCTGCGGACGGCCGTCCAGCCCGATCACGTTGAGGTTGACGCGGTAGCTGCGCTCCAGGTCCGTGGTCGCGAACAGGTGGCCCATCAGCTGGTCCGCGTCGACGCGGTTGGAACGTGGCACCAGCACCACGCGCACCGGGTTGGCGTGGTCGGATTCGTCGCGGATGTCTTCCAGCCACGGCAGCTTCTTGGCGCGCATCTGCGCGGCGATCTGCTCGATCACCTTCGACGGCGACACCTGGAACGGCAGCGCCGTCACCACGATGTTGTTGGCCTCCTTGGTGAAGGTCGCACGTGCACGCACGCTGCCGTTGCCGGTCTCGTAGATGTTCCGCAGGTCGTTGGCCGAGGTGATGATCTCGGCGCTGGACGGGTAGTCCGGACCCTGCACGTGCTCGCACAGGTCGCGCACGCTGGCATCGGGGTTGTCCAGCAGGTGCAGCAGTGCGCTGACGATCTCGTTGAGATTGTGCGGCGGCACGTCGGTGGCCATGCCCACGGCGATGCCGGTGGTGCCGTTGAGCAGCAGGTGCGGCAGCCGTGCCGGCATCCAGGTCGGCTCCTGCAGGGTGCCGTCGAAGTTCGGTGCCCAGTCGGTGGTGCCCTGGCCCAGTTCGCCCAGCAGTACTTCGGCGATCGGGGTCAGCTTGGATTCGGTGTAACGCATCGCCGCGAACGACTTCGGGTCGTCGCTGGAGCCGAAGTTGCCCTGGCCCTCGATCAGCGGATAGCGGTACGAGAACGGCTGTGCCATCAGCACCAGGGCCTCGTAGCACGCGCTGTCGCCGTGCGGGTGGTACTTACCGATGACGTCACCGACGGTGCGCGCGGACTTCTTCGGTTTGGACGCGGCATTCAGGCCCAGCTCGCTCATCGAATAGATGATGCGGCGCTGCACCGGCTTCAGGCCGTCGCCGATGAACGGCAGGGCGCGGTCCAGGACCACATACATCGAGTAGTCGAGGTAGGCGCGTTCGGCGTACTCGCGCAGCGGCAGTTGTTCGAATCCGTGGAACACGGGGCGGGCAAGTTCGGTCATGCGGCGTTGTTACCTGTTGTCGGGAGGCGGCGACGGCGGTCGCCGCTCGCAATCCTGTGATTATCCGGATGCGGCGGGGGATGCCAAGCCGCGCGCAGGGTCCAGCCCGGTTTCCAGGCCGTGCCCGGCCCGTGCCAGGTAGCGACCGGGCGGCAGCCCGAAGTGGCGGCGGAACACGGTAACGAACGCGCTGGCGCTGCTGAAGCCCAGCGCGTGGGCGATGTCGGCCACGCTGCGGCCGTCGGTCAGCTGGCGCAGGGCCTCTGACAGGCGCGCCTGCTGCCGCCACTGGGCGAAGCTGAGCGTGGTCTCGTCGCGGAAGTGACGGGTCAGGCTGCGCGGTGACAGACCGGCCCAATGCGCCCATTCGGCCAGGCTGCGTTCGTCGGAGGGGTTGGCCAGCAACTGCGAGGCGATCTTCAGCAGGCGCCGGTCGTGCGGCATCGGCAGGTGCATGCGCTGGCGCGGCGCGGTGCGGATCTCGTCCAGCAGCACGTCGATGATGTGCTGGCGCTCGGGCGTGGTGTCATGGCCGAGCGGCCATTCGCAGATGCGGTCGGCCAGCGCCTGCGCCAGCTTGGACAGGCCCAGCACGCAGGGGTCGGCGGGCAGGGTGGCGCAGGCCGGTGCAGCCAATGCCATGCCCCAGCCGCGCAACGGGCCGTCGAGGGTGACGGTGTGCGGTTCCAGCGGCGGCATCCAGCCGGCCGAGCCCGGCGCCAGCGACCACGTGCCATGCGAGGTGCGGGTGGTCAGCAGGCCGCGTTCGACGCAGATCAACTGGGCACGCTGGTGGTGGTGCCAGTCGACCTCGCGGGCCAGGCCCTGCTGGCTGTCGAAGCGGAAGGCGATGACCGGCGGGCCGTCGTTGCGCTCGAACCAGTCCAGTGCCTCATCTCTGAGTAGGCGTTTGGGAACCTGAATTTCTGCCTTGTTCATCATGTCCGCTGGCTGAAATGTGACATCCATTGGCTGGATTGTACTACCGGGCCACCTGACCAGATCATTAAGGTAGGCGCCTTCACTGATCGAGCCCGCTGCTGCAACACAGCATTCGATGCCAGATCGAATATTTCCATTGAGAAATATTTTTTTTGGAAGAGAATGCTCCCCCATGATCTGTCCTGCAACCACTCCCCCCAGCTTCGGCCTGCTGCTGCGCCAGGTGCGCGACGGCCTGGTGCGCCAACTCGACGCGTCCATGGCGGAAGAAGATCTGGGAATCGGCTTCACCCATTACATCGGGTTGAAGGTGCTTTCCCACATGGCGCCCTGCACCGCCAACGAACTGGCCCAGGCCATCGACCAGGTGCCCAGCGCGGTCACCCGCCTGCTGGACAAGCTGGAGGCGCTGGGCTGCGTCCGCCGCGAGGCGCATGCGCAGGACCGGCGGGCACTGCAGATCGTGCTGACCGACGAAGGCCGTGCGTTGTGGGCGCGGCTGAAGCTGCGCGGCGACGCGGTGATGGATTACGCGCTGCGTGATCTTTCCGCCGACGAGCGCACGCTGCTGCTGTCCCTCCTTACCCGAATCCGCGATTCACTGACGACCCCATGAACCCGATCCCGCATTCCACTCTCCGCCGGTCCGGGCGCGCGCTGCTGGTGTCAGCGCTGGCGCTGGCCCTGGCCGCCTGCGCCAGCAGTCGTGGCCTCAACCCGCAGGGCCACGTGCTTGACGTGGACAGCCTGCACAGCGAACGCACCCTGGCTGACACCGACCTGAGCGCCGCCGGCTTCCCGGCGCAGGACTGGTGGAAGGCACTGGGCGATGCGCAGCTGGACGCACTGGTCGCCGAAGGCCTGGCCGGTCATCCGAGCCTGGACGCCGCCGACGCGCGCCTGCGCCAGGCCCAGGCCCAGGTCGGTACCGCGCGCGCCGACGAGCTGCCCAGCCTGTCGGTGTCCGGCGGCTACACCGGCCTGCGCCTGCCCGAGTCGATGGTCGGCAGCGAGATGGGCGGCCGCTATGGCGGCAGCAGCCAGGTCGCCTTCGATTTCAGCTACGGCGTGGACCTGTGGGGCGGCAAGCGCGCTGCCTGGGAAGCCGCCGTGGATGGCGCGCATGCCGCCACCGTTGAAGCCCAGGCAGCACGCCTGAACCTGTCCACCGGCATTGCCCAGGCCTATGCCGACCTGGCCTACGCGTGGCAGCTCAACGACGTGGCCGAGGAAGAACTGACCCGCTCGCAGAAATCGCTGCAGCTGACCCGCCAGCGCCGCAGCGCCGGCATCGACAGCGATCTGCAGGTGCGCCAGGCCGAGGCCCGCGTGCCGGCCGCGCAGCAGCAGGTGCTGGCCGCGCAGCAGCGCATCGACGCCGCCCGCACCGCGCTGGCTGCACTGGTCGGCAAGGGGCCGGACCGTGGCCTGTCGATCCAGCGCCCGCAGCCGTTGAACCCGATGGCACTGCAGCTGCCGGGCGTACTGCCCAGCGAACTGCTCGGCCGTCGCCCCGACATCGTGGCTGCGCGCTGGCGCGTGGAAGCGGCCGACAAGCAGATCAAGGTCGCCAAGACCAAGTTCTACCCGAGCTTCAACCTGACCGCGCTGGCCGGCGTGGTCGCCCCGAACGTGGGTGACCTGCTGAAGAGCAGCTCGACCTTCGCCTACATCGGCCCGGCGTTGAGCCTGCCGATCTTCGAAGGCGGCAAGCTGCGCGCCAACCTGGCCAACACCGACGCGCAGTACGACCTGGCGGTGGCCAACTACAACCAGGCCGTGCTCGATGCACTGCGCGACGTCGCCGACCAGGTCAACGCGGTGCGCTCGCTGGCGCAGCAGGCGCACGCGCAGCAGCAGGCAGTGGACACCGCACGCTCGGCCTTCGACCTGGCCCAGCAGCGCTACCGCGCCGGCATCGGCAGCTACCTGGACGTGCTGACTGCGCAGTCCACCCTGCTGCAGTCGCAGCAGCAGCTGGCCGGCCTGCAGTCGCAGCAGGTGCAGACCTCGGTGCGCCTGAGCAAGGCGCTGGGCGGTGGTTTCCAGCCCGCCGACACCGACCGCGCACCGATCGCCTCCCATTCCGATTCCTCGCATTCCTGAAGACGCCCGCCATGAGCCAGACCCAAGACACCGCGGCCCCGGCCGCCCCCAACCGCCGCGGCAACCTGCTGCGCGGCCTGTTCGTGATCGTCGTGCTGCTGCTTGCCGCCCTGGCGCTGTGGTACTTCATGTTCGGCCGTTGGTTCGAAGAGACCGACGATGCCTACGTGCAGGGCAACCAGGTGCAGATCACCCCGCTGGTGGCCGGTACCGTGGTCGCCATCAATGCCGATGACGGCATGCGCGTGGAGCGCGGCCAGCTGCTGGTGCAGCTGGACCCGTCCGACACTTCGGTGGCGCTGCAGCAGGCCGAAGCCAACCTGGCCAAGACCGTGCGCCAGACCCGTGGCCTGTACCGCAGCGTGGAAGGCGCGCAGGCGGACCTGAACGCCCGCCAGGTGACCCTGAAGCGCGTGCGCGAGGACTTCGCCCGCCGCAAGGATCTGGCCGCCACTGGCGCCATTTCCAACGAAGAACTGGCCCACGCCCGCGACGAGCTGGCTGCGGCCGAAGCGGCCGTTGCCGGTTCGCGCGAGACCGTCGAGCGCAACCGCGCGCTGGTCGACGACACCGTGATCGCCACCCAGCCGGACGTGCAGGCCGCCGCCGCGCAGCTGCGCCAGGCCTTCCTCAACAACGCCCGCGCCGGCATCGTCGCGCCGGTCACCGGCTACGTTGCCCGTCGTTCGGTGCAGGTGGGCCAGCGCGTGCAGCCGGGCAATGCCCTGATGGCCGTGGTGCCGACCGAGCAGATGTGGGTCGAGGCCAACTTCAAGGAAACCCAGCTGCGCCATATGCGCCTGGGCCAGGAAGTGGAGCTGAAGTCGGACCTGTATGCCGGTGACGTGAAGTACAAGGGCCGCATCCAGAGCCTGGGCCTGGGTACCGGCTCGGCGTTCTCGCTGTTGCCGGCGCAGAACGCCAGCGGCAACTGGATCAAGATCGTGCAGCGCGTGCCGGTGCGCATCGCCATCGATGCCAAGCAGCTGGCCGAACACCCGCTGCGCATCGGCCTGTCGATGAAGGCCGAAGTGAGCCTGCGCGACCAGAAGGGTGAAGTACTGCCGAGCACCCCGGCCAAGGGCACCGTGTTCGACACCGACGTATATGCCAAGCAGCTGCATGATGCCGATGAGGTGATCCACACGATCATCCAGGGCAACCTGCCGCAGCAACAGGCAAAGGTGGGCTGAGGTCGCCATGTCCGCACAAGCTCCAGCCGCACCCGGCGCTCCGGGTGCACCGGCGGCGCCGGGTGCGGCCTCCGGGTTCCTGCCACCCAGCGTCGCCCTGTGCACCGTGGGCCTGGCGATGGCGTCGTTCATGCAGGTGCTCGACACCACCATCGCCAACGTTTCACTGCCGACCATCGCCGGTAATCTCGGCGCCAGCTCGCAGCAGGCGACCTGGGTCATCACTTCGTTCGCGGTCAGCACGGCCATCGCGCTGCCGCTGACCGGCTGGCTCAGCCGTCGCTTCGGCGAGCGCAAGCTGTTCGTCTGGGCCACGCTGGCCTTCGTCATCACCTCGCTGCTGTGCGGCCTAGCGCAGAGCATGGGCATGCTGGTGCTGTCGCGTGCGCTGCAGGGTTTCGTGGCCGGCCCGATGTACCCGATCACGCAGTCGCTGCTGGTCTCGATCTATCCGCGCGAGAAACGCGGACAGGCATTGGCGCTGCTGGCGATGATCACGGTGGTGGCGCCCATCTGCGGTCCGATCCTCGGTGGTTGGATCACCGACAACTACAGCTGGGAATGGATCTTCCTGATCAACGTGCCACTGGGCATCTTCGCCGCGCTGGTGGTGGGCAACCAGCTGAAGGGACGCCCGGAGCAGATCGAGAAGCCGAAGATGGACTACGTCGGCCTGGTCACCCTGGTGATCGGTGTCGGTGCCCTGCAGCTGGTGCTCGACCTGGGCAACGACGAGGACTGGTTCTCGTCGATGAAGATCGTGGTGCTGGCCTGCGTGGCGGTGGTGACGCTGACGGTGTTCCTGATCTGGGAGCTGACCGACAAGGATCCGATCGTTGACCTGAAGCTGTTCCGGCACCGCAACTTCCGCGCCGGTACGCTGGCGATGGTGGTGGCCTACGCGGCGTTCTTCAGCGTGGCGCTGCTGATCCCGCAGTGGCTGCAGCGTGACATGGGCTACACCGCGATCTGGGCAGGCCTGGCGACCGCGCCGATCGGCATCCTGCCGGTGATCATGACGCCATTCGTCGGCAAGTACGCATCGCGCTTCGACATGCGCATGCTGGCCACGGTGGCCTTCATCGTGCTGTCGATGACCAGCTTCCTGCGTTCGAACTTCAACCTGCAGGTGGACTACATGCACGTGGCCGGCGTGCAGCTGATCATGGGCATCGGCGTCGCGCTGTTCTTCATGCCGGTGCTGCAGATCCTGCTGTCGGACCTGGATGGGCGCGAGATCGCGGCGGGCTCCGGCCTGGCCACGTTCCTGCGTACGCTGGGTGGCAGCTTCGCGGCGTCACTGACGACGTGGCTGTGGGCGCGGCGTACCCAGGTGCACCATGCCGACCTGACCGAGCACATCTCGGCCTATCAGCCCGGCATGCAGGACCAGGTGACGGCGATGGGGCAGGGCGACCTGCAACACGGTGCAGCGGTACTGAACAACATGATCAACCACCAGGCATCGCAGATGGGCTTCAACGACATCTTCTTCCTGCTGGGCTGGATCTTCCTGGCGATCATCACGTTCCTGTGGCTGGCCAAGCCGCCGTTCGGCGCGGGTGCAGGTGCTGCCGCCGGTGGCGGGCACTGACCGCTCATTGCTGTTGAAACGCAGAAACCCCGCCGCAAGGCGGGGTTTTTCTTTTGGTGGATCCACGCCACGCATGGGTGGATCTCGGGGCGTGAATTCCCAGGCCCCGGAAACGAAAAAACCCGCTTTCGCGGGTTTGATCATCTTGAGTCGTGGTGCCCAGGAGAGGACTCGAACCTCCACGGTTTTACCCGCTAGTACCTGAAACTAGTGCGTCTACCAATTCCGCCACCTGGGCGACTCAGGAGATGAATTATGGGGAGCGACAGAAGATGTGTCAACAACATTTCACACTTTTTTCTGGGGCTGCACGCCCAGGTGATGCAGCAGGCTGCGCATCGCCGATGACAGTCGTGTCCACTCGGCAAAGCACGCGCACAGGCGTCGTTGCGCCCACGCATCGGCGAGCGGTACGGCGACGGTGTGCGTGCTGCGCCGATGCTGGCGCGCGATGGTCCGCGGCACGATGCCGACGCCGATGCCGTGGCCGACCATGATGCACACGCCTTCGAAGGTCTTCATGCGGATGCGTACATCCAGGCGGCGCCCGATGTCGCGCGCCTGGTCCTCGATGTAGGTCTGCAGTGCATTGCCGTCGGCCAGGGCAACGAAGGTCTCTCCGGCAGCCTCGGCAAAAGCCAGGCTGCGCCGGGTCGCGAAGCGGTGGTCGGCCGGCAGCAGCATCACCAGGGGATCTTCGGCGACCACATGCTGCTGCAGGCCGGCAGCGTCGACCGCATCGCTGATGATGCCGGCTTCGGCCTGGCCGGCACTGATCGCGCGTACGACTTCAGGGCTGGTGCGCTCCAGCAGTTCGACATGCAGGCGTGGGCGTCCGGCCAGCCACGGCGCGAGCCGCGAGGGCAGGTAGTTGGTCAGCGCGGCGGTGTTGGCATACAGGTGCAGGGTGCCGCGCGCACCCTGCGCGAACGCCTGTAGTTCGCCACGCAGCTGTGCCTGCTGCTGCAGGATCAGGCGTGCGTGGTGGGCGAGGGCGGCGCCGGCCTCGGTCAGGCTGACGCCGCGTGGGTGCCGGTGCAACAGCGCGGTGCCGGCATCGGCTTCGATCGTGCGCAGGCGCTCGCTGGCTGAACCCAATGCCAGGTTTGCCTGTGCCGCGCCGGCGGTGATGCTGCCGGCTTCGGCGATTGCCAGGAACAGGCGCAGGTCGGCGATGTCCATCCGCATGTCGTGCCTCATTGCTGATCCGGCGCCTTCGGGTCAGCCGAAGGCTGGGCCGGGAAGACCGCATTGTGCGCCTGGCGAGGGCCCGGTCCAATGAAGCCATGCATGAATCGACATACTTCTATTTGCTGCTGGTGGTGGTGTTCGTGCTGGCCGGCGTGGTCAAGGGCGTGACAGGGATGGGGTTGCCGACGGTGGCGATGGGCCTGCTGGGCAGCACCCTGTCACCGGTGGCGGCGGCGTCGATGCTGTTCATTCCAACCTTCGTCACCAATGCGTGGCAACTGCTGTCCGGGCCGTCGCTGGGCCACATCGTGCGGCGTTTGTGGCCGATGATGCTTGCCGTGGTGGTGGTGACGCTGGGTTCGGCCGCACTGCTGGTGCGGGTCGATCGCACCTGGTCGCGCGTTGCGCTGGGCGTGGCATTGGTGGTCTATGCCGCCTATGCGTTGCTCGCGCCGGTGTTCCGCGTGCCGCAGCGGCGCGAGCGCTGGCTGGGGCCGCTGGTGGGTGCGCTGTCCGGCGTGGTGACGGGGGCGACGGGTGTGTTCGTGATGCCGGCGGTGCCGTACCTGCAGTCGCTGGGATTGCAGCGCGAGGAGCTGGTGCAGGCGCTCGGGCTGGCGTTCACCGTGTCGACGATTTCGCTGACCACCGGTCTGGTGCTGCACGGTGCGTTCGGCATCCAGCAGCTGGGGCTGAGTGCGCTGGCGGTGCTGCCGGCGCTGCTGGGCATGTGGCTGGGCCAGGTGATCCGGCAGCGCATCAGCGCGCGCGTGTTCCGCGCCTGCTTCCTGGGGTTCCTGCTGCTGCTCGGGCTGGAACTGGTGCTGCGGCCGTTGTTCTGATGCCGGATCCGGGGCATGAAAAAACCCGCTTTCGCGGGTTTTTCTCATTCTCGACGTGGTGCCCAGGAGAGGACTCGAACCTCCACGGTTTTACCCGCTAGTACCTGAAACTAGTGCGTCTACCAATTCCGCCACCTGGGCGTCGAGGAGCGAGATTATGGGGTGCCGTGACGGGGGTGTCAACACTTTTTGCTGATCCCGGGTCGGTTGCCGTTGCGCATGCGAAACGGGCTCTGCCCCCCATCTCACTCGCTTGGGGCCAGAGCCCTTTCCTCTGGAAAGGAATCCGACCCCGGCTGCCGGATCACAGGCAAAAAAAATCCCCGCCGAAGCGAGGAGTTTTTTCGTTGGTGCCCAGGAGAGGACTCGAACCTCCACGGTTTTACCCGCTAGTACCTGAAACTAGTGCGTCTACCAATTCCGCCACCTGGGCGTTCCAGAGGCGCAATTGTGAAGATGAATCCGCAGGCTGTCAACGACTTCCTGAATATTTTTCACGCAAGGCCTTCAAGACGGCCACTGACCCGTTCTGCACGCCGTCAACGGCTACCATGTAGGGCGATGACTACCAAAAAACCAAGCAAGGGCGGGAGCAAGTCCCGCAGCCAAGCCCCGAACAAGGGCGCCAAGGCGGGCACGGCCCGCACCACCAAGCCGGGCAAGCCGTTGCCGGGCTGGTTCCCCGAATTGAATGAAGGCGGTGCACCGCCACGCGGCCGCAAGGTCCGCAGTACCGATGCACCGGGCCCGGCCCCGGGCCGCAAGCTGCCGCCGGCCGGCAAGGTGATCGACGATCCCTATGCCGCCCGCGAAGCAGAGAAGTACGAACAGCCCATCGCCAGCCGCGAAGCCATCCTGGCCCTGCTGGAGCGTTGCGAAGGGCCGCAGACGGCAGAGGAACTGGGCGCACGCCTGGGCCTGACCGCCCCCGACCGTGCCGAAGCACTGTCGCGCCGGCTCGGTGCGATGGTCCGCGACGGCCAGCTGGTGCAGAACCGTCGCGGCGGTTTCGCCCCGATCCAGACCCTGAACCTGGTCACCGGTGTGGTGATCGCCAACCCGGAAGGGTTCGGCTTCCTGCGCCCGGTCGAGGGCGGCGACGACCTGTTCCTGCCGCCTTATGAAATGCGCAAGGTCATGCACGGCGACAAGGTGCTGGCCCGCGTGACCGGCATCGATCACCGTGGCCGTCGCGAAGGCAGCATCGCCCGCGTGCTCGAGCGCGGCATGACCCGCCTGATCGGCCGCTTCAGCATCGAGATGGGCATCAACTACGTGGTGCCCGACGACAAGCGCGTGCAGCGCAACGTGCAGGTGCCGCCGGACCAGACCGGTGGTGCGCGCGACGGCCAGCTGGTGGTCTGTGAACTGACCCAGGCGCCGGACAGCCGCCGCCCGCCGATCGGCCGCATCATCGCGGTGCTCGGCGACAAGCTGACCGCGTCGCTGGTGGTGGAGACCGCCATCCATGGCCACGAGCTGCCGTTCGAGTTCCCGCAGGAGGTGCTGGACGAAGCGGCCTCGGTGCCGCTGGTGGTCGAGCCGGCGATGATTGGCGACCGTGTCGACCTGCGCAGCACGCCGCTGGTCACCATCGATGGCGAGGATGCCAAGGACTTCGACGACGCGGTGTACTGCGAGCCGAATGCCGAGGGTTTCCGCCTGGTGGTGGCGATTGCCGACGTCTCGAATTACGTTCGCCCTGGTACGCCGCTGGATGAAGAGGCGCAGAAGCGTGCGACGTCGGTGTACTTCCCGGGCTTCGTGGTGCCGATGCTGCCGGAGACACTGTCCAACGGCATCTGCTCGCTGATGCCGAAGGTCGACCGCATGTGCTTTGTCTGCGACATGCAGATCGACCGCGATGGCCTGGTCACGCATTCGCGCTTCTACGAGGCGGTGATGAACTCGCATGCGCGCCTGACCTACACCCAGGTGTGGAAGGCGGTGGGCGAGGACGATGCCGATACCAAGGCCTGGATGGGCGACCTGCTGCCGCAGGTGCAGCGCCTGCACCAGCTGTACAAGGTGCTGTCCAAGGCACGCGCCAAGCGCGGTGCCATCGAATTCGAAAGCAGTGAAGTGCGCTTCGTGCTGGACAACCGTGGTGAAGTGACCCAGGCCGGCATGCTGGTGCGCAACGACGCGCACAAGCTGATCGAGGAGTGCATGATCGCGGCCAACGTCGAGGCCGCCAGGTACCTGCTGTCGCGCCATGTGCCGGCGCCGTACCGCATCCACGAGAAGCCGCCGGAAACCAAGTACGCCGACCTGCTGGAATTCCTCAAGGAGTTCAAGCTGAGCCTGCCGCCGTGGTCGAAGGTGCGCCCGGGCGATTACACCAAGCTGCTGAAGAAGATCCGCGACCGCCCCGATGCCACGCTGCTGGAATCGGTGTTGCTGCGCAGCCAGAGCCTGGCGATCTACAGCCCGGAGAATCACGGCCACTTCGGCCTGGCGCTGGAGGCGTACGCGCACTTCACCTCGCCGATCCGCCGTTACCCCGACCTGCTGGTGCACCGTGCGATCAAGCATGCGTTGTCCGGCAAGCCGCTGGACAAGTTCACCTACAACGCGCGCGAAATGGCGGCCCTGGCGCTGCAGTGTTCCGAGCGCGAGCGCCGTGCCGACGAAGCCGAGCGCGAGGTCGACGAGCGTTACCGCGCGGCGTGGATGGAAAAGCACGTGGGCGGCCAGTTCGACGGCGTGATCAGCGGCGTGACCAGCTTCGGCCTGTTCGTGGAACTGGACGAGTCCAAGGTGCAGGGCCTGGTGCATGTGACCCAGCTGCCGCAGGACTATTACAAGTTCGACGCCACCCGCAAAACGCTGACCGGCGAACGCCGCGGCAGCAGCTACCGGCTGGGTGACCGCGTGCGGATCCTGGTGCTGAAGGCCAGCATGGAAGAGCGCAAGATCGACTTCCGCCTGGTCGAGCACAAGGGCGAGGACGAGGGCGATGGCCTGCCGCCGCCGCCCGAGCGGGGCAAGCCGGCCAAGCGCACCAAGAAGAAGTATTGAAAGGTGTGCCGACCAACGGTTGGCACCTACCGCAACTGGTAGGTGCCAACCTTGGTTGGCACGACGTTCCGGAGGAACCCCAGCATGCAAGGCCAACCCGAATACAGTGGCGGCTGCCAGTGCGGCGCGGTCCGCTTCCAGGCGCGTGGCGAGCTCACCGACAGCTCGATCTGCCATTGCCGGATGTGCCAGAAGGCGTTCGGTGCCTATTACGCGCCGCTGGTATCCGTGCGCGGCGTGCAGTTCAGCTGGACCCGCGGCCAGCCGCGCTATTTCCAGTCGTCCAACGTGGTGCGGCGTGGTTTCTGCGCCGACTGCGGTACACCCCTGACCTATGAAGCCCCGGATGGCGTGGCCGTGGCTGCCGGCGCCTTCGATGAGCCGGAACGCCTGCCACCGACGATCCAGTACGGGGTGGAGCGCAAGCTGCCGTTCGTCGACAGCCTGTCCGGCCTGCCGGCGCGGCGCACCGAGGACGACGTCGCCGCGCTGGAGTTCCTGGCCACCATCGTCTCCCACCAGCACCCCGACCACGACACCCCGCACTGGCCGCCGCGCAGTCGGTAACGCCCCTCTAGCGCCGAGCCCACGCTCGGCTGCTCCGGGTTCAGGCTTCATCGGCCCCCCGCCAGCCGAGCATGGGCTCGGCGCTACAGAGGGGCGGCCGGTCGCAGCGCCCGGCCTGCCGATGCTCTACCATAGCCACCCCCTTTCCGGTCCCCGCCCGCATGAGCAAGAACAGCCAGTGGATTGTCGGCGTCAACGCCGTCGCCTCCTCCATCGAGAACGACGCCGAGAACGTCCGCGAAGTGCTGGTCGAGGCCGGTGCGAAGAACCCGCGCCTGACCGAGATCGAAGAGAACGCCCGCCGCAAGGGCATCGATGTGCGCAAGGTGAACAGCCAGGCGCTGGACGGTGTTGGCGGTTCGGTGCGCCACCAGGGCGTGGCCGCGCGCTACGCCGCCGCCCGTACCTACAGCGAGAACGAGCTGGAAGGGCTGGTCACCGCGGCCGAGGGCAAGGCCCTGCTGCTGGTGCTCGACGAGGTGCAGGACCCGCACAACCTCGGCGCCTGCCTGCGCTCGGCCGCTGCCGCCGGGGCGACCGCGGTGATCATCCCGAAGGACAAGTCGGCCACGGTCAATGCCACTGTGCGCAAGACTTCGGCCGGTGCCGCCGACCTGATCCCGGTGGTGGCGGTGACCAACCTCTCGCGCTGCCTGAAGGACCTGCAGAAGCAGGGCGTGTGGATCTACGGCCTGGCCGGTGAAGCCACGGCCTCGCTGTACCAGCTGGACCTGAAGGGCAACATCGCGCTGGTGCTGGGCGGCGAAGCCGATGGCCTGCGCCGCCTGACCCGCGAGAACTGCGATGGCCTGGTCAAGATCCCGATGCCGGGCGAGATCGAGAGCCTGAACGTCTCCGTCGCCGCCGGCGTCAGCCTGTTCGAGGCCGTGCGCCAGCGCGGTTGATCGGCCAGCGCGATGTGATCGGGGTCAGATCCCTTTTCCAATGGGAAAAGGGATCTGACCCCGTTTCATGTCCCGCCTCACCCCGCGCTGCCGCCCAACGCCTTGAACAGCGTCACGTCGTTGTTGAGCTGGCCCTGGCGCGCACGTGCCAGCGACAGTTCGGCATCACGCCGGGTCTGCTGCGCTTCCAGCCAGGTGCGCAGATCGGTGGCACCCACGCGGTAACGCACTTCCTGCGCGCGTTCCACTTCCACCGCTTCGTCGTATGAAGCCTGCGAGGCCGCCACCTGGCGCGCCAGCTGCTCGCGCGCCGACAGTGCGTTGTCCACTTCCGAGAGCGCGGTATACAGCGTCTTGCGGAAGTTGCTGGCGGCGATCTGGTAGGTGGTGCCGGCGATATCGGTATCCAGCTGCGCACGCTGCAGGTTGAGGAACGGCAGCGACAGGCCGGCGCCCAGCGTGGCCACCGGGTTGCGCAGCACATCGCCCAGCGAGGTCGCGCTGGAACCGAGGCTGCCGGTCAGGCTCAGCGCAGGGTAGTACTGGGTGGCGGTGACCTTGATGGTCTTCAGGCTGTTGCGCAGGCGAAGTTCGGCCGCGCGCAGATCGGGGCGGCGGCCGAGCAGATCGGTCGGCAGGCCTTCGCTGATGGCTGGGCTGCGTGCGCCCAGCAGGTCCTGTGGTTCGTCCTGCTGGGGCCAGGGCGTGCCGTCCAGCAGCACGGTCAGCGCGTTGCGCACCTCCACCCGCTGCTGTTCCAGCGCGCTCTGCAAGGACCGCTGCGACTGCAGGTTCTGCAGTGCCTGGCGCACTTCCAGGCGCGATACCGCACCGGCGTCGAAGCGGGCCTGCACCAGTTCGCGGGTGCGTTCCAGGCGCTCCAGGTTGGCCTGGCCGGTGGCGATCGACTGGTTGAGGTAGGCCAGGTTCCAGTACTGGGTGATGGTGTCGCTGATCACCAGCAGCGCGGTGTTCTGCCGATCTTCCTCGCTGGCCTCGGCTTCCCAGCGGGCGATGTCGCGCTGGGTGCGCAGGCGGCCCCACAGGTCCACTTCCCAACCCAGCGAGACGCCGGTGGAATAGCTGCGGCGCCAATCATCAGACTGGTCGGTGGCGCGGCTGGCGCTGCCGCTCACGCCGGATGACGAGGGCTGCGGCCACAGTGCGTTGCTGGCCAGGCCGGCCTGCAGGCGCGAACGCTGCACGGCCAGGCCGGCGGCGGCCAGATCGCTGTTGGCGGCCAGCGCCTGCGCCACCAGGCGGTCCAGGCGTTCATCGCCGAAGCCGGTCCACCAGGTGTCCTGGCGGATGTCGCGGCCCGGTGTATCCAGGCTGCTGCGCGGGTCATCGGCTGGCGCGTTGAGGGTGGCATCGCCACGTCCATACTGCGCCGCCACGGCCGGGTCGTGCACCGGGTAGCGGCCGACCGACGCGCAGCCGGACAGGGCGAGTAGAACGGCACCGGCCAGCAGCAGGTGCCGTGGAGCGGGGAAGGGCAGTCGGGTCATCATCTTCATTCGCGGGCCAGGGCCTCCACCGGGTCGAGCTGCGCGGCGTTGCGCGCTGGCAGGAAGCCGAACGCAACGCCGATCAGGGTCGAGCAGGCAAACGCTGCGACGATCGAGGCGGTGGAGAACAGCACCTGGAAGTCGCTGGCGAAGCGGCCGATCATCGAGCCCAGCAGCAGGGCCAGGCCGATACCGAGCACGCCGCCGAGCAGGCAGACCAGCACCGCTTCGATCAGGAACTGCTGGCGGATATCACTCTGCCGTGCACCGACGGCCATGCGCACCCCGATCTCGCGGGTGCGCTCGGTCACCGATACCAGCATGATGTTCATCACGCCGATGCCACCGACCAGCAACGCGATGGCGGCGATGGCACCGATCAGCAGGGTCATCGTGCGCGTGGTCTGCTCGATGGTCTCGCGGATCTCGGCGCTGTTGCTGAGGAAGAAATCCTCGGTGCCATGGCGCAGGGTCAGCAGGCGGGTGATCGCTTCCTGCGCGGCATCCATCGGCGTGTCATCGTCCACGCGCACGGTGATGCTGGACACGTGGCTCTGGCCGAGCATGCGCGACATCACCGTGGTGTACGGCACCCACACGCTGAGGCTGGTGCTGCCGCCGAAGCCGAAACTCTGCCGCTTGGCCACGCCGACCACGCGCGCCGGCACGTTGCCGAGCAGGATCACCTGGCCGACCGGGTCGACATCGGGGAAGAACTGGGCCTGGGTGTTCTCGTCGATCACCGCCACCTGGCCCAGGCCCTTGACCGCATCGGCATCGAAGAAGCTGCCGCTGAGCAGGGTCACGCCCTTGACCCGGAAGAACTGCTCGCCAACGCCGCTGACCTGGGCGGTGGATGACTGGTTGCGGTAACGCGCGGTGACCGAGCTCGATACGCTGGGGGTGGCGCTGTCCACGTAGCTCTGCCTTGCCAGTGCATCGGCATCGCTGGCCTTGAGCGTCTGTACGCGCGCCGAGCGCATGTCGCCGAAACCGCGGCCGGGATAGACGTCGATGGTATTGGTGCCGAGCGCACTGATGTTCTGCAGGATCTGCTGCTGGGAGCCATTGCCCAGCGCCACTACCGAGACCACCGAGGCGATGCCGATGATGATGCCGAGCATGGTCAGGAAGGTTCGCAGCCGATGTGCGTTCATCGCCAGCAGCGCCATGCGGAACGCTTCGGTGAAGCGGTCGCGGGCGGCCCGCCAGCTGTTGCCGCGGGCGACGCCGGTACTGGCCTCGCGCTGCTCACGGTAGGTCGGCGCATTCGGGTTGGCGCGGTCGGCGATGATCTCGCCATCGCGGATTTCGATGATGCGCTGCGCGTGCTCGGCCACGCTCATGTCGTGGGTGACGATGATGATGGTGTGGCCTTCGGCATGCAGTTCGCCGAGGATCGCCATCACTTCCTCGCCGGATTTCGTGTCCAGCGCGCCGGTCGGTTCGTCGGCCAGGATCACCTCGCCGCCGTTCATCAGGGCGCGTGCGATCGACACGCGCTGCTGCTGGCCACCGGACAGCTGGCCCGGCTTGTGATGCATGCGGTCGCTCAGGCCCAGCCGCTGCAGCAGTTGCTCGGCACGCGCGTTGCGCACCGGGCCGGGGCTGCCGGCGTACACCGCCGGCACTTCCACGTTGCCGCGCGCATCCAGGTCGCCGAGCAGGTGGTAGCGCTGGAAGATGAAACCGAAATGCTCGCGGCGCAGTTCGGCCAGTTCGTCCGGTTGCATCTTCCCGGTTTCGCGGCCGGCCACCTGGTAGCTGCCACGGGTCGGACGATCGAGGCAGCCGAGGATGTTCATCAGCGTCGACTTGCCCGAGCCGGACTGGCCGACGATGGCCACCATCTCACCGGCGTGGATGTCGAGATTGACGTCGCGCAGCACGGCGATCACATCATCGCCGGCCGGGAATTCACGTCGCAGGTCGCGCAGGCGCAGCAGCGGCGCCGTCGTGCTCATCGGCGCCCCATGCCCGGGCCGCCAACCCGCATCTGCATGCCGCCGCGGTTGCCGCCGCCGGCGCTGGCACCGGCCGCACCCGCTTCGCCAACCACCACGCGCTCGCCTTCCTTCAGCCCGGACAGGATCTCGGCCGAGGCGCCATTGTTGATGCCCACCGTGACCTTGCGCGGCTGCGGTTGGCCCTTGTCGTCCAGCACCCGCACCATGCGCTCGTCGCCACGGCGCTTCGGCCCCAGTGCCACTGCCGGCACCATCAGCACGCCCTTGGCCTGCTTGAGCAGCACCGAGACCTGCGCGGTCATGTCGATGCGCAGCGTGCCATCCGGGTTCTCCACGTCGAACAGCGCGTTGTAGTAGACCGCGCTGCTGGAACTGGAACTGGAGGAGCTGCTGGAGCTGGATGAATTCTCGTTGGCGATCGAGGCTGGCGCCGGATTGATCTGGCGCAGCGCGGCGTGGTACTTGCGGTCCGGGTCGCCGAGCGTGGTGAAGTACACCGGCATGCCGGCCTTGATCTTGACCACGTCGGCCTCGGAGATCTCCGCATTGACGGTGACCACGTCCAGCCGCGCCAGCATGACGATGGTCGGCGCGGTCTGGTTGGCGTTCACCGTGCGGCCTTCCTCGGCCACCACCGCCACCACGGTGCCGTCCATCGGCGCGGTGATGCGGGTGTAGGCCAGGTTGGCGCGGGCGGTGCCCAGCTCGGTTTCGCGGCCCTTGATCTGCGCCTCGTAGGACTGCAGCTGGGCACGGGCGGTCTTCAGCTGCGCCTCGGCGGCATCGTATTCCTGGCGCGAGGTGGCCTCGGCGGCCAGCATCTGCTGCTGGCGCGCGAATTCCAGTTCGGCCTGGCGCAGGGTGGCCTGCTGGACGGCGCGCTGGGCGGTGACCTGGTCCAGCGAGGCCTGCGCGTTGAGCACCTGGTTCTGCTGGGTGGTGGCGTCGATCTCGGCAATCAGGTCGCCTTCCTTCACGGTGTCGCCCAGCTGCACCTTCAGCGACTTGATCTGGCCCGAGGCCTGCGCACCGACGCTGACCAGCTTGTAGGCATCGATCACGCCGGTGGCGTCCACCGTCTGCTCGATGTCACCGCGGCTGACCGGCGAGGTGGCCACCGCCGGCGCGGCGGGCTTGCGCAGCAGCCACCAGGCGGTCGCGGCGACGATCAGGGCAAGCAGGGCGATCAGTATCAGGCGACTCCGGCGGGTCGCGGGCAGCAGGCGGAACGTCACGTCGTGGCTTCACTCTCGGGGCCGCGCGTGCGGCGTTGGCGGGCATTGTGAAGACCGGGCGATGGACGGCTCAATCCTCGGGGTATGTCTGTATGTAACACTGTCGGTGAATACGCGTAACCACAGGTATCCCGCCCGTGGGTGGATACACTGGTACGCATTGCCCCGGATGCGGTTCAGCTGCCGACACGGGATGATCGCGACATGGAGACTGAAAACCCGATGCATCGACTGCTGATCGTCGACGACGACAACGACATCCGCACGCTGCTGGCCGAGCAGCTCGGCCGCGCCGGCTACCAGGTGAGCACTGCCGCCGATGGCACCGCCATGCGCCAGCTGCTGGACCGCGAGCACGTGGACCTGATCGTGCTCGACCTCAACCTGCCGCGCGAGGATGGCCTGACCCTGTGCCGCGACCTGCGTGCGCGCTCGAACACGCCGGTGATCATGCTGACCGCACGCGCCGAGCCGATCGATCGCGTGCTGGGCCTGGAAATGGGCGCCGATGACTACCTGGCCAAGCCGTTCGAACCGCGCGAGCTGCTGGCACGCATCCGCAACGTGCTGCGCCGGACCGAGGCGCTGCCGGCCAACCTGGAGCCGCTGGCGGTGCGCCGTGCGCGCTTCTCGCGCTGGGTGTTCGACCTGGAGCATCGCCACCTGGTCGATCCGGATGACCGCGTGGTGGTGCTGTCCGGCGCCGAGTTCCGCCTGCTGCGGGTGTTCATCGCGCACGCCAACAAGGTGCTGTCGCGCGAGCAGCTGGTCGCGCTCAGCAGTGGCCGCAACTACGAGGCACAGGACCGCGCGATCGACCTGCAGGTCAGCCGCCTGCGCAACAAGCTGGGCGACGACGGTGGCCCGGACGGACTGATCAAGACCGTGCGCAACGAGGGCTACGTGCTGGCCTCCGCGGTCAACCTGGAATAAGCCGCGATGAAGCGCCTGCGCCATTTCCTGTCCTCGATGGTCGGGCGGTTGTTCGTGATCCTGCTGCTGGGCATGGCGGTGGCTGCGATCGGCGCGACCATGCTGGCCACTTCCAAGCGCCAGCAGGAGTTCGAGCGGCAGAACCTGAACCGCATCGCCGACCGCCTGCAGGGCTACGTCAACCTGCTGGACGGCAATCCGGAGCTGCGCGAGCGCCTGCTGGCGATCGGCGGGCCGAGCGTGCGCGCGCTGCAGCCCGGAGCCCGCCTCGGGCGTGCCGACACGGCGCTGATGGAAGTGCTGGAAGACCGCCCCGGACCGGTGTCGCGCGCGCATGTGCACTTCGCTTCGTTCCGCTCCTGCATTCCCAAGCTGCAGGACCTGCTGCCGCCGCCACCGCCGGGTCACCGGCGGCCGCCGCGCGAACGCGACCCGGCGTTCATCCCGCCCAAGTGCCGCGCGGTGGACGTGACCCTCAACGACGGCACGCTGCTGAAACTGGCGCTGGACTCGCCGGCGGTGGCGCACAACGGCATCCTCGCCGTGGACCCGTGGTTCCTGACCCTGCTGGTGCTGGCGATTGCCGTGCTGGCCTATATCGTTGCGCGCATGGCCAGTGCGCCACTGCAGGAACTGGCCGCCGCTGCCGAGGATCTCGGCGACGATCTGCAGCGCGACCCGTTGCCATTGCGCGGGCCGCGTGAAGTGCAGCGCGCCGCCGAAGCCTTCAACGCCATGCAGCACCGCCTGCAGCGGCACCTGGCCGAACGCACGCAGATGCTGGCGGCGATCACCCATGACCTGCAGACGCCGCTGACCCGGTTGCGCCTGCGCCTGGAGAATGTCAGCGACGAAGCCCTGCGCGAGCGCCTGGTCGGTGACCTGGCGGCGATGCAGGCGCTGGTGCGCGAGGGCCTGGAACTGGCCCGCAGTGCCGAGAGTGCCGAGCAGCGCGCCGCACTCGACCTGGATTCACTGCTGGAGAGCATCGTCGAGGACACCGCCGAAGGCGGCGCCGACGTGGTCTTCGAGGGGGGCAGTGGTTCGGTGCTGATGCTGCGTCCGCTGGCCATGCACCGCCTGTTCTCCAACCTGGTGGACAACGCGGTGATGTACGCGCAGCGGGCGCGGGTACGGGTCGAGCGCAGCGGCGGTGCGATCACCGTAGTGGTGGCCGATGACGGTCCCGGCCTGGCCGAAGAGCAGCTGGAGGCGGTGTTCGATCCGTTCGTGCGGGTGGAAACCTCGCGTTCGCGCCAGACCGGCGGGGCCGGCCTGGGCCTGACCATCGCCCGCGCCCTGGCCGAGAAGGACGGCGCGCGGCTGTGGCTGCGCAACCGGGCCGAAGGTGGCCTGGAGGCGGTGGTGCAGTGGCCGGCCAGTGCCCAGGTGGTGGCGCCCGGCCGCGCCGGCTGAGCCGGCGGGCCGCGGACGGTGACGCCGGGGCCGGGGTTTGGCCTATCATCTGCCCATCTCCCCAGTCTCCCCTCGATGAGCCAGCCCGTTCCCGCCGGCATGCCAGTGCGCGCTGCCCGGCTGTTCCCGCACGCTGCCGCGCCCTGCAGCCGCACCTGGCCGCCGCTGCTGCGGTGATGGGCGGGCAGGGGGACGAGGGGCGCTGGGTGGAGCGCCGCGCATCAGGATTCAGGCGGGCACTGCGGCAGGGCCTGCTGTGGTTGCTGCTGGCCCTCGCGCTGCCGCTGGCGGCACAGGAGGGCGCGCCCCCGCTGCGCGACTACGCCATCGACGTATGGACCTCGCGCAACGGCCTGCCGCACAACTCGCTGCGCGACATCGCACAGACGCCGGAGGGCCATCTGTGGTTCGCCACCTGGGAAGGGCTGGTGCGCTACAACGGACTGGACTTCACCGTGTTCGACCGCAGTACGCGCCCGGGCCTGCGCGACAACGGCATCGGCGCACTGTTCGTCGACCGCCAGGGCGGGCTGTGGATCAGCGATTCGCGCGGCAACGTCAGCCACCGCGGCAGCGACGGCCAATGGCGGGTCTGGGAGCACCAGGCCGGTACACCGCAGGTGCTGATCCAGTCCATGCAGATGGACAGCCAGGGCCGGCTGTGGCTGCTGTACGAAGGCAAGGGCATCGGCTACCTGACGCCGGATGCCGGCATCGTCTACCAGGCACCGGCGGCGGACCTGCCGATGGCGATGAGCTTCACCAAGCTGGTGGTCGATGCACAGGACCGGGTATGGGTCGGCACGCTCGACGGGCTGGTGCTGCGCGACAACGACGGCGTGCTCAAGCGCGCGCCCGCCGCGTGGGGGCTGGGCGCCGGCAGCGGCCTGTCGTGGCCGTACCGGGCACCGGATGGCGCGCTGTGGATCGTCGCCGGCGAGCGCCTGTACCGGGTGGAGGACGACCAGCTGGTGCTGGTGCACCGCCTGCCGGGCCAGCTGCACATGACCTCGATGCTGCAGGACCGGCATGGCGATCTGTGGCTGGGTACCGAGAACCAGGGCCTGCTGCGCATTTCCGCCCATGGCCTGGAGCGGCTGCCGGCCGGCCTGAACCTGCCGGGCGGACGCGTGGTCAGCCTGCGCGAGGATGCCGAAGGCAGCATCTGGGTGGGAGCCAATGGGGGCCTGTACCGCCTGCGCGAAACACTGTTCAGCAGCTTCACCGAGCGCGATGGGCTCAGTGGCGACTACGTGCGCACGGTGTTCGAGGATCGCGACCGCCAGCTGTGGGTCGGCAGCGCCAGCGGCCTTGACCTCCAGACCCGCGACGGTCGTTTCCGCGCGGTACCGCTGCACAACCGCGGCGGCAAGGCGCCCTCGGTACTGAGCCTGGCACAGGGGCCGGACGGTGACCTGTGGGTGGGAACCTTCGGCGACGGCGTTTACCGGCTGGGTCGCGATGGGGGCCTGCGCCACAACTATGCGGCGGCTGACGGCATGCCGGGCGGCAACATCCGTGCGATCGCCGTTGACCCGCAGGGCGTGGTCTGGGCCGGCACGCAGAAGGGCGTGGTGCGCATCGACGGCGACCGGGTGCAGGTCTCGAACGTGCCGGGTATGCCCGGCGGCCTGATCACCGCGCTCGAGCATGACCACCAGGGCAACCTGTGGATCGGCACCATCGAAGGCATCCGCGTGCTGCGTGGCGACCACGTGCAGTCGATCGACCTGGCCCCGCTGGGGGGCGGCCGCAGCGTGTTCGGCTTCCACCAGCTGGGCGATGCGATGTGGATCAGCAGTGATCGTGGCCTGTACCGCTGGCGCAACGGTGCGCTGGCGCGGGTCGGCCTGGAGCAGGGCATGCCGGTGGACGCGGTGTTCCAGCTGGTGCCGGACCGCCTCGGCAATGTCTGGATCAGCAGCAACCGTGGTGTGCTGCGCACCGACATGGCCACCCTCAATGCGGTGGCCGATGGCCGCACGCCGCGGGTGGTGCTGGAGCGCTACAACGAGATCGACGGCATGGCCAATGCACAGGCCAATGGCAGCTCCAGTCCATCGGCGATCCTGCGCCAGGATGGCACGTTCTGGGTGGTCACCGCCGGTGGCCTGAGCACGGTCGACCCGCAACGCCTGCAGCGTTTCCGCGAGCGGCCATCGCCGCCGGCGGCGATCGAGAGCGTGCAGGTGGATGGTGCGCCGGTGCACTGGGAGGGACCGGACCGCAATTACATTCCCGGTGGCCGCCGGTTGGCGGTGAGCTATGTCGGCCTGAGCTACCTGATGTCCGACCGGATCCGCTACCGCACGCGGCTGGATGGCCTCGATGCCGGCTGGGTCGAGCGTGGCCCGCAGCGCAGCGTCGAGTTCGTTGGCCTGCCGCCGGGCGACTACACCCTGCATGTGGCTGCGGCGCATCCGGGCGGCAGCTGGGGCCAACAGGAGGCGGTGTGGAGCTTCAGCGTCGAGCCGTTCTGGTGGCAGCGGCGCAGCGTGCAGGCGCTGGGCGGGCTGTTGCTGCTGGCCGGCCTGGTGGCACTGTACCGCCTGCTGCTGCAGCAGCTGAAGGCCAGCAACCTGCGCCTGGCGCGGCGGGTGGACGACGCGACCTTCGACCTGCAGGCCAAGACCGTGCACCTGCAGGCGCTGAACCAGGAAAAGACCGAGCTGGCCGAACGCCTGGCGCGCCAGGCCGAAGCCTTCGAGCGCCAGGCCCGCGAGGATGCGCTGACCGGGCTGGCCAACCGCCGCGGCTTCGACGAGACGCTGGCGCGTGACTTCGCCCGTTCGCAGCGCAGTGGTCATCCACTGTGCCTGGTGGTGCTGGACATCGACCATTTCAAGGACGTCAACGACCGCCACAGCCACAGCATCGGCGATGCCGTGCTGGTGCAGGTGGCGACGCTGATCGCAGCCGCCAGCCGCGACTCCGACCTGCCGGCGCGCACCGGCGGCGAAGAGTTCGCGCTGCTGCTCAACGACACCCGCCTGGAGGAAGCCGCGCAGCTGTGCGCGCGCCTGCGCGGCCTGTTCCATGACCACCCCGACTGGGCCGGTGTGGAAGGCCTGCGCGTGACCTTCAGTGCGGGGCTGGTGGAGCAGGATGCCGACGACCGCACCCCGGCGCTGCTGTACCAGCGCGCAGACCGCGCGCTGTACCGCGCCAAGAGCGACGGCCGCGATCGTACGAGCATTGGTTGATCGCATCCACGCATGGCGTGGATCTTATCTCTTGCCGATCTGGCACCTTGGGGGCCGA
>NZ_JCACKF010000002.1:0-70002 GCF_059505245.1 Stenotrophomonas sp.
ATGCGGCGACCGAGCTTACATGGACGTACTTGCAGCGTCCCCCTCAACCGGACCCGCCCCGCCAACCCACGGAAAACCAGCTTTTGACGTTGACGTTGCTCCGGCTTGTAGCGGGTGCAGGGCTGCAAAGCCCTGCAACAAAACCCTCCTTGACCGTAGGCCGTCCGCCACGGAGAATTCCGCGACTAATTCTCATTTGCTGTTGCGCAGGATGCGGGCGGCAGCCTCCCGGGCCCCTCTCCTTCGATGTTCAAGAACGTCCTGTTCCAACTGCATTGGCTGCTGGGCATTACCGCCGGTGCCGTCCTGGCCCTGATGGGCCTCAGCGGCGCCATGCTGTCCTTCGAGGACGAGCTGCTGCGCGCGGCCAATCCTGGCTTCGCTGAAATCGCCGAGCACCATGCGGACGGCCAGCATCCCCTTGCACTCAGCGAACTGGTGCCGTTGCTGCAGGCTGGCAGCGAGCGGCCCCTGCAACGCCTGCGCGTGGATGCCACCGGACAGCGGCCGTCGGTCGCGCGCTTTGCCGGCGGCAAGGAACACTGGGTGTACTTCGATCCGTACAGCGGCGAGCGCTTCAGCGCCCTGCGCGGGCAGGCATTCTTCGACGTCGTCGAGGACCTGCATCGCCACCTCGCTGCTGGTGAGCGCGGCAAGTGGATCACCGGCAGCTGTGCAATCGCGCTGCTGTTCTTCACCCTGTCCGGTCTCTACCTGCGCTGGCCACGACGCTGGTGGCACTGGCGCAGCTGGCTGGCGGTGGAGTGGACGCGCAGCGGCCGAGGCTTCCTGTGGAGCCTGCACTCGGTGGTCGGCACCTGGGTGCTGCTGATCTACCTGATGAGTGCGCTGACCGGCCTGTGGTGGTCGTTCGACTGGTACCGCAACGCGGCCAACACGCTGCTCGGTGTGGCGCCGGCGGCAAAGCACACGGTTGCCGCCGACGCGGCACTGGACGTCCATCGCATCGAGGCCACGCTGTACGCGCTACCCGGCGTGCGCACCGGCTTCATCGACCTGCGCCTGCCGGAGAAGCCGGGGCAGGCGCTGAACGTGCGGGTGATGGCCGGTGATCCGTCGCAGCGCGGCGGCCACCACGACCGTGCGCATGACCTGCTGCAGCTCGATCCGGCCAGCGGCGCGGTTCTCGATGCCCGCCCGTACGCGCGCCAAGGCGCGGGCGGACAGCTGGCCACCAGCGTGTTCGCGCTGCATTCGGGCAGCTACTTCGGTGTGCCCGGGCGCGTGGTGGTGATGCTCAGCAGCCTGGGCATGAGCCTGTTCTTCATCACCGGCTGGATGCTGTACCTGGACCGGCGCCGCAGCCAGCGTGCAGCGCGAGGGCTGCGCCGCGCGCTGCCGGCCACGACCACCGATGGCCGTGGTCCGCCGTGGCTGGTGGTGCATGCCAGCCAGAGCGGACTGGGCGAACAACTGGCGTGGCGTGCGGCCGCGCAGCTGCAGGCGTCCGGTCATGCGGTGCAGGTGCTATCGCTGGCCCGCGTCGATGCCGCGACGCTGCAGGCCACGTCCCAGGCGCTGCTCGTGCTGAGCACGTTCGGCGACGGCGAGCCACCGGATGCCACGCGCCGCGCGGCGCGGCTGCTGCTCGCACAACGCCTGGACCTGTCGCGCCTGCAGTTCGGCCTGCTCGCGCTGGGCGACCGCCAGTACCCGCATTACTGCGGCTTCGGCCGCCAGTTCGATGGCTGGCTGATCGGCAACGGCGCGCGCCCGCTGCTCGAGCGCATCGATGTCGATGCCACTTCGGTGCCGGCATTGCGCCAATGGCAGCAGCAGCTGGGTACGCTCACCGGCATCGTCACCGATGACAGCGTGCTGCCTGCGGCTACGCAGATGCATGAGTGGCGCCTGCTCGGCCGCGACCACCTCAACCCGGGCAGCGTCGGCGGAGCCATCTGGCGTATCCGTCTTGCCGCACCGGCCGACGTGCAGTGGCAGGCGGGTGACATCCTGCACATCGCACCCCGCCACAACGCGCGGCATGCCGGTGCCGTGCTGAAGGGACACGGTCTGGATCCGCTGCAGCCCCTGCTGGTCGATGGCCATCCGCGCACGCTGCTGGCACTGGCCAGTGAACGCGAGCTGCCCGAGGCCGATGCCGCGCTGGCGGTGCAGGATGCCTGCCTGTGGCTGGCCGGGCTGCCGCTGCTGCCCAGCCGCGAGTATTCGATCGCCTCCTGCACGGATGACGGCGTGGTGGAGCTGGTGGTGCGGCTGGTGCATGACGCCTCCGGTCGCGCCGGGTTGGGCTCGGGCTGGCTGTCGTTGCATGCACCGATCGGTGCCGGCATCGTCGCCCGCGTGCATCGCAACCCCGGTTTCCATCGCGTCAGCGGCGCGCCGATGGTGCTGATCGGCAACGGCACCGGCATCGCCGGGCTGCGCAGCCTGTTGCGCGAAGCTGCCCACGCAGGCGAGCGCGGGCACTGGCTGCTGTTCGGTGAACGCCAGCGCGCACACGACTTCCTGTTCGCCGACGAGATCGAAGCCTGGCAGGCCAATGGCCATCTCACGCGGGTGGACCTGGCGTTCTCGCGCGATGGCGAGGGTGGTTACGTGCAGGATCGCCTGCGTGCGGCCGTCGATGCGCTGCGCGACTGGATGCAGCGCGGTGCGGTGATCCATGTCTGTGGGTCGTTGCAGGGCATGGCCGAAGGCGTGGACCAGGTGCTGCGTACTGCGCTGGGTGATGAAGCGGTGGAAACGCTGCTGGAAAACGGGCGCTACCGCCGCGACGTGTATTGATTCCTGCCGCCGAACGCTGGTGTGAGCCGAGCATGGGCTCGGCTCTACAGTGTTCGTGCAGCCGATGTAGCGCCGAGCCCACGCTCGACTGACTAGGCCGCCGCGCGCGCCTGCGGCATCGACTGCAAGCGGAACGCGCCCACGGCTTCTGCCAAGGCACGCACCTGCGCCTGCATCTGCGCCGTGGAGGCACCGGCCTCTTCCACCAGACTGGCGTTGCGCTGGGTGCTGGCTTCCATCTGCACGATGGTCTGGTTCACCTGAGCGATGCCCGCATGCTGGTCCTGCGACGCACTGCGGATACCTGCCAGCAGCTCGGCCAGCTGCTGCACGCTGCCGACGATCTCGCCCATCGTGGTGCCGGCCTGCGCGGCCTGCTGGTTGCCCTGGCCGACACGCGCCACCGAATCCTCGATCAGCCCCTTGATCTGCTTGGCCGCCTCGGCACTGCGCTGCGCCAGCAGGCGCACTTCGGCGGCCACCACGGCGAAGCTGCGGCCCTGCTCGCCGGCACGCGCCGCTTCCACCGCCGCATTGAGGGCAAGGATGTTGGTCTGGAAGGCGATGCCGTCGATCAACTGGGTGATGTCGCCGATCCGTCGCGAGGCTTCGCTGATGCCATGCATGGTCGCGACCACCTGGCCGACCGCCTCGCCACCCCGCTGGGCCACCGCCGCCGCGCCCTGCACCAGTGCATCGGCGCGGCCTGCGGCATCGGCGTTGCGGCCGACGGTATCGGTCAGCTCCTGCATCGACGCCGCGGTCTCTTCCAGGTTGGCGGCCTGCTGCTCGGTGCGCCGCGACAGATCGTGATGGCCGGCGACGATCTCGCCAACGCCGGTATCCAGGCTGGAGGTGGCCTGCTGGATGCGGGTGACGATGCGGCCCAGCTGCGCGACGGTGGCATTGGCATCGTCGCGCATGCGCGCGAACACGCCCTGCAGGTCCCCCTCCATGCGCACGCTGAGGTCGCCGCGGGCCAGCGCAGCCAGCAGTGCCTGCAGGTCACCAAGGTTGGTTTCAAAGGTGGCCAGCAGGCGATTGATGCTGGTCGACAAGGTGCGCACGAAGCCCTGCTTGCCCTCCAGCACGATACGGCCATGCAGGTCGCCGCGTGCTGCAGCATCGACCAGGGCAGCGACCTCGGTTTCCAGCAGCGTCTCCAGCGCACGACTGCGCCATTCCACCGCTACGCCGAGGAACTGCCCTTCGTCGATGATGGGGTTGGCAATCAGCTGGTAGCGCACGCCGGCATGGCCGATCTCGCGCTCCTCGCGCTGGCGCGCGCCGGCCAGGCTGGCCAGCGCCGGATGCAGGCGCACGGCATCGCTGCCCACCAGATCTTCGGCCTCGCGCTCGAGTGGCTGCAGCAGTGCCGGATTGACGTAGGCCACCTGGCCCTCGGCATCGATCACCATCAGCCCGGTCTGCGCACTGTCCAATGCCTGCCGCACACGGGTGTTGCCGCGCGCCACGGCACGCTCGGTCTCGATGCGCGCGCGCAGGCGCTGCTGCATGTCGACCAGGCGCTGCGCCAGCTGGCCGATTTCATCGTTGGCGTTGTAGACGCGCAGGGTGGTGTCGAGTCGGTCGTCGGCGATGTCGCTGGCGAAGCGCAGGGTGTCCTGGATCGGCTGGCGCACCGCACGCCGCACCAGCACCAGGCTGGTGATCAACACACCGGCGACCAGCAGCAGGGTCACCGCGAACAGCACGCTCATGGTGTGTGCGCCGGCCTGCTGGCGCGCCTGTGCCTTGGCCAGCGCCGCCACCTGGGCCTGCTGGAAGGCGGCCAGCGCCGGCGCCACGCCGGCGGCGGTATCCAGCAGCGATTGCGCCTCTACATCCAGGCCCACGCGGGCGGCGGTATAGCCCAGCAATGCGGCCTGATAGGCCTCCATGCCGTTGCGAAGGGCATCCTGCGCATCGGTCGGCAGGCCCACCAGTGCGAGATCGAACGGCAGCTTTTCTTCGCTCGCACGGTCGGCATGGGTGGAGTCGCCATCGAGCAGCAGCAGTGCCTCCTGGCGGCGCATCTTCTGCAGGGACAACGCCAACGAAGGCCGCTGCAACGCATCCACCTGCGCCTGCAGGGCGTCGGCGGCCTGCTGCAATTGCGCGGCGAGGCCGGCATCGCCACGACCCATCTCATCGACGCGTTCGAACAGGGCGGCCACACCCTGCGAGAACGCGCCGGCGGCTTCGGTCAGTGCCTGCAGCGCCTCGCGCCGGCCGGGATCCATCGGCATCGCGCGCAGCGCCTGAAGATCGGCCTGGAGCGCCTTCTGCGTCGCCAGCAGCTGCGCGCGGTCGGCATCGTCGAAACTACGTGCATACTGGGTCTGCAGACGACGCGCCTCGGCCACCTGCGTGGCCACGCTCGCGGCCAGATCGCTGCCGTGCTGGTAGCTGGCCTGGCTGCGCGCCGCCTGCGTGCTGGCATGGCCGGTCCAGGCGTAGACGGCGGCGATCGCGATCAGGCCCAGCCCACAGACCCACAGGGTCGCCTTGAGCTTGCTGGCCACACTGAGCCGATGCGGCTGCAGCCACAGCAGCAGGCCGGGGGACGCCGAGCGCAGTGCGGCAAGCCGCATGCGCAGGGACCGGAGGTGGGGGACGACGGCCGACATGACAGGCTCCAGGCGGAAGGACGCACCTGTATCGGCGGGAAATGGCGCAACTTTAGGGCGCTCCTGGTTCACTCCCACCGATTGCTGGCGGACGCGGCCTTTGTACCCGGCACAGGCGACGGGGGGATGACACCCGCGCAATGCTTGCCCTCAACCCCGGTTGGGAGAGCACAGTAGATCTCCCTCCCCCGCCCGGCGCGCGCATGACGACGCTCGATGTCCCCCGCTACCTGCAACGCCTGCAGCTGGATGCACCGCCACCGCTGACGCTGGCGGGCCTGACCCTGCTGCAGCAGCGCCACAACGCACTGCTTCCGTTCGAAACCCTCAGCTGCCTGCTGCGCGATGCAGTACCGATCGACCTGGACAGCGTGCAGCGCAAGCTGCTCGACGACCGTCGTGGCGGCTACTGCTTCGAACTCAATGGCGGCCTGCTGGCACTGCTGCAGGCGCTGGGCTTCGATGCACAGCCGTTGAGCGCGCGCGTGCTGCTGGCCGCCCAGGACGGCGAACTGACCGCACGCACCCACCTGCTGCTGCGCGTGCAGGTGGACGGCGATGACTGGCTGGTGGATGCCGGTTTCGGCAGCCTGACCCCGACCGTGCCGCTGCGGCTGCATGATCCGCAGCCGCAGGCCACGCCCCACGAGCGCTTCCTGTTGCAGCGCCTGCCCGGCGAGGGGGATTTCGTGCTGTCCGCCGAGTCCGGCGATGGCTGGCGGGCGATGTATCGCTTCGACCTGCACGCGCCGGCACCGATCGACAACGTCGTGGGCAACTGGTACGTGTGCACCCATCCCGATTCCAGTTTCCCCGGCCAGCTGCGCGCATCCCTGACCGGGCCGGACTGGCGACGCACCATCGGCAGTGGCAACTACACCGAGTACCGTCCCGGCCAGGCACCGGACAAGCGTCCGCTGCGCGATGTGGGCGACGTGCGCGAAGTGTTGCAGCAGCGCTTCGGCATGCAGCTGCCGGACGACCCACGGCTGGACCCGGCGATCAACGACTGGCTGCAGCGCTCACGCTCGGCCACGGTGTACAGCCGGGCCGATGCTCGGATGAGCGTTGGCGGCTGGGTCAACAGCAGCCGAGCATGGGCTCGGCCCTACAGAACCACGCGCGCCTGCAGCGCAATGCGATTGCCTTCGCTGTCGGCGATCTCGGCCACACGCCAGTCACCCGCGTCGGCCGGGCCGAAGCGCAGCTCGGCCCCGGCCTGCAGCGCACGCTCGAGGCTGGCATCCAGGTCGTCAACCCCGATGTAGATGCGCGCACCGTGGACGGAGGGCAGATAGTCGGCCCCCCCGCACCAGCGCCATGCTGGCACCGGTGGCCTCATCGGCAAACGGCAGGTAGGCCATCCTGCAGTCGTGCAGCAGGATCGGTTCGTCCACCGCCACCTGCAGCCAGTGCTGGTAGAACGTGATGGCCCGGCCCAGGTCAGTGACCGGTATCTCGACGTGCAGGATGGGGTTCATGTCCGCAGGATAACCGGATGCTGACACTGCCTTGCAGGTCCGTACTGGCATGCTGGACCGCCCTTTCCCCGCGGAGTCCTGCATGTCCCTGGCCGATCATCGTGGTGCGCTGGCACCGCTGGGCTTCCTGCGCGTGGCCATCAACCTGGGCAATCCAGTACTGGCGCAGGGGGACGCGCGCTCACCGCGCGGGCCGTCACTGGAACTGGCCACGGCATTGGCGCAGCGCATGGGCGTGCAGGCACGCTTCACCTGCCACGACGCCGCGGCCGCGGTGGTCGCTGCAGCCAGCAAGGAGGCCTGGGACCTGGCCTTCCTGGCCATCGATACGGCGCGCGCCGACCGCATCGCCTTCAGCGCCCCCTATGTGGAGATCGAAGGCACCTACCTGGTGCGCGAGGACAGCCCTGCGCAGCAGGTGGCCGACCTGGACCGCGATGGTCTGCGCATCGCGGTCGGTCGTGGCGCCGCCTACGACCTGTTCCTCAGCCGCGAACTGCGCCACGCCATGATCGAGCGGGCCGAGACGTCGGCCGCTGCCATCACCCTGTTCGATCTGCAGCGCCTGGATGCCGCCGCCGGCGTGCGCCAGCCGCTGGCCGCCTGGGCGCTGGCGCATCCCGGCCACCGCGTGCTGGCCGACCGTTTCACCGTGATCCAGCAGGCGGTCGCGGCGCCGGCCTCGCGCCCGGCCGATGCATTGCAGGCGCTGTTCGAGGAAGTGGAGGCGATCAAGGCAGGCTCGTTGCTGGGCGAAGCCTTCGCCCGTGCCGGGCAGGCGGTTACGTTGGTACGGTGACCGCGGGACACACGCAGTCGAGCATGGCTCGACGCTATAAATGCGCGTCTGCCATGTGCCGGACGTGCTCGGCCGCCTGAGCGTGCAGCCAGTCGCGGAAGGCCAGGAAGCCGCGATGGCGGGCCGAGCGCTGCGGGTAGACCAGCCAATGCGGCCAGGCGGTTTTCAGTCGCAGGCTGGACAGCGCCACCAGTTGGCCCGAATCCAGCAGCAGGCGCGCCCGCGTCACCCGTCCCAGCGCTACGCCCACCCCGTCCAGCGCCGCACGGTGATGCGCCTCCGAATCATCCAGCACCGCCACGAAGCGCGGCGGCGGGTTCTGCCCACTCAGCGCGAACCAGGCGCCCCACGCGCCATCGGGATCCCCCAGCAGCGGCCACTGGTTCAGCGGCACGCGGTCGATCCCTCCCATGCGTTCGATCAGCGCCGGGCTGGCCATCGGCAGCAGCCACTCGTCGAACAGCGGCTCCACCACCAGGCCCGGCCACTGCCCGCTGCCCAGCCGCAGCGCGGCGTCGAACTGGCGCTGTCGCTCGAAGTCAATCAGGCGTTCACTCGACTGCAGGTTGATCTCGATCTGTGGATGCTCGGCAACGAAGTGCCCCAAGCGCGGCACCAGCCACGCCGACGCCATCGACGGTACCGCGCTGATCGTCAGCACGTGCTCGGCGCGTGCGGCATAGGGCTGGAAGGCCTCGTTGATCGCATCCAGATGCGGGCCGACCTGGTCGAGCAGGCGCTGCCCTTCCAGGGTGAGGGTGACGCCGCGTGGCTGGCGGACCAGCAGTGGCTGCCCCAGCCGCTCTTCCAGCTGGCGCATCTGATGGCTGAGCGCACTGACGGTCAGGCTCATCGACGCCGCTGCGCGTGACAGGTTGCCCAGCCGCGCGGCGGCCACGAAGCCCTGCAGGGCGTGAAGGGGCGGACGGGACATCAGGCTTGAATTCCTCTCAAGGCATGCTTGCGGAAATGTCGCTTTTTCCCGGTCAATGCTGCCCGTATCGTGCAATCCACTCAAGTGGAGGGACGCTCATGAACATCTACGGCAGCCTGTTGTTCCTGCAGGGCCACGTGGCCAACGCCGAACTGGCCCGGCAGCTGGCCTGCCCGTCCACCGGCTCCCCCACGGGTGCGCCGCAACCGGCCGCGCCGGTTCAGCAACCGCGTGGCCGTTGAACACGGCTCAACCTGCATACCAACGCTGGACGTGTTCAGGCAGCCATGGCATTGGGTCGATATCCAGCGCCCGGCAACCGTCGAGGGTGTCACGCAGCACGCGCTCGCCGGGGCCACCGGGCATGCGCAGGCCATCCTCTTCCGGAAGCTGCACCGCCGCCCAGTCGTGCAGCCGGTCCATGCGCAGGCGCTGGGCGGCCTGCAGCCAAGCCTTGAGCTGGAAACAGCGATAGCCCTGTGCGCCCAACGCATCAACCGCGAGCGACAACGCCTGGTTGGCACCACGCACCCATTCGGTGCGACCTCCGGCCTTGTCCTGGACCGTCATCGGCGCCGGCGCGCGGTGCGCCTTGAACGGCGAACGCAGCTGCAGCTCCAGACCACGCGCATCGCGCTCGCTCTCCGCTTCCACCAGCGTACCGGCATCAAGGTCGAAGAACTCGAACCAGCGCCGGTGCAATGCGCTGATGCGCCCGAGCGGATCGCGTGAGAAGCCGATCTTCGCGTAGTCCTCCCACGCACAGGGGAAGACGTAGGCGAAGACACGACCGTCGATGCGGATATGCGGCTGCATGTGCGCAGGCTGCCTCCACTGCAGCCCGGGCGCAACCGGGCGTTGCGGTGGGCGCCGCAGGGCTTTGGCAGTACGGCTTCATGCAGCCGCTTCGGACTATCCTCGCTGGCTGTCGCTGTCATCACCGCCACCATGCCTGCTCCTGCGCCTGCCCACCTGCCGGTCTCGTCCATCACCCTGGAAGCGGCAACCTTCGCGGTGGTCCACCAGCACAACGCGGACATCGCGCGGCAACCGGCCTCGCTGACCAAGCTGATGACCGCCTACGCCGCTTACGGATGCGTCGAAGAGAACGGTGGCACGTGGGACCAGGCGGTCACCATCGCCGCCGAGGATGTGCATGCCGTAGCCGATGATGAAACACGCATGGGCCTGGTGCCCGGCGAAACGGTCACGCTGGCGCGCCTGCTGGAAGGGTTGATGATCGTCTCCGGCAATGATGCGGCGCTGGCCATCGCACGCCATCTGGACGGATCACAGCCTGCGTTCCTGGGCCGCATGAACTGGCACGCGCGCCAGCTTGGCCTGCGCAGCACGCGGTTCGCCAGCGTGTCCGGCATCACCACCCCGCACCATGCCTCCAGCGCGCGCGACATGGCGGTACTCGCCGCCTGCCTGCTGAATGACCATCCGCAGATCCTGGCAATCACCGCGCAGCGCACGTTCGCGCATGGCCGCTTCAGCCGCAGCAACCAGAACGCACTGCTTGGCGAAGACGGCGTGGACGGATTGAAGACCGGTTACACCCAGGCCGCAGGCTTCTGCCTGGCCGCCACTGCCTGCCGGGCTGTGCCCGGGCGGAACCTGCCGGTACGCCTGATCACCGTGGTGCTGGGCGCTGAAAGCCGCGACGCACGCGATGCCCTTGTGCGCGAGCGGCTGGCCGCCGGGTTTGCGGCGCTGGCCGACACCACCGCCGACGCCTGAGCGGATCAGCGTCGCTTGACCGTCGCCACGATCAAGCGCTGCAGCTCGGCCTCGGCGCCGACCTTGTCCAGCGCGCCTGCCGCCACGGCTTCGGACAGGGCTTCGGCCGCACCGAGAATCGCCCAGCGTCCGGCCAGGGGGACCGTGCCATCGGCCGCAAACGGGCCCAGCCAGGTGTCGCAGTTGTCGATGAAGTCCTGCTGGTAGCGCCGACGCACTTCATGGAGTTCCGGCGCGCCCACCAGCGCAGCGAGGATGCCCTGCACTTCACTGCCCTGGCTGAGGACGCAGTCGATGTAGCCGGAGGCGATGGCCGCCGCACGATCGGCCAGGTGCGCCCTGGCACGGCCGATACGCTCGTGGAAGGCCACCGTCTGCCGCCCGTCATAGTCATCGTAGAGCGCGGCCAGCAGCCCGTTGCGGGTCACGAAGTGATCATAGGCCACCGGTTTGGTCACACCGGCCGCCTCGGCCAGTCGCCCCAGCGTCAATGCGTCGGTGCCTTCGTCGCCGACCAGCGCCCAGGCCACGTCCAGCAACTGGCGGGCGCGTTGCTCGCGGGTCAATCGGCGGCGCGTGGGAGCGGCGTTGGCAGGCATCGGTGGAGCACGGCGGTCAGCGCATCGGAGCACCGATTTTACGGCCGATCGCCAGCGCGGTCTGCAGATGCGCTTCGGCTGCACCGGAATCGGCGTCCAGCAGCAGGTCGGACGACAGCACGCGCGCGCCGCAGTAGTCGAAGATGCCCATGTCGATCTGGGTCTTCATCGCCGCACCGTAGCCGCGCCGTTCGATCATGTCCGCGCCAGCCCCGCCGATGCCGACCAGATGCACGCCCAACCGCTGCAGCTTTTTCTGCACCTTGCCATCGGCGCCGTCCTGGTAGGCCCAGCCCTGGGTGAACACACGATCGATCCAGCCCTTCAGCAGCGCGGGGAAGGACCACCAGTACAGGGGATAGACCAGTACCAGCGTGTCGGCAGCCTGCAGCCGCGCCTGCTCGGCGGCGACGTCAGCCGGAGTTGCGCCGGTGCCACGGAACAGCGCCTGGTCCTGCATGTTGAAGCGCGGATCGAAGCCTTCAGCCATCAGATCGGCGTGGGTCACGCTGTTGGCGGCATCCGACGCGGTGATGGCTTCGCCGATGCGCCTGGCGATGGCATGGGTCAACGCGCCGGGTTCAGGGTGGGCGGTAACGATGAGGGTGTGCATGGGGCATGTCCGGAGTTCACTAACTACCAATAGTAAGTAGTGTCGCCCGGGATACCAGCGCCATGCGTGGGACGCTGTTTCCGCATCCACCGTATAGTGCGGCGGTTCCCACTGAGCTGCCCGACGATGCACCGGTATCTGCTTGCCCTTCTGCTGGCCCTGCCGATGGCAATGGACGTTACGCCCGCGCTGGCCGGTGAACTCAGTCCGGAAGACTCGGCCGCATTGCGCAAGGAGGTGCAGGCGATGATGGGCGCCTTCGCCCGTGGCGATACCGAGCTGATCATCGCGCGTACCCATCCCAGCCTGAAGCAGCTGGCCGGTGGCGACGAGGCCTATGCGCGGGCGACCCGCGACACCGTGAAGGCGCTGCGCAGGGCCGGCGTCAGCATCATCAGCGACGAGGCAGGCGTGCCGGGCCGCACCTATGCGGCCGGTGACGAGGAAGTCTGCTTCGTACCGCGCCAGTCACTGCTGCGCGTGCGCGAAGCGCCGATGCGCAGCACGTCATTCATGGTTGCTGTGCGACGCGTCGGTACAACGCAATGGCGCTATCTGGACGGCGCGGCGATGCTGGACAACCCGGCACTGCTGCAGCAACTGCTGCCGGCGCTGGAGCCGGGCGTGACGCTGCCCAGGGGTGGGATGGAAGCGCTGTAGTCGCAGGCGCGCGTCCATCCACGCCCGGGGTGGTCCATTGCAGGCCTGGGCATGTGTCAGCGGAACAGCGCGTTCAACGCCGCGCCCGAAGCCGCCTGCTGCAGGCCATCGAAGCGACCGTCCTGCATGATCGGCTCGATGGCCTGCATCAGCCCACCCCACGCAGCTCGCGCCAGCGCACCGCCCAGGCTGACCCGTCGCACGCCGAGTGCGGCGATGTCCTGCAGGCTCAGCGGTGTCGGTCCACCGACCAGCAGGTTCACCGGCTTCGCCCCTGCAGCGGCAACCACCGCGCTGATCTGTTCGGGCGTGCTGATGCCCGGTGCATACAGCACATCGGCGCCGGCCTCGGCATAGGCGCGCAGGCGCTGCAGGGTGTCCTGCAGATCCGGCACGCCAACGAAGAAATTCTCGGCCCGCGCGACCAGCAGCACATCGCCCCCCGCGCGGTCGATGGCCGCACGTGCCGCACACAGTCGCTCGACCGCCTGCCCGATCGGCCGCAGCGGCGCATCGGCCACGCCGCTGGCGTCCTCGATCGACAGCGCCGCGATACCGGTGTCGATGGCCGCCGCCACCGCCTCGCCCACTGCCTGTGGCGTGGCGCCGAAGCCATCACCGAAATCGGCGTTCAACGGCAGCGGTGTCGCGGCCGCCATCAGCCGCAGATGTTCCAGTGTGGCCTGCAGCGAAACCGCCCCATCCGGCCGCCCTTCACTCCAGGCGCAGCCGGCACTGGTCGTGGCCAGTGCCTGGAAGCCCTGCCGCTGCAGGTAGCGGGCGCTGCCCACGTCCCACGGATTGGGCAGCACGAAACAACCGCGCGCATGCAGCTGGCGGAAACGCGCGCGCTTGCGCTGGGTGTCGGCATCAAGCGGGGTCATGGCGGGTTCCCGGGCGGCGGACCTGCACCCTAGCCCACGCTGCGGCGGCACTCAATCACGGCGTGGGCCAGCGTGCATGAGGTGATGCCGGCTGCTTATTGGACACCACCGTGCACGCTGCCCGAGCGTGCTTGCCTGCCACACAGTGCCCCACGGAGCCCCAGATGCACCCGGACCCGCAGACCCTGATCGATGCCGGCGACGATGACGCCCATTGGGCCGACCTGCTTTCACCCGCGCGCCGTCGCCTGATCGCGTCGGCCGGGCTGGCCGCTGGCGGCTTGGCCAGCGCGTCGGCTGCCACCGCAGCCGCGCGCAGCGACAACGCCGTGAACACCACCGAACCCGGGCGACCCGGCTTCCGCGCCATCGTTCCGCCGGCGCCCGAGGGCCGCAGCCCTTGGGGCCAGGCCACGGCCAGCGAGCCTACCCCGCGGCCGGCCAGCGTGCGCCCCGGCGAGGCCACGCTGCCCACCCGGCCACGTGCCTACACCGCCATCAAGAGCTACCACGCCCACATCTACTTCGACGAGGACAGCTTCGAGAAGGCCGCGCTGCTGCGGCGCTGGGCCGCCGAGCGCTTCCCTGTGGAGTTGGGCAACTGGAACCTTGAGCCACGCGGGCCGCACGTCACCCCGTCGTTCTATTTCGGCTTCACCAACGACCTGCTGCCGGTGCTGGTGCCCTGGCTGCAGCTCAACAGCCTGGGCCTGACCATCCTGATCCACCCCAATACCGGCGATGGCCGCGCTGACCATCTGCATTACGCGTTGTGGGTGAACCGCGCGCAGCCGGTCAATGCCTACAACTGGCCGGCGCCGAAGCCCGGGCAGCCGGAACCGCTGGAAGAGGTGTTCCCGAACGTGGTGCCGACGGTGCCGCTGGAGATCTGAGCGGCCGGGTGCCGGACAGCTCCATGTGGAGGCGCAGTGTGCTGCCCACCGAACCCCGTCCTCCCCGCATGGCGTGGATGCCGGCATCGTCGGCCTACGTGCACGCATCCCCGTCCAGCACCACGTTCAGCGCGCCTTGATCCAGCGCCCGCCATACGGCCGCAAGCGCTCCGGCAGATTTCAAACATACGATTGAAACGCTGCAAACTTCGCCGAACTGGACAGCATCCGCCGGTTCCGCCAGACTGCCGCCCTTTCCCGTCTTCCGGATCCCATGGCGAAGCTGCTGGTCCTGCACGGCCCCAACCTCAACCTGCTCGGCACCCGCGAGCCGGAGGTCTACGGCCACACCACGCTGGCCGACATCGACCAGGCCCTGGCTGCCCAGGCATCGGCCGCCGGACACACCGTGGAACGGCTGCAGTCCAACGCCGAGCATGTGCTGGTGGACCGCGTGCAGGCTGCGCGCAGCGACGGAACCGCTTTCATCCTGATCAACCCCGCCGCCTTCACCCACACCTCGGTCGCCCTGCGCGATGCGCTGGCGGCGGTGGCGGTGCCGTTCATCGAGATCCACCTGTCCAACCCGCATACCCGTGAGCCGTTCCGCCAGCACAGCTACTTCAGTGACAAGGCAGTGGGCGTGGTATGCGGTTTCGGTGCCGACAGCTACCGCTACGCGATGGACGCGGCGCTGCTGCGCGTGCAGGCGGCCAGCGCGTGAAGATGCCGCCGCGCGTGCTTGCCGGCATCCTGCTGTGGGCCGGTCTGTGCGGCGCCAGTGTCGCTGCCGAGCGCGCGGCCGCGGGCATCGACTGCGCACAGGCAAGCGGCGGCTACGAGCGCGACATGTGCGATTCCGATCGCCTGGATGATGCCGACAGCGCATTGAACGCCGTCTACGCGCAGGTGCGTGGCGAACTGAAGGCGCAGGCAACCGATGGCAGCTGCAGCCGCTGCGCGGCGGCCGAACAGCAGCTGGTGAAGGCCCAGCGCATCTGGATCACCTTGCGCGATGCAGATTGCGAGGCGGTGTATGCCTTCAATGCAGACGGCACCTCGCGCAACCCCGCGAAGATGCAATGCCTGATCACCCAGACGCGCGACCGTACGCGGCAGCTGCGCGAGTTCTACGAACTGCTTTGAACCGAGTGCAACCGCACTCTCCACCACACTGACATCACGAGCAAAGAGGCCACCATGGATCTCCGCAAAATCAAGAAGCTGATCGACCTGCTGGAAGAGTCGAACCTGGCTGAAATCGAAATCAAGGAAGGCGAAGAGTCGGTGCGCCTGTCGCGCGCCCCGGTAGCCGGCTATGCCGCCCCGGTCGCCGCGCCGGTGTATGCCGCTCCGGCCGCCCCGGCGCCGCAGGCGATGCCGATGCAGTCGCCGACCGAAGCCTCCACCGGCGGCAGCGCCAAGCCGGGCCCGGCACTGCCGGAAGGCCACGTGCTGCGCTCGCCGATGGTCGGCACCTTCTACGCCTCGTCCGCCCCGGACAAGCCGGCCTTCGTCACCGTGGGCCAGCAGGTCAAGGAAGGCGAAACCCTGGCCATCATCGAAGCGATGAAGATGTTCAACCCGATCGAAGCCGACACCTCCGGCACCATCGTTGCCATCCTCGGCGAGAACGGCCAGCCGGTGGAATTCGACCAGCCGCTGTTCGTGATCGGCTGAGGGGCGCGCCATGCTCGACAAAGTCGTCATCGCCAACCGAGGGGAGATCGCGCTGCGCATCCTGCGCGCGTGCCATACCCTCGGCATCCGCACGGTGGCCGTGCACTCCACGGTCGACCGCAACCTCAAGCACGTGGCCATGGCCGACGAGTCGGTCTGCATCGGTCCGGCGCCGTCGCCGCAGAGCTACCTCAACATCCCGGCCCTGATCGCGGCGGCGGAAGTCACCGATGCCCAGGCCATCCACCCGGGCTACGGCTTCCTGTCGGAGAACGCCGACTTCGCCGAACGCGTGGAAGAATCCGGCTTCATCTTCATCGGCCCCAAGGCCGACACCATCCGCATGATGGGTGACAAGGTCGAAGCCATCCGCGCGATGAAGGCCGCGGGCGTACCGTGCGTGCCCGGCTCGGGCGGCCCGCTCGGCGAGGACATCGTCGCCAACACCAAGATCGCCCGCGAGATCGGTTACCCGGTCATCATCAAGGCGGCCGGCGGTGGCGGTGGTCGCGGCATGCGCGTGGTGCACGCCGAAGCGTCGCTGAAGACCTCGATCGAAACCACCAAGAGCGAGGCCAAGGCCGCGTTCGGCAATGGCGAGGTCTACATGGAGAAGTTCCTGGAGAATCCGCGCCACGTGGAAATCCAGGTGCTGGCCGATGGACAGGGCAATGCCATCCACCTCGGTGAGCGCGACTGCTCGATGCAGCGCCGCCACCAGAAGGTGGTGGAAGAGGCACCGGCGCCGGGCATCACCGCCGAGCAGCGCGAGCAGATCGGCAAGGTCTGCGTGGAAGCCTGCATCCGCATCGGCTACCGCGGCGCGGGCACGTTCGAGTTCCTGTACGAGGACGGCCGCTTCTACTTCATCGAGATGAACACCCGCATCCAGGTGGAGCATCCGGTCACCGAAATGGTCACCGGCATCGACCTGGTGGCCGAGCAGCTGAAGATCGCCGCCGGCCAGAAGCTGTCGATCAAGCAGAGCGACGTGGTGCTGACCGGCCATGCCATCGAGTGCCGCATCAACGCTGAAGATGCCGAAACCTTCGTGCCGAGCCCGGGCACCATCACCGGCTTCCATCCGCCGGGTGGCCCCGGCGTGCGCGTGGACACCCACATCTACAGTGGCTACCGCGTGCCGTCGAACTACGACTCGATGATCGGCAAGCTGATCGTGCACGGCCCGGACCGCGAAACCGCCATTGCCCGCATGCGGGTGGCACTGAGCGAAATGGTGGTCGATGGCATCAAGACCAACATCGCCCTGCAGCAGCGGATCATGCGTGACAAGGGCTTCCAGGCCGGTGGCCAGAACATCCACTACCTGGAAAAGCGCCTGGCCGAGCGCAAGAACAAGCCGATCGCATTGACCTGATCGGCGCCAGGTGCTGGACATGAAAAGGGCGGGGATATCCCCGCCCTTTTCTGTTCCTGTAGAGCCGGGCCCATGCTCGGCTTGCCGCCAAGCACAGCCGAGCATGGGCTCGGCTCCACAGCGAGCACGTCAGCGCTTGTCGGCCACGTCGGCCGGAATCTGCGAATGGGCCAGCGGCCGCACGCCATTGGGCGAGGTCGGATCGACGATCACCATGGTTTCGGTCGAACCATCGGGCCACACCACCTGGAAGGTGCTGCCGGCCGGCAGTGAAGCGAATGGCATGCCACTCTGCGCGCGGTAGACCGCAGCGACCTGGCTGGCACCGGCGCGGCGCACGTCTTCCTGCGCCTTCACCGTGGTCAGCTCCACCTTCGACAGATGCCGGTAGCGGTCCTCGTAGGTATCGATCATCAGCAGGCCAACCGCCCCAGCCGAGTAGGCCACGAACAGCGCCACCCAGAACCAGAACTTGGCCCCATGCAGGAATCGACGGTAATTCATCGCCCGTCCCTCTTTCCAACCAATCGCTTGATCCATTCCTTCATTTTCCCAGCACCTTGCCGCGATACCGCAGCGTCATACACGAAATCCCGGAAATCCTGCGCTCCATCCTGCGAACAGATCCCTCCGTTCGCACAAAAATTGTTGACCAGCACGCTGTCCGCTCCACAGGCCAGGCCGAGTTCACAGGCCGCAAGCCGCCATGCAAGTTCACTGAGCTGCTCGCCCGCCACCAGCCCGTCAAGCGCGCGGTCACCGGCCGCACGCACGCCCATGCCTGGCGCGATGGCCATGTAGGCCTCGGGGTCGCGCGAGGTGCGCACGCGCTCGACCAGGTCGCGGCGGTACTCGGCACTGTCATGCAAGGGCTCGCCCTCGGCGAACAGCGACGCTTCCGCGGCCAGGTTGCCCTGCGCGGCCGCCTTGCGGCGTTCGGCCAGCACCAGCGCCGCGCCCAGCTTGTCGCCCGGCACGAAACCGCCACACCGCTGTGCCACGCGCTCGCGTGCCTCGATCATCGCCGGCGCCGCAGTCAGGCCCAACCCGCTCAGTACGTTGTTGTCCAGGCGGTAGCCACCCGGATCGAGTGCGTACTGCGCGCAATAGTCATAGACGCGGCTGAGCATCCAGCGCGCCTCGTGATTGCCGTTGTCGGCCTGTGCGCGCAGGCGCTGGGCGTAGGCATACAGGTCGCTGGCGTCTTCGATGTCGGCGCGCAGGTCCAGCGGCAGGCCCGACGGCAGCGTGTTGCCGCGCTCGAAAGCCGCCAGCCGCCGCGCCAGGGCTTCCGGCACCACCGGCAGCGGCGCTCCGCCGTCACGGCTGGCCATGGCCAGCGGCAGGTCCGGCGGCGCCGACGTCGACGCCACGCCAGCAGCATGGCCGCTGGCCCGATACCCGGCCACGCCCAGCACGGCCACCGCCGGCAGCACGAGCAACCAGGTTTTCAGGGTCGGAGCGAAGGCCATCGGCGGTGGTGAGCGTTCACGGCACACAGGAAAGCGCCGAGTTTAGCAAGGCCCGGCAGGCCTGTCTGAACTGCCCCCATTCATCTCAAAGCGGCATCTCAGGCAATACGGAGACGCCCCGATGGTCTAGCATTGCCCCCTTTCCCGCGACTGTCCCCACCGCCATGCCGTTCCTGGAACTGACCCTGCGCTGCACCGAAGCCACCCAGCCCCGCTATGAAAATGCGCTGGAGGACGTCGGCGCACTGGCCGTGACCCTGCTTGATGCCGAAGCCGACACCAGCAACGAACAGGCCATCCTCGAACCCGGCGTGGGTGAAACGCCGCTCTGGGACACCCTGGTGCTGAGCGCGCTGTTCCCCGCCGACAGCAATGCGCTGCTGCTGCTGGCCGCCCTGGAATCCTTCGACCCGGAACTGGACTGGAGCAATGGCAGCTTCCGCGCGGTCGAAGACGAAGACTGGGAGCGCGCATGGCTGGACCAGTTCCAGCCGATGGATTTCGGCAGCCGCACCTGGATCGTGCCGTGGAACCATGAACTGCCGGACGCTGCACAGGCCGCCGATGCCGCCGTGGTGCGGCTGGACCCGGGCCTGGCCTTCGGCTCGGGCACCCACCCGACCACCGCCCTGTGCCTGCGCTGGCTGGACCAGCTGGCCGTGGACGGCCAGCTGCAGGGCCAGCGCGTGCTCGACTTCGGCTGCGGCTCGGGCATCCTCGCGCTGGCCGCGCTGAAGCTGGGCGCCGCCGAAGCGATCGGCGTGGACAACGACCCGCAGGCGCTGGTCGCCACCGCCGACAATGCCGAGCGCAATGGCGAGCAGGCCCGCATGCAGGTGTACCTGCCGCAGGACGAACCGGTCGCCACCTACCCGATCGTGGTCGCCAACATCCTTGCCTCGGCGCTGGATGCGCTGGCCGAGCTGCTGGCCGCACGCGTCGCCGCCGGCGGTCGCATCGCCCTGTCGGGCATCCTGCAGGGCCAGGAAGGCGAACTGCTGCAGCGTTATGCCGCGTGGTTCGACGATCTGCAGGCCACCCAGGATGGCGACTGGATGCGCATCACCGGCACGCGCCGCGCCTGATCGTGATTGAATGACCGCTGGATCCGAGCCCGCGCCCTGAGCATGTCCGAGCCGAACCCGCCGCGCCGCCCTTTGGCCACCTTCCTGCGCCCCGCGTCGGAAGGCGAGGCCGCACCTGCGACCGACGCGCGCACGCCCGACCCGTCGGCGCATGACATCCCTGCCGCGAAGTCCGGCGACCCGGTCGACGCGGCGCTGCCGCCGATGGCGGAGACGCGACAGCTCGATGACACCGTCATCCTCGACGAAGCGACCGTGATCGAACCCGTCCTTGCCGTCCCGGCCGCGCAGGCGGTGGCCGGCGATGCGCCGAGCTTCCTGGGCACTTCGCGGCCGCGCGCGCTGCCGACGCCGCGCTGGCACTGGGTACTGGTCGCCGGGCTGGTACTGCTGCTGGTACTGCAGAGCGTGCTGGCCGATCGTGCGCGACTGGCCGCCGACGCCGGCAACCGCACCTGGCTGGGCGCACTGTGCGGCGTGCTGCGCTGCAGCCTGCCGGCCTGGCACGAGCCGACCGCGTTCACCATGACCAGCCGCGAGATCCGCCCCCTGTCCGGCCAGGCCGGTGTGCTGCAGGTGCAGGCCAGCATCCGCAACGATGCGCGCTGGGCACAGGCCTGGCCGGACCTGCGCCTGTCACTGTCCGATGCCGATGGCCGGGTGATCGGCAGCGGCGTGTTCACGCCCGCGCAATACCTCGGCGAAAGCCCGGCCACGACCGTGCTGGAACCGGGCCAGAGTGCGCGCATCGCGTTCCGCGTGCAGGAGCCCGCCGCGTCCACCGTCGCATTCACCTTCGACTTCCTCTGACCAGGGTTAGAGGCGACCAGCCGTGGCAGGTCGGGCACGCTCGCGCTAGACTGGCCGCCACCACCTCGTCCGGCCGCGCGCTCCGCGCGCACGGGCCAACCGAATCGGGAACCCCCTTGAACGCTGTCCTCTCTCGTCCTGACAACAGTCGTGGCGCTCCCCGGCCACCGCTGCGTGAACACGTCGCCCAGTCCGTGCGCCGCTACCTGCGTGATCTTGATGGCTGCGACGCGGACGATGTCTACGAGATCGTGCTGCGCGAGATGGAAATCCCGCTGTTCGTGGAAGTGCTCAACCACTGCGAAGGCAACCAGAGCCGCGCCGCCGCGATGCTGGGCATCCACCGCGCCACCCTGCGCAAGAAACTGAAGGAATACGGCATCAGCGCCTGAGCGCGCGCGGGTAGTGCCGGCCGCTCGCCGGCAACCCCATGAACGATGGCAGGATGTCGCAGTTGCCGGCCAGCGGCCGGCACTACCGGTAGATCCACGCCATGCGTGGATGCAGCCCCGGCAGGATCACCCGCCGCCGCCCGCCTTCCAGTAGTACCGCACCACATGGAAGAACACCGGCGCGGCGAAGCACACCGAATCGAGCCGGTCGAGCATGCCGCCATGGCCCTCGATCATGTGGCCCCAGTCCTTGATGCCACGGTCGCGCTTGATCGCCGACATCACCAGGCCGCCCCAGAATCCCATCAGGTTGATCAGCAGCGACAGGCCGAACGCCTGCAGCGGCGTGAACGGGGTGATCCACCACAGCGCGGCCCCAAGCGCGCTGGCACTCAGCACGCCACCCACGAAGCCCTCCACCGTCTTCGATGGCGACAGCTTCGGCGCGATCAGGTGCCGGCCCAGCAGCTTGCCCCAGATGTACTGCAACACGTCCGAGGACTGCACCACGATCACCAGGAAGGCGAACAGCAGCACGTTGCGCGAGGGGTCGTGACCGGGCACGTGCAGGTTCAGCAGCAGCGGCACGTGCGAGATGCAGAACACGCAGATCATCAACCCCCACTGCACCTTCGCGGTGCGCTCCAGGTAGTGCGTGGTATCGCCACCGATGGTCGACAGGATCGGCAGGAACAGGAACGCATAGACCGGGATCAGCAGCGTGTACATGCCGTACCAGTCGATCCACACCAGGTAGTACTGCCACGGCAGCACGATGTAGAACGCAGCCAGCAGCGCGTAGTAGTCGCCTGAACGGGTCGGCGCCAGGGTGATGAACTCGCGCAGCGCGAACAACGAAATGATCGCGAACAGCACGATCACCCCGGCGCGGCCGAAGAACAGCGCCAGCCCGACCACGATCGCCATCACCCACCATGCACGGATACGCGACACCAGGTTGGCGATCACCACGCTGGGCTGACCGCGCTGGCGCCAGCGCAGGGTCTCGGCCACCAGCGTGGCCAGCACCAGCACCGCGCCGACGCCGGCAAACAGCAGGCCGGTCTGCTGGCCGACACTCTGCGTTGCCAGATCGCCAGATACATCCAGCACGAAACTCATGCACGACCTCCATTCGGCGCCAGGTCCAGCAGCGCCTGCCGGCTGCGGGCCAGGAATGCGGCCTTGTCCTCGTCGGCCTGCAGCCGCAGCGGCGTGCCGAAGGTGGCCGTGCACAGCAGCGGCAACGGCAGGAACCGCCCCTTCGGCATCACCCGCTTCAGGTTGTCGATCCATACCGGCACGAACTCCAGCTCCGGCCGTTGCCGCGCCAGGTGGTAGATGCCGCTCTTGAACGGCAACAGCGGTTCATCGCCGATATTGCGCGTGCCTTCCGGGAACAGGATCAGCGAGCAGTCTTCGTCCACCGCATCGCGCAGTACCTGCAACGGGTCCTGCTGGCGATGGCCGGCCTCGCGCTCGACCAGAACACCGTTGAACACCGCATCGATCAGGTAGCGACGCAGGCCATCACGCTGCCAGTACTCGGCCGCGGCCACCGGGCGCACCTGGCGCCGCAGTGCCGGTGGCATCGATGACCAGATCAGCACGAAGTCACCATGGCTGGCGTGGTTGCCGTAGTACACGCGGCGCTCGCTGGACGGCGCGCAACCGATCCACAGCGCGCGTGCGCCGGTCACCACATGGATCGCGCCACTGCAGGCGCGGGCAATCAGTTCGGCAAACATCGGTCACTCCCATTCACGTCTGCGGCCACACCACGGCCAGCACCAGCAGTGCGAACTGCACTGCGGTCAGCAGGTACTGGCGCAGCAGCAGGCGGCGCATGCCGGACCAGCGCGCATCCCAGCCACGCAGTGGCGCATCGGGCGACGCGCGGCGCAGGCCACTGTCGTGCAGCAGCTGATCGATGCGGCGCGCGGCGGCTTCGCCCTCCAGTCCTTCATCGCGCAGCAGCTGCAGCAGGCTGGCATCCAGCCCCACCCGCCACGCGTGGTAGGCCTGTGCGGTGCCCGCGGCAACACTGAGCAGCAACAGGCCGGCAGCGATCATCGCCAGCCCCGGCTCGGTGCCGAGCAGCAGCAGTGCTACCAGCAACAGGCCCAGCGACAGCAGCGCCGGCCAACGCCCCTGGCGCAGCAGCAGCTGCATGGTCACCAGATCGGGAACCGTGCTCATGCGCGCGCTCCTGCCGCAGCAGTGATGGCATGCAGATGCGCCGCGTGCAGCACGATGCCGGGGCGTGCAGCCCGCACGATCGCCACTGCCGCGTTCGCATCGGCGGCACGACCACTGCGCAGCAGCCAGGTGGCGACGCTGGCGGCGCTGCGCGAATAGCCCAGCGCGCAGCACACCAGCAATGGTCCGTGCGCATGCAGCCGCTCGATGGCATCGGCCGCCTCGCGCAGCTGTTCCGGCGTGGGCACCACCAGGTCCAGCATCGGCACGCTGGCATACGCCGCGCCCGGCGCGCGGCAGGACAGTTCAGCACAGGTATCGACCACGCCGACCAGCGGTGTTGGCAACGCAGCACAGGGAATGCGTGCCAGCCACACGTCATCCATCACCGGCACCGGATGCGGCGCACGCCGCGTCCACAGCCGCGAATTGACCCAGGCTGCGCCCAGGTACGGCGCCAGCAGCCAGCGTGCCGCCATGGTCAGGCGACCATCGGCGCGCTTCTGGAACACCGCGGTACCCAGCCCGGCATAGGCCAGCGCCACCAGCAGCAACGACACCACCGGCCACAGCAGCCACAACGCGGCGCCACGCAGAAGCACCACCGGCACCAGCAGCACAGCGGCCCCCAGCAGGTACACCCCCGCCAGGCGCCAGCGCTTGGCATCACGTGCCGTGCGCCATGCACGCAGCGGTGGCGTGCCCTGCTCCGGCCACAGCCACACGCACAACCAGCCGGCCAGCAGGCCGGTCGGGATATCGATGAAGTGATGCTGGAACGTGGTCAGCACCGAGACGCCGATCAACAGCGCCCACGCGTGCAGCACCCAGCGCCACACCCCGTGCAGGTACTGTGCGAACTTCACCCACAGCACGATCAGCAACACGATGTGCAGCGACGGTGCCTGGTTGAACGGCTTGTCGAAGCCCAGCAGCACATCGAACAGCCAGCCGAACACACCGCCGATCTGCGGACGCTCGAAGCTGAAGCGCAGCGGCCACAGCAGGAAGCAGCTCACGGCGATCAGCTGTGCGCTGAACAGCCGCAATGCGTGCCGGTCCAGCTCCAGCCGTTGCCGGCACAGGAAGAACGAGACCGCGTAGAACAGGTCGATCGACCAGTACGGCACGATCGTCCATGGCACGAACGGGATGCGGGTCTCCCAGCCGAACGCCATCACCGGCAGAGTGGCGTGGCGGCCGGCCATCCAGTTGGCGAAGCCATAACTGGCGAAGAAGAACGGACCCAGCAGGGCCAGCCACAACAGGGCGCGCCGCCAGGGGCGCCCCTCTGCGGCCAGTGGGGATGCGGCGAGCGTCGCCATCACGCGGTCCGGCGCGCCAGCGATACGGTGAAGATGCCGAAGTCGTCGATACGCTGCGCCACCTTCTCGAACCCGGCCAGGCGCACCAGTTCGTCCATCTCCTGCTGGGTACGGCGGCGCATCACCCACGCTGCGCCACCGCGGTGGCTGGTCAAGGCACGGGCAATGAATTCCAGCTGCGGGTGCCAGGGCTGGCCGGTATAGGCCAGGTAGCCACCCACCGGCACCGCTGCGGCAATGCCCTGCAGCGAGCGCAGCACGGCGTCGTTGTCGGGGAACAGTTCGTACAGGCCCGAGACCACCGCCAGTGTCGGTGCTGGATCGACCTTGGCCAGTTGCGCCGGATCGAACGCATCGCCCTGCTCGAAGCGGGCGATGTCGGCCGCACCGAGGCGCTCGATCAACGCTTGGCCCTGGGTCACGTTCAGATCGCTGAAATCACGCAGCACGATACGGTCGGCGCGCTGTTCGCCCTGGCCCAGCGCTTCCAGCACATACCGGCCATGGCCGGCGGCCACGTCCAGCACACGCACCGGCGTGCCCTGCCCGCGCAGGCGCTGGGCAGCGTCGCGCAGCAGTTCCTGCAGGTGCTGGCCGCGCACGCGGATGCCACGCCAGCCGATTGCATCCAGGTAGTTGCGGTCGACCATCCGCCCCAATGGGCCCTTGCCGCGCGCCTCATTCCGGTAGATGTAGTCCAGCGTGCTACCGGAATCGAAACCGGTCTGCAGGCCCAGCGCGATGCCTTCGGACAGCGTGCCGCCGAAGCGCAGGCCGCCACGTACCATGCGCCAGCGCAGGTCGGCCAGGCTGTTGCGTTCCGGTGGCCAAGCCAGGATCTCCGATTCCTCGAAGGTCGGCCCATGGCGGTGCGCGTCGCGCCGTGACAGCTCGCGCAACGGTTCGGCAAAACGCGCCTGGATGAAGCTGCGGATGCGCGCCAGTGCTGGTGCACGATCGCGCTCGCCCAGCGTGTCGTGGAAGAAGCCCGGCAGATGCACACGCTCCTTGATCGGGCTGGACAGACGCTCGTAGAAGCGGTCCTGCGGGCCACGGTGCACGACGAAATCCGAGCCGGACACCAGCAGCTGCACCGGTACGCTGATTGCCTGCGCATCGGCCACGATGCGGTCGGCCGCCTCGTACAGGCCCAGCAGCACGCGCACCGAAATCGGCCGGGTGATCAGCGGGTCGGTGCGATAGCTTTCCACCCGCGCCGGATCGTGGGTCAGCCACTGCGGCTTGACGTAGCTGTTGACGAAGAAGTTGCCACGCAGCTTCTGCATCAAGGCCAGGCCCGGCCGCGCGAACGGCACGTACAGCTTCACCTTGAACGCCGGCGAGGCCATGACCAGCGCGCGCAGGCGTGGCGCGTAATCGTGCACCCAGGTCGCGGCGACCACCGCCCCTACGCTCTGCGCGATCACCACGATGTCTTCCACCGCAATGCCGTGCTCGGCGCCGATGTGGGCGATGAAACTGTCCAGATCACGCACCAGCGCCGGGAAGCCCGGTGCATCGCCCCGTGCGCCCGGCGAACGGCCATTGCCGCGCGCGTCCCAGGCGAAGAAGGCGGTGTCGGGCAGGTCCAGCTCATCGACCAGGTGGGTGACCCGGCCGGAGTGCTCATGGCCGCGGTGCAGCAGCACGATGGCCTTGGTGGCCGGCGTTGCGGTGGTGCCCGCCCAGTACCGGTAGAACAGCGGTACCTGGTCGAAGCTGTGGAATTCCCGTTCCTGCGCCTGACGCATGCAATCTCCTGATTGTCTTCTTGTATCTGCTTGATTAATTCGGCGAAACCGCTGCTTCCCGCAGTCCCCGACGGACGCGGTTGACCATCGTCAGCACGCACAGCACCGCCATGACCGCGGCCACGCCAGTGACCGTCATCGCGCCAACCCACTCGAACGCCAGCAGCAGGCCCAGCGCACCGATCACGAACGCGCGATCGCTCTTGCCCATCGGGCCGTCATAGCGGCGGCTGGCACCGACCATCAGCCCCAGCACCCCGGCGTACTCGCTCAGGGCCGCGGTCCAGGCCAGCAGCCACAGCATCTCGGGGCGCACGCCCGGCACGCTGAGCAGGCTCAGGTACAGCGCCGCATCGGCGATCACATCGCACAGCTCATTCAGATAGGCGCCCAGCCGCGACTGCTGGCCGAACTCGCGGGCCAGCATGCCGTCCACGGCGTTGAGCGCCATGCGCAGCAGCATCCACAGTGGCAGCAGCAGGTACAGCAGGGGCTGGGCCGGCGCGCAGCACCAGACGGCGGCGGCCACCAGCAGCGAGAACACGGCAGCGGCCACGGTCACCGTATTGGCAGTGATCCCCATGCGGTACAGACCGCGTACGGCTGGACGCAACAGGTCCTGGAAACGTCCTTTCAATGCATAGATCGACATGATCCGTACCCGCTGATCCTTGGCAGTGCGGGCACAGCCTACCCCATCGTTGGCAGATTCCGACAACCCTGCTCTGGTCCGCAGGCCAGCCCCCGGATCGGGCCGGATCGGTGTGCCCGACCCGGCCTTGCGTCGATCGCCACGGCAAATTCCCCCTTCCAGCGCCCGCCACCGGCCCCCACCGCCTACAATATCGGCCCCGCTCCGCTGCCGATTCTGTCCCATGACTGCTGATCTGTTGCCCGTCCGCCGGGCCCTCCTCTCCGTTTCCGACAAGACCGGTCTGGTCGAGCTGGCCACTGCGCTGGCGGCACGCGGCGTGGAGCTGCTGTCCACCGGCGGCACCGCCAAGGCGATCCGCGATGCGGGCCTGGCCGTGAAGGACGTGGCCGACGTCACCGGTTTCCCGGAAATGATGGACGGCCGGGTCAAGACCCTGCACCCGATGGTGCACGGCGGCCTGCTGGGCCGTTCCGGCCTGGATGATGCGGTGATGGCTGAGCACGGCATCGGTGCCATCGACCTGCTGGTGCTGAACCTGTACCCGTTCGAATCGGTCACCGCCAAGGCCGACTGCACCCTGGCCGACGCGGTGGAGAACATCGACATCGGCGGCCCGGCCATGCTGCGTTCGGCGGCCAAGAACTTCGCCCGCGTGGCGGTGGCCACCGACCCGTCGCAGTACGCCGAACTGCTGGCCTCGCTGGCGGCCAACGACGGCCAGCTGTCGGCCGCCACCCGCTTCGCGTTCTCGGTGGCCGCGTTCAACCGCGTCGCCCAGTACGACGCGGCGATCAGCAACTACCTGTCGGCGGTCACCGCCACCGACGCCGCCGTACCGGCACGTGCCGAGTACCCGGCGCAGATGAACTCCACCTTCGTGAAGGTGATGGACCTGCGCTACGGCGAGAACCCGCACCAGAGCGGCGCGTTCTACCGCGACCTGTACCCGGTGCCGGGCACGCTGGCGACCTTCCAGCAGCTGCAGGGCAAGGAGCTGAGCTACAACAACCTGGCCGACGCCGATGCGGCGTGGGAATGCGTGCGCCAGTTCGATGCGCCGGCCTGCGTCATCGTCAAGCACGCCAATCCGTGCGGCGTGGCGGTTGGCGCCGGCAACGGCGATGCCTACGAGCTGGCCTACGCCACCGACCCGACCAGCGCCTTCGGCGGCATCATTGCCTTCAACAAGCCGCTGGATGCGGCCACTGCAAAGGTCATCCTCGACCGCCAGTTCGTTGAGGTGCTGATTGCCCCGGATTACGAGCCGGCCGCGCTGGAATACGCACAGAAGAAGGCCAACGTGCGCGTGCTGCGCATCCCGCACGGTGATGGCCTGAACAACTTCGACAGCAAGCGCGTCGGCTCGGGCCTGCTGCTGCAGTCCTCGGACAACCGCGGCATGACCCGCGACGAACTGAAGGTGGTCAGCAAGCTGGCGCCGACCGACAAGCAGTTCACCGACCTGCTGTTCGCCTGGAAGGTGGCCAAGTTCGTGAAGTCCAACGCGATTGTGTACGCCAAGGACAACCGCACGATTGGCGTGGGCGCCGGCCAGATGAGCCGCGTGTACTCGGCCCGCATCGCCGGCATCAAGGCCGCCGATGCGAACCTGGTGGTCGAGGGTTCGGTGATGGCTTCCGATGCGTTCTTCCCGTTCCGCGATGGCATCGACGCCGCTGCTGCTGCCGGCATCAAGGCGGTCATCCAGCCGGGCGGTTCGATGCGCGATGCCGAAGTGATCGCCGCCGCCGACGAACATGGCCTGGCGATGGTGTTCACCGGCGTGCGCCACTTCCGCCACTGATCCGCATCACGAAGCCGGGCCCTGCCCGGCTTTTCTCTTCCGTACCCGAGAACCCTGTCCCATGAAGATCCTCGTCATCGGCTCTGGCGGCCGCGAACACGCCCTGGCATGGAAGCTGGCCCAGTCCTCCCGTGTCACCGAAGTGATCGTGGCACCCGGCAACGCCGGCACCGCCAGCGAAGACACGTGCCGCAACGTGGCGGTGAAAGTCACCGATATCGACGGTCTGCTGGCGCTGGCCCAGGCTGAAGGCGTGGCACTGACCGTGGTCGGCCCTGAAGTACCGCTGGTGGCTGGCGTGGTAGACCACTTCCGCGCCGCCGGCCTGCGCATCTTCGGGCCGACCGCCGCCGCTGCGCAGCTGGAAGGCAGCAAGGCCTACGCCAAGGACTTCCTGGCCCGCCACAACATCCCCACCGCGTTCTACGCCGTGCACACCGACGTGGACGCCGCGCTGGCCTACATCCGCGAGAAGGGCGCGCCGATCGTGGTCAAGGCCGATGGCCTGGCCGCCGGCAAGGGCGTGATCGTGGCGATGACCCTGGCCGAAGCCGAGGACGCGGTGCGTGACATGCTCTCGGGCAACGCGTTCGGCGATGCCGGTGCGCGCGTGGTCATCGAGGAATTCCTTGACGGCGAGGAAGCCAGCTTCATTTCGATGGTGGACGGCGTGCATGCGCTGCCGATGGCCACCTCGCAGGACCACAAGCGCGTCGGCGACGGCGATACCGGCCCGAACACCGGCGGCATGGGCGCCTATTCGCCGGCCCCGGTGGTGACGCCGGAGGTGCATGCACGGGTGATGCGCGAGGTGGTGAACCCCACCGTGCAGGGCATGATCGCCGACGGCATCCCGTTCACCGGTTTCCTCTACGCCGGCCTGATGATCGATGCCAGCGGCGCACCGAAGGTGATCGAATTCAACGTGCGCTTTGGCGACCCGGAAACCCAGCCAGTGATGCTGCGCCTGCAGTCGGACCTGGTCGAGCTGGTGGAAGCGGCTATCGATGGCCGCCTGGATGAGGTCGAAGCGCAGTGGGACGCGCGCCCGTCGCTGGGCGTGGTGCTGGCGGCCAGGCCGTACCCGGAAGCGCCGATCACCGGTGACGTGATTTCCGGCCTGGACGACGTGCCGGCCAGTGCCAAGGTGTTCCATGCCGGTACGGCATTGGATGCGCAGGGCCAGGTGGTCAGTGCCGGCGGTCGCGTGCTGTGCGTGGCCGCACTGGGCGACAGCGTGCGCGACGCGCAGGCCAATGCCTATGCCGGCGTGGCCAAGGTGAGCTGGGCCAACGCGTTCCACCGCAACGACATTGGTTGGCGCGCGATCGCACGCGAGGGGTGAGGCACACCCCCGCTTCCATGCATGGCGCGGATTGAATACCACGGTAAAGCAAAGGCCCGGCATTGCCGGGCCTTTGCTTTACAGGACTGCTTCGAGACCCTTCCGATCAATCAGGTTCAAAAGCTTCAGCGACGGCCCGCTCGGCTTCTTCCCGCCCTGTTCCCAGCTACGGACCGTCGAAACGCTGGTGTTGAGCACACCTGCGAACACCGGCTGGCTAAGTTCCAACGACGTGCGAAGTGCACGGATCTGGGCGCTGCTGTATTCGGGCACAGGCCCCAGACAAAGCGCCTCGTACATGCTCATGCGCCGCTTGTCGATGAAGCCGCTGGCGTAAAGGCCCGCCGCGCCTTCATGCACCGCATCGAGGATCGCACTCTTTGCACGTCCATGTTCAACCGTCTTTGTCATGGCAAATCTCCTGCAGTTCTCCGCAGATAACTGCCCTGTCCAACTGTTCAGGGCTCATTCTCGAGAACTCAGACACATACAGCTGAAGGGCGTCCCGTTCCGCACTACTGATGGTCGCGCGCGTTCTTCTCGTAGCAGAAGAGAAAGAACCAGTAGCGCCCCACCTTAGTTGCGACAATAACGCGGGCGCTACCGCGCTTTCCGCGGCCCGGCAGCGCAACCCGCTTTTTGAGAAGGCCGCCCCCTATATCTGCATCAATCCGTCCTTGACGCATTTCCACCGCCGCGCGGCACAAGGCTCTATCGGTCAGTGAAGAACGTCGTGTACTGCGGTTGAAGCTTCGAGTGCGGAAGACACGTGACATGATCATACCGTGCCACCGAGTGGTACGGCGTGAAAATCAGCGTCCAGCGCATGCTCCGGTCGGCGCAGCTGCCGCCCTGGCGCCAGGATTGATCCACGCCATGCGTGGATGCGCTCCAGAAACAAAAAGGCCCGGCATCTCCGCCGGGCCTTTCTTCATTCCAACGCCTTCCCGCTTACGCGGTGAACAGCGCCTTCATCTTCTTCAGCGCGTTCGCCTCAACCTGGCGGATGCGCTCGGCCGACACGCCGTACTCGTCGGCCAGTTCCTGCAGCGTCACCTTGCTGTCCGCGTCCAGCCAGCGGCGGCGGATGATGTCGCGCGAGCGAGCATCCAGTTCCGCCAGGCCTTCGCGCAGCAGCTGCATCTGGTTGTCTTCGCTGTCCTCGCGCTCGTAGGCCATCGACGGGTCTTCGTCATCGGCAACCAGGAACGCAGCCGGCGACGGCGGCGCGTGCTCGTTGTCCTCGTCGGTCGGCGCATCGAACCCGATATCGCGACCCGACAGGCGCGACTCCATTTCCATGACCTCGCGCTCGGAAACGTTCAGGTCCTTGGCCACCGCGCTCACCTCAGCCGCGTTCATCCAGCCCAGGCGCGTCTTCGACTTGCGCAGGTTGAAGAACAGCTTGCGCTGCGCCTTGGTGGTAGCGACCTTCACGATGCGCCAGTTCTTCAGGATGAACTCGTGCATCTCGGCACGGATCCAGTGCACCGCGAAGGAGACCAGGCGCACGCCCATGTCCGGGTCGAAGCGCTTGACCGCCTTCATCAGGCCGATGTTGCCTTCCTGGATCAGGTCGCCCAGGGCAAGGCCGTAGCCGTTGTAGCCGCGGGCCACGTGCACCACAAAGCGCAGGTGCGAATGCACCAGCTCGCGGGCAGCGTCCAGATCGTTGCCGTCGCGGAAGCGACGGGCCAGGTCCTGTTCGTCATCGACCGACAGCACCGGGATCTGGTGCACGGCACCGATGTAGGCGTCCAGCGAACCGAGCGCACTCGGAATCGGGAGATTGTTTGCCACAAGGGCAGTAGAGGTGTTCTGGCTCATAGGCACCCATCTTAGCAGTCCGGCAATTGGACTGCTAAAGGAGGAAAAAGTTCCAGCGTCCCATTGATGCAACACTGGTCCCAAACAGAGCCCTACCGTAGCGCGATTTGATGACAGTGGCGAGCACGCTTTTCGGGATTCACAATCCCTTGGAATTCAAGCAATTACCTGCCGTAAAGCGGCCGATTCCGGTCAAGCGGAGCTGAACGGGCCGTTCTGAAGGCCCATTCAGGCCCGGGAACGTTGCCCGCTGTTCAGGCCCAGCGGCCCGCCGGCCCTCAGAGTGCCGAGCGCGGCGGCAGCGACCAGTCGATCGGGGCCTGGCCGCGGCGCTGCAGGTACTCGTTGGCCATCGAGAAATGACGACAGCCGAGGAAGCCCCGATGGGCCGAAAGCGGCGACGGATGCGGCGACTTCAGCACGCGATGGCGGCGGGTGTCGATCACCTTGCCCTTCTGCTGCGCATAGGCGCCCCAGAGCATGAACACCAGCCCTTCGCGCTCGCGGTTGAGCACATCCACCACGTGGTCGGTGAAGCCTTCCCAGCCACGACCCTGGTGCGCACCGGCCTTGCCCTCTTCCACCGTCAGCACCGCATTGAGCAGCAGCACGCCACGCTGCGCCCACGGAATCAGGCAGCCGTGGTCCGGACGCGGGATACCGAGATCGCTCTCGATCTCCTTGTAGATGTTCAGCAGCGACGGCGGCACCGGCACGCCCGGCGGCACCGAGAAACTCAGGCCATGTGCCTGGCCGCGACCGTGGTACGGGTCCTGCCCGAGGATCACCACCTTCACCTGCTCGAACGGCGTGGCGTCGAACGCGGCGAAGATCTGCGGGCCGGGCGGGAACACCGCCGCGCCACTGGCCTTGCGCTGGCGCAGGAAGCTGGACAGCTCGCGCATCTGCGGCTGCAACAGGTAATCGCCGACATGCTGCTTCCAGCTCGGTTCCAGCTGGATCGTCGGGGTGTCGGCTACTTCATCCATCATCGCAACAGAGGTCCATCGTTCAATCGGGCCAGCCTCAGCTGGAACAGCACCTTGGTGACCAGCAGCCGTTCTTCGATCGGCTTGAGCACCAGGTCGTTGGCACCGGACTGCAGCAGCCCGGTCTGGTTGTGCGGGTTGCCATCGCCGGTCATCACCAGCACCGGCAGGCGGCGCTTGCCGTAGCCGAAATCCACGCGCACGCGCTGCACCACGTCGCGACCGCTCAGTTCGCCCTTCAGGGTGACGTCGGTCAGCACCAGGTCGATGCGGTGGCGACTGCGGCCCAGCGACTCGGCGGTGAGCAGGGTGAACGCTTCTTCGGCGCTGACCACGTGCAGCACGTTCAACTGCTGGCGTTCCAGCATGCGCTTGGTGGCCTCGGCCACCACGCGGCTGTCCTCGATATAGAGGATGGTGGCGCCGGGGATGGTCTGCGGCTGCACGTAGCCGCGGATGAAGGTCGCCAGTGCTTCATGGCCGAGCGATTTGTCGAAATAGTCGGTGACGTACTCGGTGAAGCGGCGCTGCTCCAGGTGCTGCTGGGCATCGCCGGAGACCACGATCACCGGCACATAGGCCTGGCCGGCCGCTTCGCGCACCATCCGCGCCAGCGCCAGGCCGTCGCCATCGCGCAGGGTCAGCGAGGTCGTCACCAGGTCCACCGGCCCCTGTGCCAGCGCCTGCTGTGCGTCCTCGATGCTGTCGCAGCCGATCACCTCCACGCCCGGCAGGTCACGCTGCAGGACGTCGGCGATCAGCTTGCGCACCAGCTTCGAGCCATCGACCACCATCACCCGCGTCGCGGGCCCTTCAAGGTGTTTCAGCGCTTGCGGTTGCATGCCGGTCTCAGGTGTCGGTCGGGCGGGTCTGGCGGAGGAAGTGGCCGGTGACCAGCCAGGCGCCCAGCCAACCCAGCAGCAGCGTGCCGAGCAGGACCAGGCCGCCGTGCAGCAGGTCCAGGCCGTGCAGTACGAACGGGCTGCCGTAGCTGCGCGAGAGTTCGGCCAGCGGCATGCGCAGGGCGGCACCCGCAGCGCCGATCAGGGCCAGCGCCACCGCGCCGGCGCCCAGGCCGTACCACGCGCCCAGGTACAGGAACGGGCGGCGGATGAAGCCATCGCTGGCGCCGAGCAGCTGCAACACGCCGATCTCTTCGCGGCGGGCCTGGATGTCCAGGCGCACCGTGTTGCCGACCACCAGCGCGGCACCTGCGCCGAGCAGGACCGACAGCACCTGCACCAGCCGCGCACCGAAGGCAAGCCAGGCATCCAGTCGCTGGCGCCACAGCGCATCGTGCTGCACCAGATCGGCCTCGGGCAGGCTTTCCAGCGCGCGCGCCAGGCGTGCGTCGTCCTTGCCCTGGCCGGGAGTGATCACCAGCAGCGAAGGCAGCGGATTGTCGTTGAGTGCGTCGATCGCCTCACCCAGGCCGGCATCGCGCAGTTCCTGCAGGCCCTGCTCGGGCGTGCGCACGTTCACTTCGGCCACGTCGTCGCGGTCGCGCAGCTGGCCGGCCAGGCGCAGCGCGCCGGGTGCATCGACGTTGCCCTTCAGGAACACGTTGATGTCGCGCGACTGCTGCACGCTGCCGGCGAACTGCTTGAGGTTGTCCAGCGCGATCGACAGGCCCAGCGGCAGCGCCAGCGCCAGCGCCATGACCATCACCGTCAGCAGGGTCGCCCATGGCTTGCGGCAGGCGCGGCCCAGGCTGAACACCACGCTGTGCACGTGGTGCTGGAACCAGACGCCCACGCGCGAGGGGGCGGCGGCTTCGCTGTTTTCGTTCTTCGCCATCGGTTACTCCGCCAGGTCCTGCGGCGAGATGTCATCCACCAGCCGGCCATGGTCGAGGATCAGCACGCGCTTGCGCATGCGGCGCAGCAGCGGCAGGTCGTGGCTGACCACCAGCACGCTGGTGCCGCGCGAGGGCAGCTCGGCGAACAGGGCCATGATCTCCGCCGCCAGGGTCGGGTCGAGGTTGCCGGTCGGCTCATCGGCCACCAGCAGCTTGGGCTCGCCGACGATGGCGCGGGCGATGCCCACGCGCTGCTGCTCGCCGGCCGACAGCTGCGAGGGCAGCGCCTTCTCGCGATGGCCCAGGCCCATCCGCTCCAGCACCGAGCGCACGCGCTTGCTGATGTCGCCACGGCGGGTGCCGCGCAGGATCAGCGGCAGCGCCACGTTCTCGGCGATCGAGCGGTCCATCAGCAGCCGGTGGTCCTGGTAGACCGCGCCCACCGCGCGTCGGTGGCGGGGCACGTCGCCGCCGCGCACCTTCAGCAGGTTGCGCTCGTCGAACACCACCGCGCCGCGGCTGGGTCGCTCGTCGAGGTGGATCAACTTGAGCAAAGTGCTCTTGCCCGCACCGGAATGGCCGGTGACGAACAGCATCTCGCCCGGCGCGACCTCGAAGCTGACATCGATCAGCGCCTCGTGGCCACCGGCGTACTGTTTGCTGACATTGTCGAAGCGCAGGACACTCATGCCCCGATTATGCAGGAGCGGCGCGACCTCGTGGAGACGGTCGCGCCGATCGGTAGTGCCGGCCGCTGGCCGGCAGCCATGTGGGTTGCCGGCCAGCGGCCAGCACTACCGTTCAAAGCCACCCGACCAACGGTCGGGGGCTACCCGCTGATCGGAAGCGCCGATCAGCTGCCCGACAGCATCCGGCGGATCTTGCGGCCGATGCGGGTCAGGAACGAATCGCCGCTGTCGGCCGCCGTGCGCACCGGCTTGGCCACCACCTGCACCGGGGTCACCGGGCTGGCGCCGTTGCCGGCGTTGGCCTGCACACCCTCGCCACCCTCGACCGGACGGCCGTGGCGACGACGACGGCGCTTGCGCGGCTTGCGTTCGCCATCCACGGCACCTTCCGGCGCGCCCTCGGCGCGCGGCGGGCGCGGCGGACGCGGAGCCTGGGCGACAGCGGCTTCAGCACCTTCGGCCGGGGCAGCTGCAACCTGCTCGCCTTCCACGCGCGGCTTGCGCGGGCCACGCGAACGGCGCTCGCCGCTGCGCTCACCGTCGCGACGCTCGCCACGGCCACCGCCGGAGCGGCCCCCACTGCGACCACCACCACGGCGCTCTTCTTCAGCGGCGCGGGCTTCGCGCGCTTCACGGAAGATCTGGCCGACGCTCTCGTTCTCCTCACCTTCCTCGCCAGCAGCCGGGGCCGGGCGTTCCGGGCGCGGCAGCGGCGTCAACAGTTCCTTGGTGACCGGCTCGGACGGGATCTTCTGCTCGATGTAGGCCTCGATGTCCGGCAGGCCCATCGCGTAGCGTTCGCAGGCGAAGCTGATCGCATCACCCTCTTCGCCCAGGCGCGCGGTACGACCGATGCGGTGCACGTAGTCTTCGGCGTCGAACGGCAGGTCGTAGTTGTAGACGTACTTGATGCCGTCGATGTGCAGGCCACGCGCGGCCACGTCGGTGGCCACCAGGATTTCCAGCTGGCCCTTCTGGAAGCGGTTGAGCAGGCTCTCACGCTTCTTCTGCGGCACGTCGCCGGACAGCACGCCGACGCGGTAGCCGGCCTTTTCCAGCGAGCGGGCGACGCGCTCGACGAACACCTTGGTATTGACGAACACCATGGTGCGCGCGCCTTCACTGCGCGACAGCAGGCCCAGCAGCAGCGGGATCTTCTCGTCGTCGGCCGGGAAATAGATGCGCTGGCGCACGCGCGCAGCGGTGATGGTCTCGGCTTCGACCACCAGCTTCTGCGGCTCGTTCATGTGCTCGTAGGCCAGCTCCAGCACGCGATGGCTGAGGGTGGCACTGAACAGCAGGGTCTGGCGGATGGTGCGTTCCGGCATGCGGCGCAGCAGGAAGCGGATGTCCTTGATGAAGCCCAGATCGAACATGCGATCGGCTTCGTCCAGCACGCAGATCTCGCAGGCGTGCAGCGAAACCACCTTGTGCTGCTTGACGTAGTCGATCAGGCGGCCCGGGGTGGCGATGATCACGTCCACGCCCTGCTGCAGCAGCTCACGCTGCTTGTCGTAATCCACGCCACCGTAGACCAGCGCGAAACGCAGGCCCAGGTCGGAACCGAACTTCACCGCATCCTTGTGGATCTGGATGGCCAGTTCGCGGGTCGGGGCAAGGATCAGCGCACGCGGATCCTCCGGCTTGCGGTCGGCCAGCGCCGGGCGGGTCAGCAGGCGGTTCACGACAGCGACCAGGAAGGCCAGGGTCTTGCCGGTGCCGGTCTGGGCCTGGCCGGCAACATCACCGCCGGGCAGCGCGACCGGCAGGGTCAGCGCCTGGATCGGGGTGCAGCGGGTGAATCCGGCTCCTTCAAGGCCGGCCTGCAGGGCCGGATGCAGCTCGAAGGAGGAGAAGGTCAAATCGGTCAGCGGTTTGTCGCTCATGAGTCCGTCTTGGTATGGCCGCCGGCCCGTGGGGCGGCTGGCACTTCATCGTCTAGGGGCACCGTCGCAAACTGCGGCCCCTGCGGCGGGTTGGCAGGCTGGGACCACCGGTCCGCGCGCCGCACAATGCCCCAGTTTACCGCACTCGGGCAGGCAAACCGGAATGCAGCGTCTCATGGCATCCAGAGACGCCACCTTCACCCAGTTACACCGGACTTGAACGGCCTGCCCGGGTTCGCTGGTGTCGCCCACTGCCAGCCCCATGTACAGGAAGACAGTGAAATCCGACACATACCGGCCATCGAAGCGATCACGATACGCTGGGTTCCAACCGGCGCCTGTCCCTGCCCTGCGATAGGGGTACACTGCCGGCCGTGAGCGTCCAGGCATCCCGCCGAACGCACCGCGGCAGTGCGCCGCGAGGCAACGACGAGGGTCGCGCCACCGGGCATGGCCCAGTTCACCCACCTCCGGCATGGCCGGGTGCAATCCAAGACGAGAAACCAAGATGAGCGACAAGGTTGTACATGTCGGCGACGCCGACTTCGATAGCGCAGTGCTGAATTCCAAGGAACCGGTGCTGGTCGATTTCTGGGCCGAGTGGTGTGGCCCCTGCAAGATGATCGCCCCGGCGCTGGACGAACTGGCCGATGCCTACCAGGGCCGCGCCAAGATCGCCAAGGTCAACGTCGACCACAACCGCGCACTGGCCGCCAAGTACCACGTGCGTTCGATTCCGTACCTGGTCGTGTTCAAGGACGGCGAGAAGGTCGGCGAGCAGATCGGTGCGGTGGGCAAGGCCCAGCTGGCCGGCCTGCTGGACAAGGCCCTGGCCTGATCCTGCTGTTCCCGGCAGCCGCCGCCCGCGGCTGCCGGCGGGCGCCCCGCGTCCATCATGAATGCTGTTCCCGGCGACCCTTGCATGCCGCCGCAGGCCGATGATAGTGTCGGCATATCCGGCCGCGCTCGCGTGCCGCACCCTCTGGACGCAGTTTCTTCCAGACCCATTCCCAACGTTCGCCGCCCCAGCCGGGCGCTCGCACCTTCAAGCGAGGAATAACGCTCTTGTCCGATAACACTTCCGAAACCGGCAGCGCCGATGCGCCCGCCGAAAAGCGCGTGCGCAAGCCCCGCGTGAGCAAGGCCGCCGCCCCGGCAGCCGCCGAAACCAGCGCCGCTCCGGCGCAACCGACCCTGCCGCTGGCAGCCGCGCCCGAAGCGCCGGCACCGGCTGCAGCCGCCCCCGCGCCGAGCGCGCCTGCCACTGAAGCCCCCGCCTCCGGCGGCGGTGAGGGTGGCGAAGGCCGCGAATCCGGACAGCGCCAGCAGAACCACCAGGGCGGTGGGCAGCACCAGGGCCAGGGTCAGAACAACAACCCCTACAACCAGAACGGCCAGCAGGGCCAGGGCAATCGCCGCGACCGTTTCCGCAACCGTCGCGACCGCGACCGCAACCGCGGTGGCCGCGATGACGGCATGCCGCAGGACGGCGGCGAGCAGCAGCCCTTCGTGCCGCGCCCGCACGCCAACGTGCCCGAGGGCTTCCCGGTCTACTCGCTGAGCGACCTCAAGCGCATGCCGGCACAGAAGCTGCTGGAGATCGCCGAGCAGCTGCAGATCTCCGAAGGCGTGGCCCGTGCCCGCAAGCAGGACGTGATCTTCGCCCTGCTGAAGGTGCTGACCCGCCACGGCGACGGCGTTGCCGCCGATGGCGTGCTGGAAATCCTGCCGGACGGCTTCGGCTTCCTGCGCGCGGCCGAAGCCAGCTACCTGGCCGGCCCGGACGACACCTACATCTCGCCCAGCCAGATCCGCCGCTTCAACCTGCGCACCGGCGACCACATCTCCGGCCGCATCCGCTTCCCGAAGGACGGCGAGCGCTACTTCGCGCTGAACATCGTCGACACCATCAACGGTGAGCCGATCGAAGCGTCGAAGAACAAGGTGCTGTTCGAGAACCTGACCGCGCTGTTCCCGCGCCGCCGCTTCACCCTGGAGCGTGGCAACGGTTCGTCGGAAGACATTACCGGCCGCATCCTCGACCTGATGGCGCCGCAGGGCAAGGGCCAGCGCTCGCTCATCGTGTCCCAGCCGAAGGCCGGCAAGACGATGATGATGCAGCAGGTCGCCACTGCCATCACCACCAACCATCCGGACGTGCACCTGATCGTGCTGCTGATCGACGAACGCCCGGAAGAAGTGACCGAAATGCAGCGCACCGTGCGCGGCGAGGTCATCAGCTCGACCTTCGACGAGCCGGCCGCGCGCCACGTGCAGGTGGCCGAAATGGTCATCGAGCGCGCCAAGCGCCTGGTCGAGCACAAGAAGGACGTGGTGATCCTGCTCGACTCGATCACCCGCCTGGCCCGCGCCTACAACAACGTGGTGCCGAGCTCGGGCAAGGTGCTGACCGGTGGCGTGGACGCCAATGCCCTGCACCGCCCGAAGCGCTTCTTCGGTGCCGCGCGCAACGTGGAGGAAGGCGGCAGCCTGACCATCATCGCCACCGCGCTGGTCGACACCGGCTCGAAGATGGACGAGGTGATCTACGAAGAGTTCAAGGGCACCGGCAACAGCGAAGTGCACCTGAGCCGCCGTATCGCTGAAAAGCGCGTGTTCCCGGCCATCGACATCAACCGTTCCGGCACCCGCCGCGAGGACCTGCTGATCGAGCCGGAACTGCTGCAGAAGATCTGGATCCTGCGCAAGCTGCTGCATCCGATGGATGAAATGGCCGCGATGGAGTTCCTGCTGGACAAGATGAAGAACACCAAGTCCAACGACGAGTTCTTCGGCTCGATGAAGCGCTGATCCACGGCATTGCATCGAAAGGAACCTGCCGCTCGCTGCGGCAGGTTTTTTTTTGCCGGCAGGGCGACCCACTTCACTTTGCCGCCGCCGACTTTTGGCGATAATCCGCCCGATACCCTGCCCGGCCCTGCGGGCGTGGCCACCGATTCCGCTGTCGCCCCTTCCGGAGAACCGGTCGGGTCCAGCCTCCTGCCGGATCCGTCGACGCATGCGAACGCTGTCTCCCCGCCTCAACCTGGGCAAGCTGATCCTCGCCCTGGCCCTGCTCAGCGCCATCATCGCCCTGGCCAATACCCTGCTGGCCAGCTACCGCGTGCAGCGCGACCAGCTGGTCGGCAATACCCTGGAAGCCAACCGCGTCTATGCCACCAAGCTGGCCGAGACCACCCAGAACTTCCTGTTGGCCGCGCAGCAGGAGCTGGCCTACGCCGCCACCCGGCTCGGCCAGAGTGACCTCGATCCGGCACAGGCGCAGGACGAGGCCAGCCGCCTGCAGCTGCAGACCAACAGCTTCAATTCCTCGCTGGTGGTGGACGCCGACGGCCTGGTGATCGCCACCTCGCCGCAGACCCTGCAGCTGCAGGGCGAGGTCCTGCACAGCGTCGGCAACAATGCCGCATTGGCTGCACGCCAGCCGATGATCAGCGACCCGTACCAGTCGACCACAGGCAAGCTGCTGGTCTCGCTGTCGCACCCGATCTTCGACCGCCAGGGCCACTATCGCGGCTACGTCAGCGGCACCCTGTACCTGCGCCAGCGCAGCGCGCTGCATACGCTGCTGGGCAAGCACTACTACCGCGACGGCTCCTACCTGTACGTGGTCGACCGCCATGGCCGCCTGCTGTACCACGCCGACGGCAAGCGGGTCGGCGACTACGTGGTCGGCAACCCGGCGGTGAAGGCGGTGGTGCGCGGTGAGCGCGGCGCGCAGCAGGTCCGTAACAACCTGGGCGTGTCGATGCTGGCCGGTTACGCGCCGGTACCGGCCACCGGCTGGGGCATCATCGCCCAGCGGCCGACCGAGGCCACATTGCAGCCGTTGTCACGGTTGATGACCGCGGTGATCTGGAACGCGATCCCGCTCGGCCTGCTGTCACTGCTGATCACCTGGTGGTTCGCCCGGCGCATCTCGATGCCGCTGTGGCAGCTTGCGCGCAACGTGCAGGGTGGCGAGGACACCGGCAGCGCGATCAACCACGTCAGCGGCATCCGCGCATGGTACTTCGAGGTTGCCCAGCTCAAGCAGGCGGTCCTGCACAGCTTCAACGCCCTGCAGGACCGCATTGGCACACTCAACCGCGCCAACCGTACCGATCCGCTGACCGGCCTGCTCAATCGCCGCGGCCTGCAGCAGGCGCTGGATGCGCTGCAGGTGCAGGGCATTCCGTTCGCGATCCTGGCGCTGGACATCGATCGCTTCAAATCGATCAACGACAGCCACGGCCATGACGTCGGTGACGCCGCCATCGTCCATATCGCCGACCAGATGCGCCGCTACTCGCGCGACAGCGACATCCTCTGCCGTGCCGGTGGCGAGGAATTCCTGCTGCTGCTGCCGGGCATCAGTACCGACTCGGCGCGCCAGGCCGGCGAGCGCCTGCGCCAGCACATCGCCGATCATCCGTTCGAGCCGGTCGGCACCATCACTGTGTCGATGGGCGTGGCCCACTTCCCCAGCTTCCATGTCGATGCCGAGCAGGCGCTGCGGCTGGCCGACAAGGCCCTGTACATGGCCAAGGAACAGGGCCGCAACCGCGTGGTGGTCTACCCGTACGCGGACTGAAAAGCGGCCGGCCTGGCCGACCGCTCCATCGCACCGGGCTCAGCGCTGCGCCAGCGGCGTCAGCAGGCGCAGGCCGCGCTGGGTGCCATCGACCATGTACACGCCGCCGGTCGGCAGCAGATCACTTCCCGCCTGTCCGGCGCCATCCGGCGTGCGCCAGGGTGCGGCCTGGCGCGGGCCGGGGATGAAGGCACGCCAGCGGCCGTAGCGTTCCGGCTGGCCGTTGTCGCTGTTGTTCAGGGCGAAAGTGACCGGCACGCGCACGGTCCATGAATCCCGCGTGCTGTCCTCGCCGGTGGTCGGCGGCGAGAAGGTCCACTTGCGGGCCGCACTGATACTGGCCTTGGCGAAGATGTCGCGCATCCTGGCCATGGTCCGTTCCGGTGCGACCACGGTCATGTTCACCTGCTCGGCAATGACATCGGCCACGGTGCCGTCGCGTGCGACCTTGACCAGCAGCAGTACGTCACCCTGCCCGCCATTGCGGAAGGCCTCTTCGGGGTAGCGCGGCGGCGGCATGCGCTTCTGGGTGATCGAATCGGTAGCCTTCGGATCATATTCACTGAAGTCGACGCTGGTCATGCTGATCTGGTAGTTGCCGTCTTCCTGCTGCTTGCCACGCAGGCGTACGCGCAGCGGCGCGTGGACGGCCACCGGCGTGCCATCGCGCAACGTCGGTTCGAACTGCCAGCCGCGGATGGCGCCTTCCACGAACGACACGATGCCGGGTGCGAGCATGGCACGCTGGTCCAGGACCAGCGTGCTGACCGAACCATCGGCCGCCACGTCGATACTGCCCGACAGCACCATGCTCATCTCGGCAGTGGCGCGCACGGCGCGCGCGTTCTGGGCCACGGCATCGGCCGGCAGCAGGGGAGCACCGGCGGCGAACGCCAGGGCCAGCGCAAGGAACAGGGGGGAACGCATCATTGCCGGATCCATGGTGATGAGGTGAACCCCGAGCGTACCGCAGTCCGAGCGGGACCGGCAGGCAGTACACGCCACGCCGTTCAGGCCAGGCGATGGACCGCCGCATAGGGCGGGGTATCCGGATAATCACCGCTGGCGAAGCGCGCCTGCAGGCCCTGCCACCACGCGGGATCAAACAGGTGCCGGTAATGTTCGCGCACCGCCGCCAGCTCGCCCGCCGGCAGGCCCATGAACGGGCCGAAGCGCTCGGGAAACACGTCGCGTGGCCCGACATGGAACCAGGGTTCGTCGGCCATGGCTTCCTCCGGCGTGCGCGGCTGCGGCCAGGCGCGGAACACGCAGTCGCTGACCAGGCACAGCTCGTCATAGTCGTAGAAGACTGCCCGGCCATGCCGCGATACGCCGAAGTTCTTCGGCAGCATGTCGCCGGGGAAGATGTTGTTGCGCGCCATGTCGGTGATCGCCTGCGCGTAGTCGAGTACCGCCGCGCGCACCGCCTCGCCGCCCTGCTCGCGCAGGTACAGGTTCAATGGACGGAAGCGACGCTGCACATAGCACAGTGCGACTTCCACCTGGTCGCCATCGACGCGAACGCTCTGCGCGCATTGCTGCAGCAACTCTTCCAGCAAGGCCGGGGCGAAGCGGTCGCGCGGGAAACGCAGGTGGCGATACGGCTGCGCATCGAGCAGGCGGCCGACGCGGTCGAGATTGAACACCAGCGCGTATTTCTCTTCCACCTGCTGCCGCGACATCGCCTTGGGCCAGGCGAAGCGGTCGCGGATCAGCTTGAACACCAGCGGATAGCTGGGCAGGGTGAACACCGCCATGACCATGCCCGGCGTGCCTTCGGCGGGCACCAGCCGCTCCTGCGGATGTTCGTTGAAGTGGCGGAAGAAGGTCCGGTAGCGCTCGGTCTTGCCCTGCTTGGCGCGACCCAGCACGGTGTAGATCTCATCGATGGGCTTGCCCGGCAACAGGCTGCGCAGGAACACCACCGCATCGCCCACCGTGGCAAGGTCGGCCTGGAAATAGCTGCGCGACACGCCGAACAGATGGGCGACATCGCGACGCCGGGTCAGCACCGCATCTGCACGCAGGCCCTGCCCATCGTTGACCAGGGCGATCACGCACGGTGAGAAGCGGTGTTCGCCGAACACGCGACCCACCAGGTAGGCGCGGCGCTCCCGGTAGAACACGGTGTCGAGCAGCTCGATGCTGCGCACCGGCGTATCACCCCAGTGGGCCAGATCATCCTGCAGGCGCACAGCGATGGCCGCCGCGCAGCGCAGCTGGTGCGCATACGGAATGTCGAAGCGGTAATCGGCCAGCACGCGCTGGAGAGCCTCCACCGGCCGCGTCGGCGAGACCGCATAGGTATGCCGTGCGACCGGGTGGGTGATCGCATCGGACGGCTCGACATCGAAGGCGATGAACTCCAGCGCCGGGTCCACGCCACGGGTGGAGAACAAGCGCCGCGACAGCGTGTTGTAGAAGGTCTTGTACAGCTCGGCGTCGATCAGCCCCCGCAGCAGTGCGCTATAGCGCGCATGCACCTGCAGCCACAGCGCGCGTTCCCCGATCGCTTCGCCGGCGAGACGCCGCAGCGCATCCATCTGTTCGGCAATGCACAGGTCGTACAACGCGATGCGCTCGACTGCATCCCGGCGCGCGCCCACCCAGTCGCGCTGCTCGAAACGCTGCCGCGCACGGGCGGTGATCGCCGCAAAGCGGGCGTGATACTGCTCGAAGCCGGCGTGAATGGCGCCGGCGATGCGCGACGCCAAGTCGGCAACGGTGTCAGGCTCGGACATGCAGGGCTCACCCGGGAGGACCTGCCTCACCATACGCTGGCGTGGGGTGGCTTGTGTAGGGCCACTGCATGCCGCGACAAACGCAACGATTCCTACAGACCTGATGCCTCCCTGCTGCCTACCCTTTCAGGCCCAACAACGGCACGAGGTGACGCATGCAGCAAATGACCTTTATCCCGCGCGTGGAGGAAGGCAACGTCATCCCGCAGCGCGCCCGCGACGGCTACATCAGCGCGACCGCCCTGTGCCAGTCCGTCGGCAAGCGCTGGTCCGACTACCGGGCACTGAAATCGACGGAGGAGTTCCTGCAGGAGCTCATGGCGCAGACGAAGCTGTCCGAGAATGAGCTGATCCACGTGGTATCCGGTGGGAACCCGGCCATGCAGGGCACCTGGATCCACCCGTACCTCGCCATCCACCTCGGCCAGTGGCTGTCGCGCAGGTTCGCAGTGAAGGTCTCGCAGTGGGTGGTGGAATGGCAGCAGGGTCGCGCCAATGCGTTGCTGCCCGTGCACATCGACCGCTACATGCAGAACCGTGCCAAGGTGCCGTACACCCATTTCTCGATGCTCAACGAGCTGACGTTGAACCTGATCGCACCGCTGGAGCAGGCGGGCTATACGCTCCCGCAGGCGCTGGTGCCGGACATCTCCGAAGGCCGACTGTTCTGCAAATGGCTGAGGGATCATCGCGGCGTCGACACCGATGCGCTGCCCACGTATGACCACGCCTACCCGGACGGCCGCACGGTGCAGGCCAAGCTGTATCCCAACGAGTTCTACGAGGACTTCCGCCGCCACTTCAACGAAGTGTGGCTGCCAGATCATGCGCCCAGGTACTTCGCCGCACGCGACAGCAAGGCTCTCTCGTTGGTCTCTGCACTGCTGCTTCCAGCAGCCTGAAAGCAGCGCCGAACGTGCTCGGCTGCTTCGGCTGGAAGCAGCCGAGCATGGTCCGGCGCTACGGAGGCGGCCACTCAGATCGCCAGTTCGGCCTCCACGTCCTGCACCTTGCGCCGGGCCAATGCCAGGTTGGACTTGGTACGGTCCAGCACGATGTAGAAGAACAGGCCCTTCTTCTTCGCCACCGGGCGCATGATGTGGTACGCCTTGCCCAGCGAGATCAGGATGTCCTCGATGCTGTCGTTGAGGTTCAGCGATGCGGCGGTCTTCATCTTGGCGCGGATCACTTCGGTATTGCCGGCGGCGGCCACTTCCATGTCCATGCCGGCACCGGCTTCGCCCAGCAGCATGCCGCTTTCGTAATCGACCAGCGCCACTGCCTGCGCGCCGTCGATGCCCATCAGTGCGTTCAACGAATCATTCAATCCAGCCACGTCGCACCCCTTGTCGATGTTGGTCCGAGCCCCTTGTTCCCCTGCGGCCGGGCTCACGATCCGCCGAGTTCGGCCAGGATCGCCTGGCCACATTCCCTGCTCTGCCACAGCACCTGGCCGATCACGCTGCGCTGGTCGCAGGCCGCCATCAGCAGCAACGGTGCGCGCCCTTCAGCCTGGATCGCCAGCATCAGCACCTTTCCGCCCGCCGCTTCCAGCATCAGTGTCTGCAGATCGCCCAGCACCAGTTCGCGCCCGACCGCCGCAGCCAGCGCCAGCATCGCGCTGGTCATCGCCGCCAGCCGTTCGCCGCGCCCTTCGGCGCCGGCGCTGACCAGGGCAAAGCCATCGACGCTGGCCAGCACGACCGTGCGCACGCCTTCGACCCGCTGCTGCAGGTCCTGCAGCAGGGGCTGCAGGCGCTCACGCTGACCGGCGTCGGGCAGTACCGCCAGCTGCCCGTCAGCCATGTGCAGCCACCAGTGCGTGCGCTTCCATTTCGCTCATCAGTACATCCATCAGCAGCAGTCCCTGTCCTCGGTCACGGGCATCCACGGCCAGCAGCGGCAGCGGCTGGTCGTCAAGGCAGGCACGGATGGCCCAGTCATCCAGTGCGGCCTGCGGTGCCTGGTCCAGGTGGGTGACCGCCACGACCAGTGCCAAGGATGATGCGAACGGCTGCAGCACCTGCAGATAGCCTTCCAGCTCGCTGGCCAGGCCGGCGCGGCGCGCATCCAGCAGCAGCACCGCGCCACGCGCGCCCTGCAGCAGGATCGGCCACAGGAAATCGAAACGCTGCTGGCCGGGTGTACCGTAGAGACGCAGGCGTTCGCCGTTGGGCAGGTCGATGTCTGCGTAGTCCAGCGCCACGGTGGTGGAGGCCTTGTCGGCGCCGAGGCGATCACTGTTGGCCACGTCCGTGTCGACCACCGCGCCAGCCGCGATGCTGCGTACCAGTGTCGACTTGCCGCTGCCCATGCCGCCCAGCACGACCACCTTGTGCTCACGCATTGCGCTCGCTCCCGCGCAGGTGCCGCCACAGGCGGGCGAGCAGTCCGTTGTCGGTGCGGGTGCCACCTGCCGCCATCATCAGCGTCGCCGGGGCGGCCTGCAGCTGCGCGTAGCCACACAGATAGGCGGCATGGATGAAATCGCGAACGGCCGCCGCCGGCAGTTCGAGCAGCATCGTGCATTCCTCAACCGTGCACGCACGCTTGAGCAGCAGCGAGCACAGGCGGAAGCCATCGTGGTCATGGCCCAGTACGCGGAAGTCCGGCCAGCGCAGCAGCTTCACCGAGGCGCCGCGCAGGCGCTCGTCCAGCGCCTGCCAATGGCGGCTGCGTTGCGCCCATTGCCACAGCAGTGGCCGCAGCGGCTGGCGTGGCCGCTCGCCGGCCAGGGCCTGCAGGCGCGCCGGTGTCAGCGCGTCCAGCTGCAGGCGCTCAAAGGCATCGGCCAGCCGCTCCACCAGCGCCGCAGCCGGCTCCTGCAACAGCACGGCCTGATCGTGCTCCAGATCCATCAGCAGCAGAGGCTCGCCCGCATCACCCAGCAGTGCCTGGCCCTGTCGCAGCGGCAGCCGCTCGCGCAGCAGGCGGGTGATGGCGTGCGCGCCATCTGCCAGGCGGATCGGCGCGGGTGTCTGCATGACCAGGGGCTCCGGTGCCAACTGCATGCGACGCAACGCGCGACCGATGGCACCGTCATCAAGCACGTCCTGATGCCCGTCGCCATCACGCAGCTGGCCGCCGATGTCCTCGATCCAGCACTGCAGGCGCGGACGTTGCTGTCGCATGCGCTGGGCGGCGTTGCGCAGCGCCGGGGTATCGCGGATGACCAGCAGATCACAATCGTCCAGATCCTGGCTGCGGCGGACCTGGCCATCCGGCAGCGCCGAGGCCAGGCGCAGCCTTTGCAGCAGGGCCTGCTCGCCCTGGATATCGGTTCCCACTACCAGCACGCGTGCCATCCGTGTTCCCCGTGCGGCCACCTCCCCGGTGGCCTCGCGTCGCCAAGGCTAGGGCATCGCCAGCGGCGGCCGTCGTGATCGATTGCTCAGATTCAAGGCGACTGCGAAACGGCGCCGATCCATTCTGCGACCGCCATCGCGGGCAAGTTTCATGCCCCGTTGACGGCATTCCGACGGCCGACGGATGTCACGGCTCTGGACACGGGTCGAATGGGGTCAGATCCCTTTTGCTTGCAAAAGGAATCTGACCCCAGCGCCATAAAAAGAAACCCGCGCCGAAGCGCGGGTTCCGGTGTCACGGCCGAACGGCAGTGGATCAGCCGCGCAGCTGTTCCAGCGCGGCGTTGAAGGTCGCGCTCGGGCGCATCGCCTTGCTGGCCTTGGCCACGTCCGGGCGGTAGTAGCCGCCGATGTCCACGGCCTTGCCCTGCACTGCGATCAGCTCTTCGACGATCTTCTGCTCGTTGTCGGTCAGCGTCTTGGCCAGCGGGGCGAAGCGCGCCTTCAGGGCGGCGTCCTCGTCCTGCGCGGCCAGGGCCTGGGCCCAGTACAGCGCGATGTAGAAGTGGCTGCCACGGTTGTCGATGCCACCCAGCTTGCGCGATGGCGACTTGTCGTTGTCCAGGAACTGGCCGTTGGCTTCGTCCAGCGCATTGGCCAGCACACGGGCAGCGGCGTTGTCGTAGCGGTTGCCCAGGTGTTCCAGCGACGCGGCCAAGGCCAGGAACTCACCCAGCGAATCCCAACGCAGGTAGTCCTCTTCAACGAACTGCTGCACGTGCTTCGGGGCCGAACCACCGGCACCGGTCTCGAACAGGCCGCCACCGGCCATCAGCGGCACGATCGACAGCATCTTGGCGCTGGTGCCCAGTTCCATGATCGGGAACAGGTCGGTCAGGTAGTCACGCAGCACGTTGCCGGTCACCGAGATGGTGTCCTCGCCCTTGCGGATGCGGTCCAGCGAGAACGCGGTGGCTTCCACCGGCGGCAGGATGCGGATGTCCAGGCCGGTGGTGTCGTGGTCCTTCAGGTACTGCTCGACCTTGGCGATGACCTGCGCGTCGTGGGCGCGGGCGGCGTCCAGCCAGAACACGGCCGGGGTGCTGCTCAGGCGGGCGCGCTCGACGGCCAGCTTGACCCAGTCCTGGATCGGCGCGTCCTTGGTCTGGCACATGCGCCAGATGTCACCGGCTTCCACGGCGTGCTCGAACACCACGGCGCCGGCATCATCGGTGACCTTGACCACGCCATCGGCGGCGATCTGGAAGGTCTTGTCGTGCGAGCCGTACTCCTCGGCCTTCTGCGCCATCAGGCCGACGTTCGGCACCGAACCCATGGTGGCCGGGTCGAAGGCACCGTGCGCCTTGCAGTCGTCGATGACGGCCTGGTACACGCCGGCGTAGCAGCGGTCCGGAATGACCGCCTTGGTGTCCTGCAGCTTGCCTTCGGCATTCCACATCTTGCCCGAGTCGCGGATCATCGCCGGCATCGAGGCGTCGACGATCACGTCGCTCGGCACGTGCAGGTTGGTGATGCCCTTGTCCGAATTGACCATGGCCACGCCCGGGCGCTGCGCGTACTCGGCGGCCAGGTCGGCCTCGATCGCGGCGCGGGTGGCTTCAGGCAGCGACGGCAGGCGCGCAGCCAGGTCACCAATGCCGTTGTTGGCATCGAAACCGGCCTGCTTGAGCACGTCGGCGTGCTTGGTCAGTACGTCCTTGTAGAACTCGTTCACCGCCACGCCGAACATGATCGGGTCGGAGACCTTCATCATGGTCGCCTTCAGGTGCAGCGAGAACAGCACGCCCTGGGCCTTGGCATCGGCAATCTGCTCGCCGATGAACGCGGCCAGTGCCTTGCGGCTCATGACGGCGGCATCGACGATCTCGCCCGCCTTCACTGCGGTCTTTTCCTTCAGCACGACGGCGCTGCCGTCCTTGCCGTGGAAGGTGATCTTCAGCGAACCGGCGTTGGCCAGGGTGGCCGACTTCTCGCTGCCGTAGAAGTCACCGGCGGCCATGTGCGCGACGTGCGACTTCGAATCCGACGCCCAGGCGCCCATGCGGTGCGGATGCTTGCGCGCGTAGTTCTTCACCGACAGCGGTGCACGGCGGTCGGAGTTGCCTTCGCGCAGCACCGGGTTCACCGCACTGCCCTTGACCTTGTCGTAGCGCGCCTTGTAGTCGCGCTGCTGGTCGTCGGCCGGGGTTTCCGGGTAATCCGGCAGCGGATAGCCCTGGTCCTGCAGTTCCTTGATGGCCGCCTTCAGCTGCGGCACCGAGGCGGAGATGTTCGGCAGCTTGATGATGTTGGCGTCCGGGGTGGTCGCCAGCTGGCCCAGCTCGGCCAGGTCGTCGCTGACCTTCTGCGCGTCGCTGAGCAGTTCAGGGAACAGCGACAGGATGCGGCCGGACAGCGAGATGTCACGGGTTTCCACCACGATGCCGGCGGTGGCGGTGTAGGCGCCGACGATCGGCAGCAGCGACTGGGTGGCCAGGAACGGTGCTTCGTCGGTCAGCGTGTAGAGGATCTTGGACATGGGGGACTTGGACTCTGTAGCAGTGCTCAGGGGAAGGCCGGCGCCAGCGCCGGGCCACGTGCAACCGTGTCGCGCGCGGGGCCGGGCCCCACGCTTTCCCCCGTCGCCGTCAGGGTGGGCGCGCGGCGGGGAAACCCCTGCATTGTCGCGTTTTCAGCCGCGCGGGGCAAAGCCGCGCCATACGCGGCGGTACTGGACCGCTGTGTTTCGTCGTTGGCTCGCTTCCGGTCTGGAAGCTGAGGCTTGATGGCTAGTTCGACTTCCCGCTCATTGAGGCACGCGTGACCCACTCCGACAATCGCGGCCCCCACTCGGCACGCCTTGGACAGGTCAATGTCTGCGAGCGCTTGCTTTGCTGGAAGTTGCAGATGCGGAATCCCCCAACGACGGCGGCCAGGCTGGCGAGTTCATCAGCCGTCGCTGCAGAGCCTCGGATGTGCAGCGAACCGGCGCCAGACGATCCGGGTCGAACGTAGACGTCGTACCGGGTGGAACCTCCTTCCGCCCTTGCATACCCCGACACGACATATCCGCCGTCCGTGAAGCGCAGATCCGGCGTGCTTCCTGACGCAGGCTTTTCGGGGGCATCGCCCTCGTAGATCAAGGCGACTTCCCTACCGTCATGCCTGATGCGGTGCAGACCAAAGTCAACAGGAGCCTCGTAGGTCACGGACATGCCTGTCGGCACGCGCAGGCAGGCACCGTACAGAAAGTGGTCGCAGCCGTAGCTCCAGAGATTCGCGGGGCCCATTGCGAGTGTGAGCGCAATCCAGCTGAGCATGCTGTCCCCCGACCTGTCCGTGTTCCGTTCAGCGTACCCCGCTAGCCTCCCTAAAGCGGGCGTCGCCCAATAAAAAAGGACGCAGCCTCGCGGCTGCGTCCATCGTGAGCCCTGCCGGGAGAGAGTCGGCAGGACTTACTTGACCTCGAACTCCTGCGGCGTTCCGGCCGCCTTGCCATCGACGGTGACCTCGGCGCGGTACTTGCCGGCCGGCCAGCCCTTTGCATTCTTGAACGTGACGTTGGTGGTTTCCGCACCACTGGTGTTCAGGGTAGCGTTCTGTTCGCCGGCTACCTGGCCGTCCTGATAGGTCAGCTTGGCGCCAACGGTGACGTTGTTTGCAGCGCCGTCGGTCTTGACCGAGACGATGATGTCATCCTTCGGTGCGAACAAAGCCGTCGTCGCAACCGACTTGTCGGCGGCGGCGGTCTTGCCGACGGTGACCGACGAGACGTTGACCGCAGCGGCTTCGGCCATCGGCGGCGGTGCGCCGGTCATCGGCGCGGGAGCTGCGGGTTCGGCCGGGGCGGTCGCTGCCGGAGCGGCGCTGCTGTCGGTCGACTCTTCCTTCTTCTTGCAACCGACCAGGGCAACGCTGCCCAGCAGGGCGGCGATCAGGGCGGTCTGTAGCGGGGTGGTCTTGATCATTCGGGGTTCCTCCCAGGGATTGTCGGACGGCGTTCGATGGCCGGCTTACTTCGGCGGCAGTTTCAGGGTCTGGCCCGGGAAGATCTTGTCCGGGTCATCAAGCACATCGCGGTTGGCTTCGAAGATCTTTTTCCAGGCATTGGCGTCGCCCAGATGCTGCTTGGCGATCTTCGACAGCGAGTCACCCTTCTGCACGGTATAGGTGCCGCCGCTGACAACGTCTGCGGTGCTGTCCACCGAAGCGCTGACGCCGGAGAAGTCCGCCTTCGGCACCTGCTCGGCGGTACTGTCGACACTGCCACTGACGCCGGAGAAATCGGCTTTCTTCTCGGTACTCATCCACAACTCCCGTCTGCATGACTACGTGATTCGCACGGTGCCATGGAGGTTGTTAAATGGGGATGGTGCAGATGTGAAGCCGCCCCCCGGGGCGGCTGAACAATCGGGGGAATGGACGCCCGGTAGTGCCGGCCGCTGGCCGGCTGTGCCAGGGGGATCCGGCCTTGGCCGATTGCCGGCCAGCGGCCGGCTCCACCCGTAACCGCCTGCGAATCATGGTAATGCCGGCCGCTGGCCGGCGCTCGCCGGGCATGGCCCGGCGCAACGGGCAACCGCCTGTGGCGGTTACTGCCGCAGTTCGCGGTAGGTCGCGGCCGGGGCGGCGATGCCCGGGCTGGCACGCCAGGGGTTGATGTCCAGACCGCCACGACGGGTGTAGCGGGCCTCCACTTCCAGCCACTGCGGCTGGCAGCGCGCAGACACCTCGCTGAAGATCCGTTCAACACACTGCTCGTGGAACTCGGCGTGCTCGCGGTAGCTGACCAGGTAACGCAGCAGGCCGGCGCGGTCGATCTTCGGCCCGCGGTAGCGCAGGCTGACCGTGGCCCAGTCCGGCTGGCCGGTAACCGGGCAGTTGGACTTCAGCAGCGCCGAGACCAGGCTTTCCTCCACCACCTCGCCGGCATCAGCGGCGAGGAAGTCTGCCTGCGGCGGGCCGTAGCAGTCGATCTCCAGGTCCAGCCCATCGATGGATTCGCCGAGCGGCGTCTCACGCAGGCCCGGCAGGCCGAATTCGACCTCCACCGGCGCACCGGCGCAGGCCGACAGATCCGCCACGATGCGCGCGCGCAGTGCCTCGGCGCTGTCGATACGGGTGCTGTTGAGGGAGTTCAGGTACAGCTTGAACGACTTCGATTCGATCAACCGCGGCGAGGTGCACGGCACCTGCACGGTGGCGACGGCGACCTGCGGCTTGCCACGCGCGTCGAGCCAGCTCAGCTCGAAGGCATGCCAGCGGTCGTGGCCAACGAACGGCAGCGCGGCGTCATCGAGGCCGATCTCGGCGCGGGCGCCGCTGCGGGGGATGGGAAACAGCAGGCCGGGATCGTACTGCGACGGGTAACTGACCTCGCGACCGAGGCTGGAATCCTGTGGGGTGTTCATGGGCGCCATTGTATCGCGCGGACGGCGGGCCTTCGGCCGGGCTGGCCAACGGCGGAGCCCCTCCGTGGTGGTTGTGTTGCCGGATACAGGAGCTGGCCGGGAGGGTGGGTTGGCCGGGGGACGCCGTAAACCCGTCCATGGGGGCTTGGCCGCGGCTTGCTCGTGTGCGCTGTCTTGCGCACACGGCAAGGCCTGGGTTGGGCGTCCTGCCCAACCCGCCCGAGGCATGCCTCGGGCCCATGCCGCGGACACCCCCGCCCCGCCTGCCCACCCGGCCCCTGACAGTTCCTTGCGCGCGGCCATCACCACGGGAAAGATCAGAAAATCAAGATCAAAAGCCGATTCTTCAGACGTTCACGACGCCTGCCGTGTCGACCAAGGTCGACACCCACCAAAGCAGGATGTCGTTCCGACAGCTCGCGGGAAACCGTCGAAGGCGGGGCGGGTCCGGTGGCAGGGGCGTGAGCCGCATGGATGCGGCGACCGAGCTTACATGGACGTACTTGCAGCGTCCCCTGCCACCGGACCCACCCCGCCATCCCTCAGGAAACCAGCTTTTGCCGTTGACGTGGCTTTGGTCTCGGCGGGTGCAGGGCTGCAAGCCCTGCGGAAACCCTCACCCCGCCGGGGTGCCGGCACCGTGCAGGTAATCCAGGCTCACCTGCAGCAGCGCGCGGAACCCGACATCCAGCGCCTTCTCATCCAGCAGGAACTTCGGCGAATGGTTGGCCGGCGCCGTTGCCGGGTCGATGCCCGCGCTGGTGGAGCCGACGAAGAAGAACATGCCCGGCACTTCCTTGGCGTACAGCGAGAAATCTTCCGCACCCATCTGCAGCGGTGGCTCGTATACGTTGTCCTTGCCCACCACCGCCTGCAGGCTCGGCAGCATCTTCGCGGTCAGTGCCGGGTTGTTCACCGTGGCCGGGTTGCCATCGGCTTCGTAGATCTCGGTCACCGCCTTGGCACCATGCGCGGCGGCGGTGTGCTCGGCCACGTTGCGCAGGTCGGCGAAGATCTGCTGGCGCATGCCTTCGTCGAAGGTGCGGATGGTGCCGACCATCTCCACTTCATCGGGAATGATGTTGTAGCGGATGCCGCCGTTGATCGCGCCGAAGGTCAGCACTGCCGGCTGCTTGGACAGGTTGGCGCGGCGGCTGACGATGGTCTGCGCGGTGCCCACCAGGTCGGCGGTGGCGACGATCGGATCAACCCCGTTCCACGGCGCCGAGCCATGCGTCTGGCGGCCGATCACCTTGATCCCGAACCGGTCCGAGGCCGCCATCAACGGGCCACCGCGCACCGCGATCTGACCCACCTGCACGCTGGAGAACACATGCAGGCCGAACACCGCTTCCGGCTTGAAATCGGCGAACAGGCCTTCCTTCAGCATGAGTGCCGCACCACCCTCTTCCGGCGGCGGTGCGCCCTCCTCGGCCGGCTGGAAGATCAGCATCACCTGGCCCGGCAGGTCCTTCTTCATCGACACCAGTGCTTCGGCCACGCCGAGCAGGGTCGCGGTGTGGGCGTCATGGCCACAGGCATGCATCACGCCCACGGTCTGCCCGCGGTACTGGTCAGTGGCCTTGGAGGCGAACGGCAGGCCGGTCTGCTCGGTCACCGGCAGCGCGTCCATGTCGGCGCGCAGGGCGATCTTCGGCCCCGGCTTGCCGCCCTCGATGATCGCCACCACGCCGTGGTGGGCGATGCCGGTCTTCGGCTTCAGGCCCATCGCACGCAGGCGCTTGGCGACCTCGGCCGAGGTGCGCGCCTCGCGGTTGGACAACTCCGGATGCTGGTGGAAATCGCGACGCCATTCGACCACCTTGGCCTGCAGCCGCTGCGCGGCGGCGGTCACTTCCGGGCGCTGCCCGTCCTGGGCGTGGGCAAGGGCCGGCAGGGCCAGCAGCAGGGCGGACAGCAGCAGCGAACGGCGCATCGCAATCTCCACAGCAGAAGGGTTCCAGCTGAATGTAGGGCAACACCGCCGCCACGGGAACCTCCGGCGCTCGATCCGGTCTTAGCGCCCGTCCCATCCGTCATGCAGGAAACGTGATGTGGCACAGGTATGCTTTGCGCATTGCCCCGGCGTCCCGCCTGGTCCAGCCCTCTCGGAGTCCTCGTAATGTCACGTGTTTGGAAGATCGTGCTGCTGGTCGTGGCAGTGCTGGTGCTGGCCGTGGTCGGCCTGCGCGTCATGGGCGGGGGCAAGGACAAGGCCGGTGGTGCAGCTGCGGGGGCGCGCCAGGGCGGCGAGGATCCGAATGCCGGTCCAGTACCGGTGACCGTGGTGGAGGCCACGCGCCAGGACGTGCCGGTGTATGCCAGCGCGCTGGGCACGGTGACTGCGATGAACACCGTTACCGTCAGCCCGCAGGTCGGCGGCCAGCTGATGAGCCTGAATTTCCGCGAAGGCCAGGAAGTGAAGCAGGGTGACGTGCTGGCGGTGATCGATCCGCGCACGGCCCAGGCCAGCTATGACCAGGCCGCCGCAGCCAAGCGCCAGAACGAAGCCCTGCTGGCCACTGCGCGCTCCAACTTCCAGCGCTCGAATGCGCCTGAGTATCGCCAGTACGTCGCCAAGACCGATCTGGATACACAGCGAAACCAAGTGGCACAGTACGAAAGCGCCGTGGCCGCCAACGAGGCCAGCATGCGTTCGGCGCAGGTGCAGCTGCAGTACACCAAGGTCACCGCACCGATCTCCGGCATCGCCGGCATCCGCGCGGTCGACGCGGGCAACGTGGTCAACGCCGGCACCGCGCTGGTCACGCTGACCCAGATCCATCCGATCCACGTGCTGTTCAACCTGCCCGAGCGCCAGCTCGGCGACGTGCGCCAGGCGCAGGCCGCCGGCACGGTGCCGGTGGCCGCGCTGGACCGTGCCGATTCGCATGTGTTGTCCGGCGACGGCAAGCTCGACGTGGTCGACAACCTGATCAGTGCCGACAGCGGCACGTTCAAGGCGCGCGCGATTTTCGACAACACCGACAACGGCCTGTGGCCGGGCCAGTTCGTCAACGTGCGCATGCAGCTGCGCACGATCGCCGGTGGTGTGGTCATCCCCACCCAGGCGGTGCTGCGTGGCCCGGATGGCGAGTACGTCTACATCGTGCAGGGCGACAACACGGTAAAGATGCAGACCGTGCGCAGCGGCGTGGAAGTGGGCGACAGCCAGGTGCAGATCGCCGAAGGCCTGAAGGGCGGCGAGCGGGTGGTCAGTGAAGGCCAGTTCCGCCTGAAGCCGGGCAGCAAGGTCACCGCGCTGAAGCCGGGGGAGACCCCGGCCGCACCGACCGAGGCCGAACTGAAGGCGGCCGAGCAGAAGAACGCAGGCGGCGCTGGCCGCCGCGGTGGTGGCCCGCGCTGAGCGCAGGCCACTGATCTCCCTCGCGCCGGCATACCCGCCGGCGCCGACATTGAAGTGCCAGCAAGGATCAGTCCGTGGGCTTTTCGACGATCTTCATCCGCCGCCCGATCGCCACCTCGCTGTTGATGGCGGGCCTGTTGCTGCTGGGCATCCTCGGTTACCGCAAGCTGCCGGTGTCGGCGCTGCCGGAAATCGATGCGCCCAGCCTGGTGGTCACCACCCAGTACCCCGGTGCCAACGCCACCACCATGGCTTCGCTGGTCACTACCCCGCTGGAGCGCCAGTTCGGGCAGATTTCCGGGTTGGAGCTGATGACCTCCGACTCGTCGGCCGGGTTGTCGACGATCATCCTGCAGTTCTCGATGGACCGCGACATCGACATCGCCGCGCAGGACGTGCAGGCGGCGATCCGCCAGGCCACCCTGCCCTCGTCGCTGCCCTACCAGCCGGTCTACAACCGGGTGAATCCGGCCGACGCAGCCATCGTCACACTGAAGCTGACCTCCGACACGCGCCCGCTGCGCGACGTCAACAATTACGCCGACTCGATCCTGGCCCAGCGCCTGTCGCAGGTGCAGGGCGTGGGACTGGTGTCGATCGCCGGCAACGTGCGCCCTGCCGTGCGCATCCAGGTCAATCCGGCGCAGTTGTCGAACATGGGCCTGACCCTGGAGCAGCTGCGCAGCGCGCTGACCCAGGCCAACGTCAATGCGCCCAAGGGCTCGTTGAACGGCAAGACACAGTCCTACAGCATCGGCACCAACGACCAGCTGGCCAGCGCCGCCGAGTACCGCGACACCATCATCAGCTACAAGAACGGCCGCCCGGTGCGGCTGTCGGACGTGGCCGAGGTGATCGATGGCGTGGAGAACGACCAGCTGGCCGCCTGGGCCGATGGAAAGCCGGCGGTGCTGCTGGAAGTCCGGCGCCAGCCTGGTGCCAACATCGTGCAGACCGTCGAGCGCATCCGCGCGATCCTGCCGCAGCTGCAGGGCGTGCTGCCGGCCGACGTGCACCTGGAGATCTTCAACGACCGTACCGAGACCATCCGCGCCTCGGTGCATGAAGTGCAGTTCACCCTGATCCTCACCATCGGCCTGGTGGTGGCGGTGATCTTCGTGTTCCTGCGCCGGTTGTGGGCCACGATCATCCCGTCGGTAGCAGTGCCGTTGTCGCTGGCCGGCACCTTCGCGGTGATGGCCTTCGCCGGCATGTCGCTGGACAACCTCTCGCTGATGGCGCTGGTGGTGGCGACCGGTTTCGTGGTCGACGATGCGATCGTGATGATCGAGAACATCGTGCGCTACATCGAGCAGGGCAAGAGTGGCAAGGAAGCGGCCGAGATCGGCGCGCGCCAGATCGGCTTCACCGTGCTGTCGCTGACCGTCTCGCTGGTAGCGGTGTTCCTGCCGCTGCTGCTGATGCCCGGCGTCACCGGCCGCCTGTTCCACGAGTTCGCCTGGGTGCTGAGCATCGCGGTGGTGCTGTCGATGCTGATCTCGCTGACGCTCACCCCGATGATGTGTGCCTACCTGCTCAAGCCCGACGCCCTGCCCGAGGGCGAAGACGCGCATGAGCGCGCGGCAGCGGCCGGCAAGCAGAACCTGTGGACGCGCACCGTCGGCCTGTACGAGCACAGCCTGGACTGGGTGCTGGGCCACCAGCGCCTGACCCTGGCCGTGGCCGGTGGTGCACTGGTGCTGACCGTGCTGCTGTATGTGCTGATTCCCAAGGGCCTGCTGCCCGAACAGGACACCGGCCTGATCACCGGCGTGGTGCAGGCCGACCAGAACATCGCCTTCCCGCAGATGGAACAGCGCACCAAGCAGGTCGCCGAAGCACTGCGCCACGACCCGGATGTGACCGGCGTGTCGGCGTTCATCGGTGCCGGCAGCATGAACCCCACGCTCAACCAGGGCCAGCTGTCGATCGTGCTGAAGGAGCGCAGCCAGCGCGATGGCCTGGAGCAGATCCTGCCGCGCCTGCAGAAGGCGGTGGCCGGAATCCCGGGCGTGGCGCTGTACCTGAAGCCGGTGCAGGACGTGACCCTGGATACCCGCGTGGCCGCCACCGAGTACCAGTACTCGCTGTCGGACGTCGATTCGGCAACGGTGGCGACCCAGGCCACGCGCCTGACCGAAGCGCTGCGCAAGCGCCCGGAACTGGCTGACGTGGACAACAACCTGTCCAACCAGGGCCGCGCCCTGGAGTTGAACATCGACCGCGACAAGGCCAGTGTCCTGGGCGTGCCGATGCAGACCATCGACGACACGCTCTACGATGCGTTCGGCCAGCGCCAGATCTCCACCATCTTCACCGAGCTCAACCAGTATCGCGTGGTGCTGGAAGTGGCGCCGGAGTTCCGCACCAGCACCGCGTTGATGGAGCAGCTGGCGGTGGCCTCCAACGGCGCCGGCGCACTGACCGGCACCAATGCCACCAGCTTCGGCCAGGTCACCTCGTCGAACTCGTCGACCGCCACCGGCATCGGCGCGCAGAACACCGGCATCACCGTCGGCGCCGGCAACATCATCCCGCTGTCGGCGCTGGCCGAAGGCAAGGTCAGCAGCGCGCCGCTGGTGGTCAGCCACCAGCAGCAGCTGCCGGCGGTGACGGTGTCGTTCAACGTGGCGCCGGGCTATTCGCTGTCCGAAGCGGTACGTGCAATCCAGGAGACCAAGGACAGCCTGGACATGCCCACCCACCTGCATGCCGAGTTCATCGGCAAGGCCGCCGAGTTCACTGGCAGCCAGACGGACGTGGTGTGGCTGCTGCTGGCCTCGCTGGTGGTGATCTACATCGTGCTGGGCGTGCTCTACGAGAGCTACATCCACCCGATCACGATCATCTCCACGCTGCCGCCGGCTGGTGTCGGCGCGCTGCTGGCGCTGATGCTGTGCGGCCTGAGCCTGTCGGTGGATGGCATCGTCGGCATCGTGCTGCTGATCGGCATCGTCAAGAAGAACGGCATCATGATGGTGGACTTCGCGATCGAGGCCCGCCGCGCCGGTGCCAACGCGCACGAAGCGATCCGCCGTGCCTGCCTGCTGCGCTTCCGCCCGATCATGATGACCACCGCCGCGGCCATGCTGGGCGCGCTGCCGCTGGCCCTGGGCACCGGGATCGGCTCGGAGCTGCGCCGCCCGCTGGGCATCGCCATCGTCGGCGGCCTGCTGCTGTCGCAGCTGGTCACGCTGTACACCACGCCGGTGATCTACCTGTACATGGAGCGCTTCTCCGAGTGGCTTGCCCGCCGCCGCGAGCAGCGTGCGTTGCGCGACGGTTCGCTGCAGGAGCCGCAGGCATGATCCACGCCCCGCTGCTGCAAGGGGCGGCACGATGAACCTGTCCGGCCCCTTCATCCGCCGCCCGATCGGCACCGCGCTGCTGGCCATCGGCCTGTTCATGGTCGGCCTGATCTGCTACCTGCGCCTGGGCGTATCGGCACTGCCGAACATCGAGATCCCGGTGATCTTCGTGCATGCCAGCCAGTCCGGCGCCGATGCGGCGACCATGGCCTCCACGGTTACCGCGCCGCTGGAACGCCATCTCGGCCAGCTGCCGGGCATCGACCGCATGCGCTCGTCGAGCTCGGAAGGCAGCTCGCTGGTGTTCATGATCTTCCAGAGCGGCCACAACATCGATTCGGCCGCGCTGGACGTACAGACCGCGATCAACTCGGCGCAAGCCGACCTGCCCTCGGGCATGGGCTCGCCGATGTACCAGAAGGCGAACCCGAACGACGACCCGGTCATCGCCATCGCGCTGACCTCGCAGACGCAGTCGGCCGACGAGCTGTACAACGTCGCCGATTCACTGCTGGCGCAGCGCATCCGCCAGATCAGCGGCGTTGCCTCGGTCGACATCGCCGGTGCCTCCACGCCAGCGGTGCGGGTGGACGTCAACCTGCGCCTGATGAACGCGCTGGGACTCACTGCCGACGACCTGCGCAACGCCGTGCGCGCGGCCAACGTGACCTCGCCCACCGGCTTCCTCAGCGATGGCAACACCACCACTGCGATCATCGCCAACGATTCGGTGGCGCGTGCGGCGGACTTCGCCGACCTGGTGGTCAAGACCCAGGGCGATGGCCGGGTGATCCGCCTGAAGGACATCGCCAATGTCTACGACGGCCAGCAGGATGCCTACCAGGCCGCGTGGTTCGACCACAAACCGGCGGTGGTGATGTACGTGTTCACCCGTGCCGGCGCCAACATCGTGGAGACCGTGGACCGGGTCAAGGCGCAGATCCCGACCCTGCGCGACTACCTGCAGCCCGGCACCACGATGACGCCGTACTTCGACCGTACGCCGACCATCCGCTCGTCGCTGCATGAAGTGCAGATCACGTTGCTGATCAGCCTGGCGATGGTGGTGCTGACCATGGCGCTGTTCCTGCGCCGGCTGGCACCGACGCTGATCGCCGCAGTGACCGTACCGCTGTCGCTGGCCGGTGCCGCGTTGGTGATGTACGTGATGGGCTTCACCCTGAACAACCTGAGCCTGCTGGCGCTGGTGATCGCGATCGGCTTCGTCGTGGACGATGCGATCGTGGTGATCGAGAACATCATGCGCCACCTCGACGAGGGCATGCCGCGCATGCAGGCGGCGCTGACCGGTGCGCGCGAGATCGGCTTCACCATTGTCTCGATCACCGCCTCGCTGGTCGCGGTGTTCATCCCGCTGCTGTTCGCCAGCGGCATGATGGGCGCGTTCTTCCGCGAGTTCACCGTCACCCTGGTGGCGGCCATCGTGGTCTCGATGATCGTTTCGCTGACGTTGACCCCGGCGCTGTGCAGCCGCTTCCTCAGCGCCCATGACCACAGCGCGCCGCCGTCGCGCTTCGGACGCTGGCTGGATGCCGGCCACGAGCGCATGCTGCGCATCTACACCGTGTTCCTGGACTTCTCGCTGCGCCACGCGCTGCTGCTGTCGCTGACGCCGCTGATCCTGATCGGCGTCACCATCTTCCTGTTCGGGGCGGTGAAGAAGGGCGCGTTCCCGCCGCAGGACACCGGCCTGATCTGGGGCCGCGCCAATTCCAGCGCCACCGTCTCCTTCGAGGACATGGTCGCCCGCCAGCGTCGAATCACCGACATGCTGATGGCCGACCCGGCAGTGAAAACCGTGGGTGTGCGCCTCGGCAGCGGCCGTCAGGGCTCCAGTGCACAGTTCAACATCGAGCTGAAGTCACGCAGCGACGGTCGCCGCGAAACCACTGCACATGCGTTGGCGCGACTCAGTGCCAAGGCCGATCGCTACCCCGACCTGCAGCTGCGCCTGCGCGCGATCCAGGACCTGCCCAGCAACGATGGCGGCGGTTCCAGCCAGGGCGCGCAGTACCGCATTTCCCTGCAGGGCAACGACCTGGCTGCTTTGCAGGAATGGCTGCCCAAGCTGCAGGCGGAACTGAAGAAGAACCCGAAGCTGCGTGACGTCGGCACCGACGTGGACAATGCCGGACTGCGCCAGAACATCCAGATCGACCGCGCCAAGGCCGCGCGCCTGGGCATCACTGTCGGCGCCATCGACGGCGCGCTGTACGGTGCGTTCGGCCAGCGCCAGATCTCCACCATCTATTCGGACATCAACCAGTACAGCGTGGTGGTCAACGCCCTGCCCTCGCAGACCGCCACCCCGGCGGCGCTGGATGAGGTGTACGTGCGTGCGCGCAACGGCGACAGGGTGCCGATCACCGCGGTGGCCACGCAGATGCCCGGCCTGGCCCCCTCGCAGATCACCCACGAGAATCAGTACACGACGATGGACCTCAGCTACAACCTGGCTCCGAACGTAAGCATGGGTGAGGCCAAGGCGATCATCGATGCCACCGTCGCCGGCATGCGCATGCCTGGCGACATCCGCCTGGCCGACGATGCGGGCTTCGGCTTCAATTCAGATCCCAGCGACATGCTGATCCTGGTGTTTGCCGCGATCCTGACCGTCTACCTGGTGCTGGGCATGCTCTACGAGAGCCTGATCCACCCGGTCACCATCCTGTCCACGCTGCCGGCGGCGGGCGTCGGTGCGCTGCTGGCGTTGTTCGGCACCAACACCGAACTGTCGGTGATCTCGATGATCGCGCTGGTTCTGCTGATCGGCATCGTCAAGAAGAACGCGATCATGATGATCGACTTCGCCCTGGTGGCGCAGCGCGAGCATGGGCTGGCGCCGCGCGATGCCGCACGCGAGGCCAGCATCGTGCGCTTCCGCCCGATCATGATGACCACGATGGTCGCGATCCTGGCGGCGGTGCCGCTGGCGATCGGTCTGGGTGAAGGGTCCGAGCTGCGCCGCCCGCTGGGCATCGCGATGATCGGCGGCCTGCTGTTCTCGCAGAGCCTGACCCTTCTCAGCACGCCGGCGCTGTACGTGATCTTCTCGTGCCTGGCCGAGCGTTGGCGCGCACGCCGCGCACGCAGGCGCGAAGCCAAGCTGCTCAAGCGCGCGCAGCGGGCGTAGAAGGGCCCATCCACGCGCGGCGTGGATCTATGGGTAGAGCCGGCCGCTGGCCGGCTTTCTCCGTACCGCAAATCTGCCGGCCAGCGGCCGGCACTACCGGATTCCTGCGCGGGCTGTCCCCTTCACCCCACACCCGCAATAATGGTCGGAGACCCTTCCACCGAGCCTGCATGTCCGCCCGACAATCCCGCCTCAGCCGCCTGTGGGCCCACGAGAAGGCCAGTTACGGCCTGCGGGTGTTCATCGCCCTGACCGCGGCGCTGGCGGTGTGCTGGCAGCTGGATGCGCTGACCGCCTTGCCCGGCGTGTTCCTCGGCATCATCGCCAGTGCCATCGCCGAAACCGATGACAACTGGTGGGGCCGGACGAAGGCGGTGGCGCTGTCGCTGTTGTGCTTCTGCATTGCCGCAGCATCGGTCATCTGGCTGTTCCCGTGGCCGTGGATCTTCATCGGCGCGCTGGCGCTGTCCACCTTCGGCCTGACCCTGCTCGGCGCGCTCGGCGAGCGCTATGCGTCCATTGCCCAGGCCACGGTGACGCTGGCGATCTACACCATGATCGGCCTGGAACAGCACGGTGCCAGCGACCTGCACAGTGCGCTGGAAGCGGTCAGCCACCTGCTGGCCGGTGCGGTCTGGTACGGCCTGCTGTCGATCCTGTGGACCGCGCTGTTCGCCAACCGGCCGGTCCGCGAGCGGGTGGCGCGACTGTACGTTGAGCTGGGCCGCTACCTGCAGCTGAAGGCCGCGCTGTTCGAGCCGGTGCGCGAAGCCGACCTGCAACGTCGCCAGCTCGACCTGGCCGAACAGAACCGCCGCGTGGTCGGCGCGCTGAACGAGGCCAAGACCGCGATCCTGGCCCGCTTCGGCCGCTCCGGCCGACCCGGCGTGAACTCCGGCCTTTACCTGCGCCTGTACTACATGGCGCAGGATTTCCACGAGCGCGCCAGTTCCTCGCATTACCCGTACGGCGCGCTGGTGGACGCGTTCTTCCACAGCGACGTGCTGTACCGCTGCCAGCGCCTGCTTGACCTGCAGGGACAGGCCTGTGCCCGCCTGGGCGAGGCAATCCGGCTGCGCCGTCCGTTCGTGTACGGAGAAGGCAACCAGCAGGCCGGGCGCGACCTGGCCGATGCGCTGGCCTACCTGCGCGACCAGCAGCGGCCACAATGGCAGCGCCTGCTGGGCTCGCTGGACCTGCTGGTGCACAACCTGCGCAGCATCGAACGGCGCCTGCTGGATGCCGAGCGCTCCGAAGCCAGCCTGGACAACGTCGATACCCGCCTGCGCGACAGCAACCCACACACCCTGCGCGAGATGGGCGTGCGCATCCGCCAGCAGCTTACGCCCGGCTCGGTGCTGTTCCGGCATGGGCTGCGCATGGCGCTGGCGCTGATTGCCGGCTTTGCAGCGATCCGCCTGTTCAATGCGCAGAACGGTTCGTGGGTACTGCTGACCATCGTGTTCGTGTGCCGGCCCAACTTCGGCGCCACCCGCCAACGCCTGGCCCAGCGCATCGTCGGCACCCTGGCCGGACTGGTGCTGACCTGGGCGCTGCTGCAGCTGTTCCCGCAGCTGCACGTGCAGCTGCTGATCGCCTTGCTCTCTGCACTTCTGTTCTTCTTCACCCGCACCGACCGCTACCTGGTGGCGTCGGCGGCGATCACGGTGATGGCACTGACCTGCTTCAACCTGATCGGCGACGGCTTCGTGCTGATCGTGCCGCGCATGGTCGATACGGTGCTGGGTTGCGCGATCGCAGCGGCGGCCGCGTTCCTGGTCCTGCCCGACTGGCAGGGCCGGCAGCTGCATCTCGTCCTGGCACGCGTGCTGGACACTGCGGCTCGCTACCTGGATTCGGTGCTGGGCCAGTACCGCAGCGGCATGCGCGACGACCTGGCCTACCGCATCGCGCGGCGCGACATGCACAATGCCGATGCCGCGCTGTCCACCGCACTGTCGAACATGCTGCGTGAGCCCGGCCATGTGCGCCGCAATCTGGATGCCGGCTTCCGCTTCCTGGCGCTGTCCAACACACTGCTGGGACACCTGTCGGCGCTGGGCGCGCATCGCGACCAGGTGGACAGCTATGCGGGCGACCCGCTGGCATTGGCGGCCGGCGAGCGCGTGCGCAAGGCACTGCAGCAACTGGCCTCGGCGCTGACCGCACGGCAACCGGTCGCCGACGATGACAACGACGCCGACCGCGCGGTGGCCGCCGAGCTGGAGCAGATCGACGAGGCGATGCCGCCGAAACTGCAGCTGATCCGCACGCAGATGGCGCTGGTGCTGCGAATGCTGCCGAAGGTGCGGGCAGCGGCCAATGAAGCGGTGACCAGCCTGACCTGACTCCTCATCGCTGATCGGAGATCCCACCCACGCGTGGCATGGGTCAATTGCGCCGTGTGCAACGGCGCGTTGCGCCTGGCGCTGCGGTTCGATCACGCGGCCGCGCGGATACTGGGCAATCCCCCCGCTCCGGACTATCGCCATGAAAATCGAGCTCAGTGGCCGCACCGCGCTGGTCACCGCCTCCACCGCCGGCATCGGCCGGGCCATCGCCCAAGGACTGGCCAGCGCTGGTGCGCGTGTCATTCTCAATGGCCGCAGCACCGACAGCGTCGAGCGCGCCCGCCGGCACCTGCTCGCCACCGTGCCGGGAGCCGACGTGCTCGGCGTCGCCGCCGATCTCTCTGATGCAGCCGGTGTCGAAACACTGTTGGCCGGCCTGCCCAAGGTCGACATCCTGGTCAACAACGCCGGCATCTTCGGCCCACAGGACTTCTTCGAGACCGATGACGCGACCTGGGAGCGCTACTGGCAGACCAACGTGATGTCCGGCGTGCGCCTGTCGCGTGCGCTGCTACCGGCAATGGTCGATGCCGGCTGGGGCCGCGTGCTGTTCATTTCCTCCGAATCAGCGCGCAACATTCCCGCCGACATGATCCATTACGGGGTCAGCAAGACCGCGCAGCTGTCGTTGTCGCGCGGCCTGGCCAAGCGCGTGGCCGGCAGTGGCGTCACCGTCAACGCGGTGCTGCCCGGCCCGACCCTCTCCGATGGTTTTGCGGCGATGTTCGAGGATGAACGCCAGCGCAGCGGCAAGCCGCTGGAGCAGATCGGCCGTGAGTTCGTGATGGCGCACCGGCCGTCCTCGGTGATCCAGCGCACCGCCACGGTCGAGGAAGTGGCCAACATGGTGGTCTACCTGGCCTCGCCGCAGGCCTCGGCAACCTCGGGTGCGGCGCTGCGCGTGGATGGCGGCGTGGTCGACGATATCGTCTGAGAGTGCTGGCAGGTGTGCGGACCAACGGTCCGCACCCACAGGTCCGCATCCACAGCAGAGGGGAAGGAATGCTAGGCTGCGCCGGTCAAGGAGGTTCCATGTCCGGTCACAACCAGTTCGCCCTGCTGCGCCAGCGCCGTTTCCTGCCGTTCTTCGTGGTCCAGGCGCTCGGTGCGTTCAACGACAACGTGTACCGGCAGGCGATCATCAGCATGTTGCTGTTCATGGCTGTGCCGGAGGAAGAACTGGGGTTGTACGCCACCCTGGCACCGGCCATCTTCATCCTGCCATATTTCCTGTTCTCGGCGCTGGCCGGGCAGATCGCCGACAAACTGGAAAAATCGCGACTGATCGTGATCACCACCACCATGGAGATCGTGATCATGTCGCTGGCGGCCACCGGCTTCCTCACCCAGAGCCTGCCGGTGCTGCTGGTCGCGCTGTTCTGCACCGGCATGCAGTCCACCCTGTTCGGCCCGGTGAAGTACTCAGTGCTGCCGTCGGTGCTCAGGCCAGAAGAGCTGACCGGCGGCAACGGCCTGGTCGAGATGGGCACCTCAATGTCGATCCTCTCCGGCATGATCGTCGGCGGCCTGATGTTCACCGTGGCTGGCAGTCACGGCACGGTGGTGGCCGCGTGCGCGATCATCGCCCTGGCGATCTGCGGCAACATTGCCGCCCGCCTGATTCCCAAGGTCGATGCCGGCGACCCGAACCTGAAGATCAACTGGAACCCGTTGCCGGAATCGCTGGCGGTGCTGCGCATGGCGCGCCAGCAGAAAGCCGTACGCAACTCGATCCTGGGCGTGTCCTGGTTCTGGTTCGTCGGCACCGTGCTGACCTCGCAGTTGCCGGCGTATGCGGTGACCAACCTGGGCGGCCAGCCGACCCTGTACATCTTCGCGCTGGCCCTGTTCTCGGTGGGCACCGGCGTCGGCTCGCTGCTGTGCGAGAAGCTGTCAGCACGTACGGTGGAAATCGGCCTGGTACCGCTGGGCGCGTTCGGCATGACCGCGTTCCTGCTCGACCTGTACTTCGCCCGCAGCGGCGAAGCGACAGTGCACGGGCTGACCATCGGGCCGTTCCTGCAGCAGCCCGGCAGCATCCGCATCGTCATCGACCTGATCGGCATCGGCCTGTTCACCGGCATCTTCGTGGTGCCGCTGTTCGCACTGATCCAGAGCCGCACGCCGAAGGCGCAGATGTCGCGCGTGTTCGCCGCACTGAACATCCAGAACTCGGGCTTCATCGTCGCTGCGGCGCTGCTGTCGCTGGCCGCCCACAAGCTGCTGCACTGGACCATTCCGCAGCAGTTCCTGGCGCTGGCCATCGCCAACGCCCTGGTGGCGATCTACATCTTCACCATCGTCCCCGAATTCCTGATGCGCTTCCTCAGCTGGCTGATGGTGCGCACCCTGTACCGGCTGCGCCCGCACGGCATCGAGGCCAACGTGCCGGACGAAGGCGCCGCACTGCTGGTCTGCAACCACGTCAGCTACATGGACGCGCTGATCCTGTCGGCGACCATCCCGCGCCCGGTGCGCTTCGTCATGTACTACAAGATCTTCAACATCCCGGTGATGCGCTGGATCTTCCGGACCGCCAAGGCGATCCCGATTGCCGGGGCGCGCGAAGACCCGGCGCTGATGCAGCGTGCGTTCGATGAGATCGACGCGGCGCTGGCCGAAGGCGAACTGGTCTGCATCTTCCCCGAGGGCGCGCTGACCCGCGACGGGCAGATGGCGCCGTTCAAGTCCGGCGTCGAGAAGATCCTCGAGCGGCGGCCGGTGCCGGTGGTGCCGATGGCGCTGCGCGGCATGTGGTCGAGCATGTGGAGCCGCCGCGACAGCCGCCTTGGCCGCATGCGGGTGCCGCGTCGTTTCCGCGCCACGGTCGAGGTGGTGGCGGCACCGGCCGTGGATGGCCGCACCACCAGCGCCCCGGTGCTGGAGGCCCAGGTGCGGGCCCTGCGTGGTGATCACGCCTGATCGACCGCACGGACACGGGTAGACCGTCCCAGCGACAAGCCCCCATCCTCGCCCTCCGATGCATCGCAGAGGTCCGTCAGATGCGTCAGATCAAGGGCCATACCGGCCAGTATCTGACTGTAACCGCATACATGCAGCGCGGGTTGAGGTAGATTACGCACCCACAGGGGGGAGGTTCGGCCGTTTCATCATGGCCGGCCACCAAGGAATGGAGTCTTGCTTTGAATCAACCGCCACCGCTCAGCCGTCCGGTCTACATCCCCAACCATCTGGTCTGGGCGATCCTGACGACGCTGTTCTGCTGCCTGCCGTTGGGCGTGGTGTCGATCGTCTATGCCTCCCAGGTCGATGGCCGCCGCGCCGCCGGCGACCTGCCGGGGGCCTACAGTGCGTCGCGCAAGGCGGGCTGGTGGGCGGTGGCTTCGGCCGTGGCCCTGCCGGTCCTGTTGCTGTTGTGGTTCGGGCTGTTCGGCGGCTTGGCCGTACTGGGCGCTCTTTCCGACCAATGATTCACCACCACCACCCATCAAGGAGCTTGAACCCATGAACACCGCCACTCCGCAGGTCCCGAACAATCTGGTCTGGGCCATCCTGAGCACCCTGTTCTGCTGCCTGCCGGCCGGCATCGTGTCGATCGTCTACGCCGCGCAGGTCAACGGCAAGCTGGCCGCTGGCGACATCGCCGGTGCCCAGGACTCCGCCGCCAAGGCCAAGAAGTGGGCGATCTGGTCGGCCATCGCCGCCGTCGTGGTCGGCGTGCTGTACGGCATCCTGATCGTCGCTGTCGGCGGCATGGGTGCAATGAACAACAGCGGCTACTGATCCGCGTGGACGGATCCGGCGCCTGCGCCGGATCCGTTGCTGCAATGTCCGCACTTCCCGCCCGCTCCCGATTCGCCCGCTGGGCACCGCTGCTGGCCGCCACCGGCCTGGCCGCCGGTGCCGCGGTGGTGCTGCGCAACGTCAATCCGTATGTCGCCGGCAATCCTTTGCCGAGCTGCCCGCTGTACGCGCTGACAGGCCTGTACTGCCCGGGCTGTGGCAGCACCCGCTGCCTGTATTCACTGGTCCATTTCGACCTGCCCGGCGCGATGGCGATGAACCCGCTGCTGGTCATCAGCCTGCCGTTCCTGCTGCTGATGCTGCTGAACGTCGCCGGCATCCGGCCGCGCGTGCTCGACCCGCTCATGCGGGTACTGGCCAATCCCATGTTCTGGCTCTGGGTGCTGCCCGGGTATGCGCTGCTGCGCAACCTGCCTTGGGCACCGTTCACCGCACTGGCACCGATCTAGGTTTCCAGCCAACGGCGCCGCCCCTCGTGGTGGGCGGCGTTTGTCGGTCATGGGATAGGCCGGGCGGGTGGACTGCGCAGGGGTCGCTGCGAGTACGTCCATGTAAGCTCGGTCGCCGCATCCATGCGGCTCACGCCCCTGCGCAGCCCACCCGCCCGGCCACGGACAGTTTCCGTGTGCGTCCACCACGGAAAAGAAAGAGAAGATCAAAAGCGGAAGCGGATCGCTTCGCTCTGTATCCACCCATGGCGTGGATCGACCGTGTCGACCAAGGTCGACACCCACCGGCAGTCGCGGTTGACCCACCGTCACCGGGAAACTGTCGGGGGTGGGGCGGTGTGGGGCAGCAGGACCGTTGGCGCCATGGATGGCGCCATCGAGCCCCCAGGGACGGGTTTACGGCGTGTCCTGCAAGCCCACACCGCCCCGCCCAACCCACAGCAATACAGATCCGCGTTTGCGTTTGG